>JBAVML010000617.1:0-1836 GCA_049690035.1 Chthoniobacteraceae bacterium
GATAAATTGAGGGCGCGCGTCCCTCCGAGCTGGCGGTCCGGGAACGCGCTGGGGTCGCGAATAACCGGACGCCAAATTTTGCACAATGTCCGCCAATCGGCGTGGGGCGGGGAAAATGCCGTGCGGATAATGTGCCGCCAATTCCCACTCACCTTCCCATGAATCCTTACCTCTGGGCTCTCATTGGCTTCCTCCTCGCTCTCGGCGTCGCTAGTATCGTCGGTTACTTCCTTTCGCACTCGGCATAGGCAGTCCGAGCCGCGACTCATCCGCGGTCATTCCTCGCGCGCGAATCTACTCCACCGTCGCGAGAAACTCGACGAGATCGCGGATCGCGCGTTTTCCGAGCGTGACCCCAAATCCCGGCGGCATCGCACTCGGCAGCGGTGTTCTTTCCTCGATCTCCTCGATCTTCAGCCTTCGCTTTTTGCCATCCACGACCGAGGTGAGCAGCAGGTCCGCATCGCTCTCGAAGCCGACGATACCCGTGAGCAACTCACCGCTTTTCAGTTTCAAAAGCACATTGGGATATCCCGAGGTGATGACGGTGTTCGGATCGATGATCGATTCGAGAATGAAGACGCGATCGGTGACCTGCCGGAGCGCCGTCAGGTCCGGGCCGATCTCGGCGCCCTTGCCACTCACGCGGTGACAGCGGATGCAGCCAGCCTCTGGCCGTTCGGTGAAAAGCACGCGACCCGCCGCGGCGTTGCCGCCTTCGAGGCACTCGCGATAGCGGCTCACGGCGTCGCGGGATTTTTCCGACTCCGCCTCGCGCTCAGCCAGACGCGCTTTTAGTTCAGCATTGTCGCGCTTGGCCGCCGCTTCAAAGAAGTCGAGCCACAGTCCGGGTGGCAATTCCCGATCGCGGTAACGATCGAAAAGCGCGAGGAGAATGCGGTCTGCTTCGGGTCCAGGCTGCGTGGCCAGTTTCGCGAGCGCCTTCTGCCGCTCGGCCAGAGTGCCTTTTTCCAACGACGCCAGAGCGGCGCTGCCGCGGCTCGGCGACGGGGGCGAACCGTCCTTTTTCGCCGGAGGAGCCCCCTGCCCCTCCCTCGAGAAAAAACCAGCGCAGGCGATTAGGGCGGCTATCGCAACCGCGGATGAACGGACGAAAAAAGCGGGCGATGGAGCGGGCATTTTGGGGAACGGAGGACTGCACGAAGAAGACCGGCTGGAGCAAAGTCAGAGTCGTCTTCTTTCAATGAAATGTATCAACCGATCACCCGCCGGGACTACGCCGATCTTGCGTTTCTTCGACCCTCCTGCGAATTCGGCTTTGCAGACAAGGCGGAGGGCCACTAGGAACTTCTGCCTACCTCCATGCCAGACCTCTCCGTTGCAGTTATCGGCGCGTCCCAAGACCGGCGCAAATACGGGAACAAGGCGGTGCGTGCGTATGTCGAGAGCGGTTACGCGGTTTTCCCCATCAATCCAAAGGAGGCAACCATCGAAGGGCTGAAGACGTATCCTTCGCTGAATGACATCCCCGAGCATGTCGATTTTGTGAGCCTCTACGTTCCGCCAGCCATCGGCTTGAAGCTGCTGCCCGACATCGCCGCAATCGAACCTCGTGAGCTGTGGCTCAATCCTGGTTCGGAAAGCGATGATCTCATCGAAGCGGCGGCGGATCTTCATCTGCGCGCGATCGTCGCGTGCTCCATCGTTGCGCTGGGGATGAGCCCGGAGGATTTCCCTGACGCATAAGCTCCCACGGTTCCGCCGTCGCCCATTCTCCCGCACATTCCATCTCCTGATTTGAACGCCATCACCTCCTTCTTTTCCTCTTCCATCGGTCGAAAATGGACCGTCGCCGTCACCGGCCTCCTGCTCTTC
>JBAVML010000618.1:0-24368 GCA_049690035.1 Chthoniobacteraceae bacterium
GCCCTCGGCCGCGGCTACGGCCAGCTCACCCTGACCGCGACCGGCGGCGCGCGCCTCGCGGGCAAGCTGCCCGATGCCTCGCCGCTCACGGCGACGGGCGGGCTGAACGCGGACAACACGCTGCCGCTCTTCACGCGGCTCTACAAAAACGCGGGCTCCGTCGGCGGCATCATGACTTTCCAAACGCTGGCCACGAGCGGCGTGGATGGCACCCTCGAGTGGTTCCGCCCCACGCTGTCAGCCGCGCAGCTCGGCGCTCACGGCTCGCGCTACCTGCCACCCGCGACCGGCACCCGCGCGCTCGATCTCCCGAATGGCCTCGGCAAGCTCCGCCTGACCGGCGGGGAAATCTTCAGCTCCCCGGTGGAGCGAAACATCACCATCGGCACGGACAACGTCGTGACCTTCGAAACGCCGGACGGCACGACGATGAAGATCACGGCGAAGACCGGATTATTCACCGGAAAATTCGTCCAGCCCGTGGGGGCAAAGGCGCGGACCTTCAACGGCATCCTCCAGCCAGCCGCGAAGGCCGGCGGCGGCTCCTACCCCGGCGATGGGCACACGGGATTGGTCGAGGTGCTGGCGCGGTAGCCAGGCCCAACCTGCACGAATCGCGAGCCGCGCCGGCGGTGAACGACTCGAGTGACGCCAGCTTGTCGCGGAGCCGCAGCCATCCTAGTCTCCCGGCCCCACCTTTATGTCCGAAGATCGTAAAACTCCCGAAGAGCGTCAGAAAATGACGGAACTCGAACGCATCCGCCACAGCGCCGCGCATGTGCTCGCCACCGCGATTCTCAAGCTCTTCCCCGAGGCGCAGTTCGCCGCCGGTCCGCCGGTGGACAATGGCTTTTACTACGACCTCGAGCTCCCCTACCGCATCACGCCTGAGGACTTCGCGCGCATCGAGGAAGAGATGAAGCGCGAGACCAAGGCGAACCATCCGTTCGAGCGCATCGAGGTCACGCGCACCGAGGCGCTGGAGATGGCCACCAGCGGCCGGCTTGGCGGACTCACCGAGCGGCCGGGACAGCCGAGCAAGTTCAAGTTGGACATCATCTCCGGCATCCCCGAGCACGAGCAAATCTCACTCTACAAGAATGGCGACTTCATCGACCTCTGCGCCGGGCCGCACGTCATGCGCACGGGGAACGTCGGCGCCTTCCGGCTCACGCACGTGGCCAGCGCCTACTACAAGGGCGACGAAAAGAATCCGCAGCTCCAGCGCATCTACGGCACGGCCTTTAAGAACAAGACTGAGTTAGAAGCTTACTTCACCATGCTGGAGGAGGCGAAGAAGCGCGACCACCGCAAGCTCGGCAAGGAGCTGGAACTCTTCTGCTTCGACGACGACGTCGGTCCCGGCCTCCCGCTCTGGCTCCCGCGCGGCACGGTGTTGATCGAGGAGTTGGAGAAGTTAGCTAAAGAAACCGAGTTCGCCGGCGGCTATGATCGAGTTAGGACTCCACATTTAGCTCGGGAGAACATGTATCTAACTAGTGGGCACTTGCCTTACTACGCGGAGTCGATGTTCCCGCCGATGGAGTTAAAGGTTGAAGGAGGAATCCGAGGCAAGCTCGACAAGCTTGAAGGAGATATCGGGAATCAGAATAGCAACTTCCTCGAGTTAATGGGACGACATTTTCCAACTGAGGAGGCGATGTTTGATGCCGCTGACCGGTATGAAGCGAATCCCGAGGCTTTCCTCCACGAGCTTCCCGTCGACATCCGAGAAAACTGGAAAAGGTTCTTCGCTTCACAAACGGCGATGAACTGGAAGCGCTCAATGCTCCCGACGGGCGACCGCTACTACCTCAAAGCCATGAACTGCCCGCATCACCACAAGCTCTTCGGAGCGGTGCCGCGGAGTTATCGCGACCTGCCTTTGCGCCTCGCCGAATATGGCACCTGCTACCGCTACGAGCAGAGCGGCGAACTCTTCGGCCTGATGCGCGTTCGCGCCATGCAGATGAACGACGCCCACATCTACTGCACCGAGGAGCAGTTCGCCGCCGAGTTCGAGGCCGTGAACCAGATGTATCTCAAATACTTCAAGATCTTCGGCGTCGATCGCTACCAGTTCCGCTTCAGCACCCACAGCCCGGCGGAACTCGGCAAGAAGTACGTCGATCAAAGCGAACTCTGGCTCAAGACCGAGAAGATGGTCCGCGACGTCCTCATCGCCAGCGGTGCGCCCTACATCGAAGTGCCCAACGAAGCCGCCTTCTACGGCCCGAAGATCGACATCCAGATCTGGAACGTCATCGGCAAGGAATTCACCCTCGCCACCAATCAAGTGGACTTCGCCGTGCCCGCGCGCTTCGGCCTGACTTACAAAGACAAGGACAACACGAGCAAAACCCCGCTCTGCATCCACCGCGCCCCGCTCGGCACGCACGAGCGCTTCATCGGCTTTCTGATCGAACACTACGCCGGTAACTTCCCGCTCTGGCTCAGTCCCGAGCAGGTCCGCGTCCTGCCCATCGGCGACGAAGCCCCGCTCGTGGACTACGCGAAATCCATTCAGGCCGAACTGCGCAGCCACGGCATCCGCGCCACGCTCGACGGCAGCAGCGACCCGATCAAAGCGAAGATCGCCAACGCCGAGCAGATGAAAGTCCACACGATGCTGGTCATCGGCCACCGCGACCTCGAAGCCGGCAACGTCAGCGTCCGCATCCACCGCAAAGGCAACGTCGGGGCCAAGACGCGCGCCGACTTCATCGCCGACACCCTCGCCGCGATCAAGGAGCGGCGGCCTTAACGAGCCACCTTCGTGAAACGGGCCTGGCGATGGTTTGTAAGGATGGCTGTATTGCTGGCCATCATTAGTGGCATCGTCAGCGCGTGGCTGAGTTTCGATCGATGGCAGGGCCGCCGGGAGTGGGATCGCTATCGCGCCGAAGCTCTCGCTCGCGGGGTAAAGATGACTCTTCTCGACTTTGCGCCACCGGTGGTCGCGCCGGAGGAAAACTACGCGGTCGGCACGATTTTCGAACGGGCCGGTTCGGAACCGGCCGATCAGGCGGTTCACAAGCGGCCTCTCAAATTGCCGCAGCCCAAAAAACCGAATCCGAGAGCAGCATTGGCTGAACGGATTGAGGCGGCGAAGAGCGCCATGATCGAGGCTGGCTGGCTGAAGGCGGAAGGCCTGCCACCGGAAGCTGGACGCGCTGTGCTGCTGGGGCTGGAGCGATTCCGGGCGCCGCTTGATGAATTGCGCGCCGCCCGCTCGCGGCCGCGGAATCGCTTTCTCCAAAGCGCTCTGCCGCCGCCGCAGACCGCGTTTCCGCAGCTCATGGTCGCTATGGACGTCGCGGCTGTGCTCGCGCTGCGCAGTGACGCATCGCTTGCGGTGGGTGAAGTCTCCGCCGCCCGCGAAGACATCGTTGACGGGTTGCGCCTTTACCGAGCCATGATCGACGAGCCGACGATGATTTCCGCCCTCGGGCGGCTGACGGTGCTTCATGTGCTCATGCGGTCGATTGACCTCGGTCTTGCCGGAGAACTTTGGCGGGAGGACGATCTGCGGCAGATTGAAAGCTTTCTCGGGGAGATCGATCTCGCGGCCGATGCCCGGCGAGCATTTTCCTCCGAACGCGGGTTCGTCAATGATGCTTCGATCGCTCGGGGCCGCCTGCCACTCGCAGAGCAGGTCGCGCAGGTCGAGTCGATGGACGTCACCGAGGAACTCCCGCAAGGCTGGCGGCTCTGGTGGTCGCTAGCCTGCGGTGACCAGTGGCGCCGGCTCGTGCTCGAGAATCGCGTCCTGGATCACCGCCTCAACCAGTTTCAAGCCGGGTTCGATCGCGCTTTCGATCGCCCGCCGCCCGATGATCCGGCGTCGAAGATCACCCTTTCCTCCATGACGGACATGTTCGGGAAACAATACGCGGTGCGGGAGATGGCGCTGCGGGAAACGCGGGTGGCCATGGCGCTCGCGCGTTTCAGGATTGCACGCGGTGCATACCCGGATTCGTTGGGAGAATTGGTGCCTGCATTCATCGGCGCCATTCCCGCGGATATCATCGACGGCGCGCCGGTGCGCTACCGGCGGGTGGAGGCGGACAAGTTTCTGCTCTACTCGGTCGGCGCCAATGGCCGCGACGATGGCGGCAGCGCGGTTCTCGCGAGTGGTCCCGCTGCGGGTGCGTTCAAGGCTTTGGATTGGGTCTGGTCCGAGCCTTGGAAATAACCCACGAGTCACGTTGAGTGCGGCCGCGCGCGTCGGGAACTCAAGTGTCGACTCACGGCGGCTTCTTCCGCACCTCTATTTCAAAATCAGGGCGAAGCGTCGCTGCGTCGTGTCCTTCCCGAATTGCGGTGGTGGCTTAAATGCGAATGATCGTCCGACTTCCCATGTGCCTTCCTTTGCCTCCACGTTGTTTCCGTTTCGTTCTTTCAATCGCACTTTTCTTCGTGTGCGCGTTCGAGTCGGCGCAGGCGGAGGAGCCGGCGCTCGGCACGTATCACTGGGCAAATGGGACGATGGGCGTAGACGCGTTCGCCGCGTGGCTCGGGCGCGATGTGGTGTGGGGGTTGGACTTCGTGGGCGGGGAATCGTGGGACAATGTGGGCTGGCCGACGTGGTGGCTGGAGACTTGGTCGAAGTGGGTGAAGGCGAAGCCGGGCCGGCGGTTCGTGCTTTCCATCCCGCTGCTCGCGGGGCCGGTGGATGGCGGCGGGCCGACGCAAGGAAGCAAGGGTCTGCGCGAGCCGGTGTCACTGGAGCGCGGCGCGGCGGGCGAATACGATCAGCACTTCAAGGATCTCGCGGAGAATCTCGTGCGCTACGGGCTGGCCGACACGATCCTACGGCCGGGCTGGGAATTTAACGGCGATTGGTATGCGTGGCGGGCGAAGGGAAAGACGAAGGCGTTCGCCGAATACTGGCGGCTGATCGTGACGACGATGCGCGGGGTGCCGGGCGCGGAGGGGCTGAAGTTTTGCTGGAACCCGACGCTCGGTGATCAGCAGTTTCCCGCCGACGAAGCCTGGCCGGGCGATGCGTTCGTGGATTACGTCGGCGTGGATGTTTATGACGAGACGTGGAACGCGGACACGTATCCGTGGCCGGCGGAGGCGAGCGCGGCGGAGATCGAGCGGCGGCAGCGCAAGGTCTGGGACGAATGGATCGTGAACAGTCCGCGCGGGCTGGCCTTCTGGACGAAATTCGCGAAGGACCACGGCAAGCCGCTCGCGTTTCCCGAGTGGGGCCTCGTGTGGTCCACGCATCAGCACGGCGGACTGGACGATCCACATTTCATCGAGCAGATGCAGGCGTTCATCCACGAGCCGGCGAATGGCGTCGCGTTCCACTGCTATTTCGACATCAACGAGAGCGACCACGGCCACCAGCTCTCGCCCGGCGTGAGCGGCTCGGGGAAAGAGGAAGGCACTCGCTTCCCGCGCTCTGCGGCGCGGTTCCGCACGCTCTTCGGTGTGGGGAAATAACCCGCGCCGCCGCGTCAGAAGGTTTCGCGGAAGTCGGCATCGAAGCGCTCGGTGCAACGGTGATCTCGCTCGACCGCACGGATTGCTTCCAAGGGAAATGCAGAAAGGGCGGGCTTCTTTTGGCTGAGCCTGCGATGGTGCGACGGGCGCGGTGGTTTTTGTGCGGCTGCAATTGATTGCAGGCTTCGCGCTCCGCGTTGCTTTGCGCGACCACCAACCAATCCACTGCCATGTCCACGCCCTTCACCTCCGCCATCGAACCGCTCGAAGCCCGCATCGCACCCGCCGCCGTCTTCACCTACATCGACGTGGACGGCGACATCGTCACGATCAAGACGAGCAAGGGGACGGACACCCAGCTCATCGACATCCTCGTGCGGAGTTCCGAGGGCGTGGCCAACGGCGAGGAACTGCAGCGCGTCGATTTCAGTCTGAAACCAGACGTCTTTGCCGGCACGGACTTGACCGTGACGGCGAAGCGTGGGCTGGAAGGTGGGGATGGCTTGGTGAATGTGGGCTACATCGACGCGACGAGCACGGATGGCGGAACCAGCATCGATCTCGGAAATATCACGATCAGCGGCGATCTCGGGCGAATCGTCGCAGGCGATGCGACGACGAAAACCGCGGGCGTGAAATCGCTCTCGGTCGGCACGATGGGCCGCTACGGCACCGACACGCAGAGCGGCGTCATGCCGAGCCTCGGCAGCACGATCACCGGCGGACTCGGGAGCTTTAAGTCGCGTGGAGACGTGAAGGGCACGTCCCTCATCGTGACCGGCGGGATGACGGCGGCGGATGGAAAGATCGGCAGCCTCGCGATCGGCGGCTCGTTGATCGGCGGAGACAATTCATTCAGCGGTTTCATTTCCGCCACCGGCGGGATCGGAAAGCTCAACGTGACGCACAACATCGAGGGCACCGGAAATGGCTCGGGGCAAATCTTCACGGGTGCCCGCATCGAGAGCGCGACGATCGGCGGCTCGATCATCGCCGGTGGCGGCAATCACTCGGGGCGTTTGCAGGCGGGTTCGTTTGGCAAGGTGCTCGTGAAAGGCAGCCTCGTCGGCGCGAGTCTCTCGGGCGTGATGACGATGAACTTCGCCGGCGCGATCGAGAGCACCGCTGGAGCGATCAACGGCAGCATCACCATCCTCGGCTCGATCCTCGGCGGCAATGATCCCGGCTCCGGGAGTGTGATCATCGCGGGTGATCTCGGCTCGCTGACCGTGGGCGGGAATATTTCGAGCGAGGGCTTCAGATCCGGAGATGTCTCCGTGGGCGGCACGCTCGCGAAGCTGAACGTGCGCGGTTCGATCTTCGCCGGAAAATTTGCCGACCATGGCGCTGATCTCCAAGCCGGACGCTTCGGCGACATCGTCATCGGCGGAGACGTCCGCGGCGGCGTGGACGCGCCCTTCTCCGGACATCTGCAGAGCTCCAAAGTGGGCAGCGTGAGTATCGGCGGCTCCCTGGTCGGCGGCGCGGATTCCGACCTCGGCACCAATGGCGGCAACGAAGGGCGGGCCAGTGGCAGCCTCGATTTTCTCACCACCGGCAGCATTAAGATCCGGGGCAGCATCGTCGGCGGCAGTGGCGATTACAGCGGCCAGGTCAGTATAAACTTCGGCAGTGTCTCGGTCGGCGGCTCGCTGCTCGGAGGACCGGGGAAAGTGAGCGGGGTGATCAGCTCCTCCGGAGCGCTCGGGCCGGTCACGATCGGCGGCGACATTCGCGGAGCGAATGCCTATGGCTACGACGTGCTCCAGAGCGGCGCGATCGTGGCGAAGTCGCTGGCCAGCGTGACCGTCGGCGGCTCGATCGTGGCCGGTCAGAAAGTGACGGCGAATACGCTGACGCAGAGCGGCTTCATCGGCGCGGAGGATTCCATCGGCTCGATCACGGTGAAGGGCAGCCTGATCGGCAACGCGGTCAATCCCGTCGCAATCATCGCCCGCGGTCAGGCGGTGCCCGGCGCCGCCGCCGATCTCGCCATCGGCAGCATCACCGTCGGCGGACGCGTGGAAAGCACCAACATCTTCGCCGGCTACAGCCTGATTTTCCGCGGGCTGAATGCCGACGCGCAGATCGGCAAGGTGAGCGTGGGTGGCGATTGGGTCGCGAGCAATCTGCTCGCAGGCATCAATCCCGGCGGAGACAGCAGGTATGGCACCGTGGATGACATCGAACTGCTCGGCGGGCAGGACTTCGGGTCCGGTCCGGTGAAGGATAGCAACGCGCTCACTTCCAAGATCGCCAGCATCGTGATCAAAGGCGGGGTCTTCGGTACGCCCGGCATCACCACCGACACCTCCGGCTTCGGCGCGCAGGAGATCGTTTCCTTCAAGCTCGGCAGCGTCACGCTTCCGCTCAGGTCAGGCGTCGCGAATGACGTCTTCATCACGAGCAGAGCGCAGCCGATCGGTGCCGGACTGACGGGTGCCAACACCGGCGACGGCTTCGAAATCCACGTCTTCGAAGTGTAACGCCGCGCACCAAACCCTTTCCGCCACCCACCGCACCCACCGACTGAATCCATGATCGAACTCCTCGAATCCCGCATCGCCCCCGCCAATCTCATCGCCACCGTGGTGGGGCAGACGCTTTTAGTCACCGGTTCCGCCGACGCCGACTCGCTCATCATCGACGCGGTGGCGGGGGATGCGACGAAGTTTTTGCTCACCGCGGGCGGTGTCGGCGGGACCGTCAATGGCGGCGCGAACTTCACCACCTCGACCGGCGTGACGGACATCGTGATCAAGCTGCTCGAGGGCGACGACTCGCTGACATTCAATAACGCCGTCGGCGGCATCTCCGTGAAGGGCAGCGTCTTCGTCGATGGCGGCAATGGCGCCAATGCACTCGATGCGCGCGATCTCACCGTGGGGAAAAACTTCACCATCAAGAACGGCAAAAACCCCGTCGGCACGGACGCCACCAACCTCGTGAACACCAGCGTGCTCGGTGCGCTCGCCATCGCCAATGGCGACGGAGACACGCAGACCATGCTCTCTCGCGCCTCCGCTGGCAGCTCCACCATTCGCGGCAACGTCAGCATCGTGAATGGGACTGGCGCCGACGAGACCGTGCTGCGCGACATGAATGTGGGCGGCAATGTGACGGTGGCGAACGGTCATGGCGGTGGCTCCACGAATTTCTTCAATACGTTCAACACCGCGACGCGATCGCTCATTCTGGGCAACGTCGTCGTGAGCTACGCCGACGGCACGGTGAACTCCGACGGCTTGTGGGATGTGGAGGTGTTCGGCAGCGTCGCGCTCAAGCACGGCACCGGTGCGGCCACCACGCACTTCGACAGCCGCGGCACGTCGCTGCCGCCGCTCATCCACGGCAATCTCACCATCACCGGCACGGGCACGGCAACGATCGACGTGGGCGCGGTCGGCACCGGCGGCGGTCTGATCGTCGAACACAATCTCACGATCACCTCCGGCGGGGGCAATGACGTGTTCACCTTTCGCAAGCTGCACATGGTCGGCGCCACCAAACTCGCGCAGGGTGGCGGCAACGACACCGTGAACATCGACGACTCGACCTTCACCGGCGCCTTCGCGCTCGCCACCGGCAAGGGCAATGACGGGCTGAACCTCGAGACACTCACCGGCACCGCCGCGCCGACGATCTTCGCCGCGCCGGTGTCCGTCAACCTGGGCACGGGCGCCGATAACTTCAGCCGCACCGGCCTCGCGGACGCCAACCTATTGCTCATCGTCTATAGCACCTTCGTCGTGAAATACAGCGGGGGCTACTCGTCGGTTTTCCATCCCGCGCGCGACGTGTTCCCCTTCGGCGGCCACCTCATCGGTTGATCCCGCGCTCGACGGTGTCGTCCGACTCAGAACTGCTCGAGCAGGTAGCGAATCAGGTCCGTGGAAGTGACGAGGCCGACGAGTTTCTGGCCATCGCTGACGATGGGCAGGGAGTGGAAGCTGCCTTGCACGAGCGCGTGCGCGGCTTCGCGGATCGGCGCATTTTCGCGCACCGAGACGGGGTCTTTTTGCATGAGCTGCTCGATGGTGAAGGTGTGATCGAGCGTGGCATCGACGGCGCGTTCATCGGTCTGGAAAGTGTCGCCGAAGCTGACGCGCAGCACGTCGGTATTGCTGATGATGCCGACGAGCTTTTGCCCGCTGACGACCGGCAGGTGATGGACGCCATGCTCGCGGATGAGCTGCCGGACTTTTGAGACCGGGTCGCCGTGGTGCACGGTGACGAGATTGGTGCTCATGATTTTGGAGACGGGTTCGTTGCGTTTCATAGTTGGGGATTGCGCTCGCACCTTGCACGCGGGCGGCAGGTTGTGCTGTCCGTGGGTTGGCGAAGACTGGACGCGGCTTGCGGAGAGGAGGAAGCGGCGAGTGTCGAGCGCGCCTGGTGCGCGACGCAGAGATGGTCGCTCAGTCCTGGCCTGGGCTGGGTTCCACGACCTGTGCGAGTCGCCGGTCGGGGACAAACCAGATCGCGGCGACGAGCACGTAGAGCGCATCGGCCAGCCACTGATTCACGAAAGCGAGGCCGATCGCAGCGAGGTAAAGCACCGCCGAGAGCTTGCCTTTCCAATCCGGACCCAGCGCGGTGGCGATCCGCGAGTCGCGGCCGTGCTCGGAGATGATCGTGCATTGCAGCAGCAAATACGCAGCGGCAGCCATGAGCAGCACCACGCCATAGAGCGCGGTGGGCAGCGCGGAGAAGTGATTTTCACCCATCCAACCGGTGACGAATGGGATGAGCGAAAGCCAGAAGAGCAGGTGCAGGTTCGCCCAAAGAATCGCGCCGTTCACGCGCTCCGCGGCTTGGAAGAGGTGATGGTGATTGTTCCAATAGATGCCCACGTAGATGAAGCTCAGCACGTAGCTGAGCAGGACGGGCAATAGAGGCGCGAGCGCGGCGAGATCGGCGCCGTGGGGCACCTTCAACTCCAGCACCATGATGGTGATGATGATGGCGATCACGCCATCGCTGAAGGCTTCGAGGCGTCCCGTTTGCATGGACGTTAGCCCGTGGTGCGCAGGCCGCTGGCGATCGCGTTGATCGAGAGGAGGAGGTCGGGCAGCATCGCTTCGGCGGCGGTTTCGTCGCCGGCGGCGCGCAGTTTCCGCCAGCGGCGGAGCATGGCGATTTCCTGGAGATGCAGGACGCGCAAGGCTTCGGCGCGGAGCTGGAGCGTCTTGAGCATGCGCGGGCGGCGCTCGGTCATCGGGCGGCCTCGGATTTTTTCCAGCATCGCCTGAGTCAGCTCCCACTCGCCGAGGATCAGCTTCATGAAGCGTTCGCGCAGCGCCGGATCTTCGACGAGATCGGCGTAGGCGTTCATCAGGTCGAGGTCGGTGCTGGCGATGCTCGATTCGATGTTCGTCAGAACGTAATGAAGGAACGGCCAGTTACGGAGCTGTTCGCGGATTTCGGCGAGTTCATTTTCCGCGAGCGCGGCGAGACCCGAGCCGGCGCCAAACCAGCCCGGCACGTAGAAGCGCGACTGGCTCCAGCTAAAGACCCACGGAATCGCGCGCAGGTCGGCGAGGCTCGGCTTGCCGGTGCGGCGCGAGGGGCGCGAGCCGATGCGGCTGTGTTCGAGCGCGTCGATCGGCGTCGCCTGGCGGTAGAAGGTGAGGAAATCCTCGGTGTCGAGCAGGCGCCGGTAGCCGGCCTGGCTGGCGCGGAGGAGTTTCTCCATCACTGGCGCGAGCGGCGGCGGCGCGGGTTCCACGCGATCGTGGCGCAGCGTGGTGGCGGTGACGCCGGCGACGAGGAGTTCGAGGTTGAAGGTGGCGGTCGGCAGGTTGCCAAATTTCTGCGCGATCGTTTCGCCCTGCTCGGTGAGGCGGATGTCGCCGCAGAGCGAGCCGCCGGGCAGCGCGTCGAGGAACCGATGCGTCGGCCCCGCACCGCGGCTCACTGTGCCGCCGCGGCCGTGGAAGAAGCGGATGCGAACGCCGGTGTCGCGGCCGAGCTTGGCGAGATTGGACTGCGCCTTTTGCAGTCCCCACTGGCTTGCGAAGATGCCGGAATCCTTGTTGCTGTCGCTGTACCCGACCATGACCTGCTGGGTGAGCGGGAGCTTTTCGCGGCCCCAATTCCACGAGAGGAAGTCGAGCGAGCGCCGCGTCATCGGCTGCTCGAGAAAGGCCTGGAGGATGCCGGAGCCGGCTTCGAGATCGTCGAGCGTTTCGAAGAGCGGCACGACGGGAAGCATGCACACAAGCCCTTCCGGGAGCATCCGCGTGAGGCCGGCTTCGCGGGCGAGGACGTAAACGACGAGCAGGTCGGAGAGCCGGCGCGTCATGCTCACGATGAGCGAGCCGAGGCCATCCGCACCGCAGCGCGCGATGTGGCTGGCGAGCACGCGGTAGCAGCGGAGCACAGCGTCGGCTTCGGCACCGGCGGAGACATTCGTATGAACGAACGGGCGAGGGGAGTTCAGCTCTTTTTCCAGGAAGCGCAGGCGCTCCGTCTCGCTCCACTCTTCCCACTGGCTGCCGTCGATGCCGGCGGCGCCCATGAGTTGCGCGAGCGCTTTGACGTGGAAGGCGGAGTTTTGCCGCACGTCGATGACGGCGAGGTGGAAGCCGAAGACTTCGAGTGTGCGGATCACCGGCTGCACGTCGCTCGCGGCGAGGCGCGCGGCACCGACGGCGGTAAGCGATGCGTGGAGCGTGCGCAGGTCGGCGGCGAGTTCTTCGGCGTGCTGATAACGTCCGCCTCCTTCGCGGATCTGCGCGAGCTGGTGCGGCGCAATCTCGATGGGCAGCCGCGCGACGAGCAGCTCGACAAACTGCCGCCACGGCTCGGCGGTATTTTGGGAAAGAATGTGTCGGCCGGTGTCGCCGAGGTCCGCCGCGATCTCCGCGCGACGGGCGAGCAGCGCTTCCGGCGGCGGCTGCATCCAGGAGGAAAGGCACACCTTCGGCGCGAGCGCGGTGAGCTGGCGGTGCATGACGACGAGCGCATTCGCGCGCAGGCGTTCGAGCGTCTCGGCGGTGACCTCGGCGGTGACGCCAGGGTGGCCGTCGCGGTCGCCGCCGACCCAGTTGCCGAAGCGGACCTGCGGCAGCTTGCCCGAGAGCAGCGCGGGATCGAAGCCGGCGTCTTCCCACGCGTAGCGCAGACGCGCGTCGAGCTCGGGGAGCACGGTGGGAAAGACGTCGCGCAGGTAGTGGAGAATGTTGCGGCGTTCGTCGGCGAGCGTGGGCTTCTCGAGCAGGATTTCGCCGCTGCGCCAGAGGCGCTCGAGGGCGGATTTCGTTTTCTCGCGAAGCTGCGCGAGATGGCTCGGCGACTGGTGGCCGCTCTCGCGAGCGTCGATGAGCGCGAAGAGCGAGCGGTGCTGGTCGAGCACGGAGAGGCGCTTCGCCTCCGTGGGATGCGCGGTGAGCACCGGCTCCACGCGCACGTGGCCGAAGCCCGCGGCGATTTCCTCCGCCGTGAAGCCCGCGGCTTTCAGCGCCGCGAGTTGCGCACCCCACAGGCCGCGTTCGGCGGTGAGCCCTTCGCTGCTCTCGCGCAGGTCGCGCATCGCAGAGGCGGTATTTTCCTCCACCATGTTGAGGAGCTGGAAGGCGATGGAGTAGACCAGCCCGAGCTGCGGCGGGAGCTGATCGATCTCGTCCGGCTTCGCGACTTCGCCGAACCACGGCAGATGTCGCGCGAAGTCGGCGAGGCCGAGCTCGGTGAGAACCTCGCCGAGGCATTCGATGAGAAACTTGAGGTCGCGGTCGATTTTCTCAAAGCCGATGGCGACGTAGTCCGGTGCGATATTTCCCTGCATAGATATTTTTCCCTGCTCGTTTTCTGGCGGGCGCGCCGCAGGGCGGCAAGTCAAACCTGCGTGGCGGGCCATGATTGCGGCAAAGAACGAGTTTCCAATTTCCTCCAAGAGACACTACCTCCCGCGGTTCACTCGCCACACTCCCAGCATGAAACACCTCCTCACCACGTCATTCACCACGCTCGCGCTGCTCACGGCGTCTGCTTTCGCCCAGGACAAGCCCGCAGCTCCCGCGGCGCCGGCGCCTTCCCAGTTCAAGCCGCTCGTCGAAAAACTCGACCTCAAGGACGGCGACTCGATCGTCTTCCTCGGCGACTCGATCACCCACCAGTGCCTCTACACGCAATACGTCGAAGACTACTTCTACACGCGCTACCCGAAGATGCATTTGAGCTTTCACAACGCGGGAGTCGGCGGCGATCGCGCCTCAGACGCGCTCACGCGGTTCGATGAAGATGTGACGCCTTACAAACCGAAGTACGTCACCATCCTGCTGGGCATGAACGACGGCAGCTACAAGGATTTCGACAAGGCTGTCTTCGACACCTACCAGGCCGGCATGAACACGATCCTGGATAAAATCTCCGCACTCGGTGCGACCGCGATCCCGATGACGCCGACGATGTTCGACGCTCGTGCGAAGCGGATGAAGGCGAGCCTCGATGAGCCGCGCAACACTTACTACAACGGCGTGCTCGCCCTCTACGGCGCCTGGCTCCGCGAAGTCGCCGAAGTGCGTGGGCTCGGCTTCGTCGATATGTATTCCCCGCTCAACGCGATCACCGACGAGCAACGCAAAAAGAAAGCCGACTGGACGATGATTCCCGACGGCGTGCATCCCGGACCGGTCGGCCAGACCGTGATGGCCGTGGCCGTGATCGAAAACATCGTGGCACGCAGTCAGGTCTCTCAGGTCACAATCGCCGACAAGGCGGGCAAGTTCGCCGCCACGGCCGCCAACGGCACCGTCACCGACCTCCAGCAGAGCGAAAGCGGCGTAAGTTTCACGCTCGCGGCCAACGCGCTGCCGTGGGTGCTCCCCGCCGATGTCGCCGACGGACCTACGCTCACTCACATGGGCCACCACTTCGGCAACGAGAAGGTCACCGTACGCAATCTGAAGCCCGGCAAATATGAGCTGAAGATCGACGGTGCGCCGGTCGGGCAGTGGACCGATGGCCAGCTCGCCTTTGGCGTCGAACTCGAAGGCAACGACAAGACGCCGCAGTATCAGCAGGCACTGAAAGTCGCGCTGCTCAACAAGCAACGCAACGACCTCGCCTACCACCCGCTGCGCGACCAGTACGCCCAGCTCAAGGGCAAGCGCCGCGCGCTCGCCAAAGCAGAGGCGGACAAGGACCCGCAGCTCGACTCGAAGAAGGCGGAGTTCGCCAAGTGGTATCCCGAGCAGAAAGCCAAAGTCGCCGAGCTGCTCGCGCAGGCGAAGGACTTCGAGAAGCAAATCTACGCGGCGAATCAGCCGCAGCCGCGCAAGTACGAGTTTGCGCTGGTGAAGTAAGCAACGATTCAAACAAACACGCCGGGAGGTCTTCGCGATTTCCCGGCGTTTTGCTGTCCTCGTGTCGCAGCCGCTGACCGGAATTGCGCAGCGCGAAAACTTGCCCTAGGCAGGTGCACGAACGCGCCGGAGCTCCCTCGCGTGATCCTGCTCCTTCTTTTATGACTACCCCCCTCGCTCTCCGGCTCTTCGCGCTCTTCGCGATCGGCGGCCTCTTCGCAAACACCGCCGACGCCGCCAACCTGCTGGCGCTCGACTTTAACGCGGATCCTGCCCCACTGATGGAGGCCTTCGTTTCCAGCGAGACGGTGAAGGCCAACGGGGCCATCGGAAAGACCGGCACCATCGACACCTTCCGCGGCGAGCGCTCGGGCGCGGCAGTGCTGACGGTCGATGCGAGTGCAGCGAAGACGACGTGGAGCGCCGGAATGCGGACACCGCTGCTGGCGGTGGCGAATGCGGAAACCTCGCTCGCGAAGCTCACGCTTTCCTTTGACCTCCAGGCGAGCCAGTCGCGGCCGGTGCGCGTGCGCGTGGCTTCCTTCGACGCGAAACGCAAGCGCAACGGCGGATTGGAGAAATGGGTTTATCCGCCGGTGGCGGGTTCGTTTTATCGGCATTCGATAGACCTCTCGGAGATGAATGCCTGGAACGGTGTGTTCGATCCCGCCGCGCCGTTTATTCAACTCTCCTGGGAGATTGCCGGCGATGCCCCGCAGCCCTGGCCGGAGGCCGATGGGCTGGTGGTGCGCGTGGACAATGTCAGCTTCGCTTCACCCAGCTTTTACGTCTCGGCGACGGGTTCCGACAAGGCCGACGGGCACGCGGAAGCGACGGCGTTTGCGACGATCAAAAAGGGCATCGACGCGGCGCAGGCGGGCGACACTGTGCTCGTGATCGATGGCGTCTATCCGCTCGGCGGCGGTGTGAGTTTTACCCAGAGCGGCGCGCCGGCGAAGTGGATCACGCTCAAACGCGCACCGGGCGCAAAGCCGCGCGCGGAGTTCGTCGGCTGGTCGGCTTTCGCGATCAAAAATGGCGTGGCTTATGTCGAGGTCAACGGCTTCGAAATCGTCGGCAACGCTCGCCACGTCACGCTCGAGGAGGCGCAGGAAAATGGGCGCGCGGAAAAGCCGGACGGAAAATTCAACGGCTCCGCGATCGCCATTGAAGGCAATACGCTCGATGCCGCGAGCCGGGCGGTGAAGGACGAAAAGGAGTTTCGCGACCGGCCGGATCGCCCGCATCATGTCCGCATCATCGGCTGCGACATTCACGATGCCTGCGGCGCCGGGGTGAACGGCATCCTCGCCGACTACCTCACGATCGAGGGCAATACCGTGAGTGATTGCGCCTCGCGTTCGCGTTATGCGCATAGCGGGATCTCGATGTATTGGGCGTGGAATTTCGACGCCTCGACGGAGCACCGCAATTTCATCCGCAACAACGTCGCCGCGCGCAACCGCACCATGGTCGCGTGGCAGCCGCGCTGGGAGCCCGATGCTTCCAAAGCGCACCTCTCGGACGGCAACGGCATCATCATCGACGACTTCATCCAGCACCAACCCGGCAGCCCCGGCGAACCGAACCTCGGACGCACGCTCGTGCAGAACAATCTCTCGCATCACAGTGGCGGCGGCGGCATTCACATCTTCGCCAGCGATCGCGTGGACGTGATTAACAACACGGCCTTCGCCAACTGCCAGACCGACATCATCGACTACGGCGAGATCGACACGAGTTGGTCGAAGGATTGTCGCGTCTTCAACAACGTCGCCGTGGCCAGCCCGGGCAAAACAGTGCATCGCAGCCGCAGTCGGCAAAACAAATTCGAGCCGAGCAACACGTGGGCGGCGAACGTGCTCTTCGCGGATGGAAAGCAGAAGGTCACCGACTTCAGCGCGCGCGACGTCTGGACCGATCCGCTCCTCCGAGCGCCCGCGGCCGATGCGCCCGCCAGCGCCTTCGCGCCGCTCGCCGCGAGTCCGGCGCGGGGCTGCGGCATCGACGGCGAACTCGTGAGCGGCCTCGATCTCTTCGGTACGCCGCGAGGCGCCGAGGGGAAGATTGACGGTGGCGCGATTCAATTTGCCGCGACCTCGACCAATGAGCCGCCGATCCCGCCCGTGCCGGACAAGCAGCCCGAGCCGCCCTTCCCAAAAACACCTGCCGCAGCGGGGCCGACGATGCTCGTGCCGGGCTTCACGGTGCGCGAGCTGCCGGTGAAATTGACCAGCTTGAACAACATCGAATATGCGCCGGACGGACGGCTTTTCGCCGGCGGATACGACGGGCGCTTTCATTTGCTCCGCGACACGGATGGCGACGGACTTGAGGACAAAGTGGACACCTTCTCGCCCGAGCCGAGCGCGAACTATCCGCTCGGCATGGCGGTGAAAGATGGAGAGCCTTATGCCGTACTTACCGATGAAGTGGTGCGCTGGCGCGACACCAACGGCGACGGTGTACCGGACCTGCGCGAGACGGTGGTGAAGGGCTTCGACAATCCGGAGCTGATGAAGGCGCCGTATCTCAATCACCGCCGCGTGGATAGCTCGATGGCGCTCGCGATTGCGCCCGACGGCGCGATCTTCGTGACGATGGGGAACGCCGGCTACAACAACGCGTACTGGCACGACAAGCAGGGCGTCGCGCACTACTCGCCGGACCAGCGCCGCGGCTGCCTGCTGCGCTTTGGCTCCGATGGAAAAGCGGAGCAGCTCTCCAGCGGCCTGCGCTACATCATGGCACTCCAATTCAACAAACACGGCGATCTTTTCGGCACTGATCAAGAGGGCGCTACGTGGGTGCCGAATGGGAATCCGCTCGACGAGTTGCTGCACATCGAGCCGAGCCGGCACTACGGGTTTCCGCCGCGTCATCCGCGCTGGCTGCCCGGTGTCATCGACGAGCCGAGCGTGGTGGACTACGGGCCGCAGCACGAGAGCACGTGCGGCTTTCGCTTCAATGGACCGCTGCCGGGGCGTGGACGATTCGGTCCGGAGTCGTGGGCGGACGATGCGTTCGTCACCGGCGAATCGCGCGGCAAACTCTGGCGGACGAAGCTGGCGAAAACCGCGGCGGGTTACGTGGCGCGCACGGAGCTGATCGCGCGCATGGGCCTGATGGCGGTGGACTGCGCGATCTCGCCGCAGGGCGACCTCGTGGTGTGCTGCCACACCGGCGCGCCGGATTGGGGCAACGGGCCGAAAGGCGAAGGCCGCATCTTCAAAATCAGCCTCACCGACAAAGCCGCACCGGAGCCCGTGCTCACGTGGGCCGCGAGTGAAACGGAGACGGTGATCGCCTTCGATCGCGCGCTCGATGCGGCGGGGTGGCAAGAAAGCGCGACGCGCGTGAATATCGACGCCGGCCGATACGTGGAGGCAGCGGATCGAATGGAAACCATCCGCCCCGGCTACGCGGTGGTGAAGATGCAACTCCGGCAGAAACACACGGCGGTGGAGGTGAAATCGGTGCGATTCGGCCCAGATGGGCGCAGCGTCGTGATCGAGACGGCGCCGCGCGACGCTGCTGTGAACTACGCGCTCTCCGTCGCCGACAAATTCGACCTCGCGCACGATCTCTCCGGCGTCGCAGTCGCGTGGAGCGGTGAGAAGGATGCACGCTGGAGCGGCTGGCTGCCGCATGCCGATTTCGCTGCGGCGCAAGAGTTCACCCGCGGCAGCGCGGGGCACGATGCACTTTGGAAGAACGTCGCCGCGCAAGGCCAACTCACGCTCCGCGGGCAGCTCGACCTTTGGCAGATGCTCATCCCTGCGACGCAGCCGCTCTCGAAACTCGACTACGAGCCTGAGCCGGAAACCGTCACCGTCGTCTTCAAGAGCGACGCCGCGCTCACGCTCGAAGTCCCCGGCGCGAACGTCGAGCGGATCAGCGAGCACGAGTCCCGTCTTACCGTTGCCGGGCCGCAGGCAAACAAGTGGACCGCCTTCATCCTCACCGTCGCGACGCCCGCGCAGATCCTCGACGTTTCCTATT
Source organism: Chthoniobacteraceae bacterium (assembly GCA_049690035.1). Taxonomy (GTDB): domain Bacteria; phylum Verrucomicrobiota; class Verrucomicrobiia; order Chthoniobacterales; family Chthoniobacteraceae; genus Chthoniobacter. Next base: position 18,762 of record JBAVML010000618.1, read on the forward strand.
TCACTGCTCGCGACCCACGCCCGCGCGCACTCGCCACGCGCCGCTTCCTCATGCCCTTCGCGAAGCCCGGCGCACCCGATGATCTCACACGCACGATCCCCGAAATCGCGGGCGGAAATTGGGAAGCGGGCCACGCGCTCTTCAAAGGAAAAGCCGCGTGCGCGACGTGCCACCAACTGCGAGGCGACGGCGTGCGCGTCGGCCCCGAATTGAGCAACCTCATCCACTCCGACTACGCGAGCCTGCTCAGAAACATCACGGACCCGAACGCGTCCATCAATCCCGACGCGGTCGGCTACACCGTCACGCTCAAGGACGGCAGCGCCGTCATCGGCACGCGCCTCGCGGAGACGGAGGCGGAGCTGCAAATCGCCCAGCCCGGAGGCGGCGTCGCGAAACTGAAAAAGGCCGACATTTCCAAGACCGAACCCATGACCGTCTCGCTCATGCCGGTGGGTCTCGACAAGGCGCTGACGCCAGAAGAACTGCGCGACTTGATGACCTACCTGCTTACCGAACCGAAATGAATGCGGATCGACAGATCATCACCTCCGCCAAGCTCAATCACTTTGCCGACATCAGCTCCCGGCGTTCGCGGGTGGGCAGGTCGATGGCTCGTGGCTCGCGCAGAACGGCCAGACGAATTCCCCGCAACACTTCGCGCCGCGCCGCCCACGCCGCCTTCGATCAACCCCCGGCGATGAGGTCCGCGCCGGCGCACGCGAATCCCTTGGTCACCGGCGCGTTCATCAGCTCCGCCAGCATCTTCCGAAAGACCGCGGCACTGGGCGAGGCCGCCTGACCCGCCCGGCTGAGCACGGCGACCTGGCGTTCGACGGGCTGGCCGCGGAGCCGGACGGCGACGCAGTTCGCCGCTCGCTGACGGGTTGCAAGCCGGGGCAGGATCGCGATGCCGAGACTCGCGGCGACCAGAGAACGGATGGTTTCCAATTCGCTGCTCTCGCACGCGATGCGGGGTTCGAATCCAGCGGCGCGGCACGCGGCCAGCGCGGTGTCGCGGGCGCGGCCTTTGTAAAAGACGAAAGGTTCGCGGGCGAGCTTGCCGAGGCTGATGCTGCGTTGGGTCGCGATCGGATGAGAATCGGCGACGAGGGCGACGAAGGGTTCGGTGAAAAGAATGCTTTCATCAAAGCTGCCGCCTGACGTGGGAAGCTGGACGACGCCGAACTCGACGCGACCGCTATCCACCCACTGTGCGACGACTTCGGAGGTGCCTTCCAGGAGGGCCAGTTCGACCAGGGGGTGCCGCTTCCGGAAAGCGGCGATGGCCGCGGGCAGCAGGCAGGCGCTGACGGAGGGGATGGCTCCGATGCTCAGCCGCCCACCACGCAGACCGACGACGTCCTGCACCGCGCGGCGAGCCACCTGAGCGCGATCGAGCAGGGCTTCCGCATGCAGACGCAGGGTTTCCCCTGCGGCGGTCAGCACGGTCTCGCGGCGCCCGCGATTGAAAAGTGGGGTGCCGAGTTCGCTTTCGAGCTTGCGGATTTGCTCGCTGAGCGCGGCCTGGGCGAGGTGAAGGCGCTCGGCGGCCCGGGTGAAGTTTCGCTGGCGGGCGGCTTCGAGGAAATATTCGAGCTGGTAGAGATCCATCGTTATTTCCAGCGAGGATGAACGGAAAGCGCTGTTTTACCAGCCGCCATGAATCGGCTCCAATCGGAGTCTGATGAAGCGACTTTGCGTCCACACGATCACCACCAAGCCACTGTCACTCGAGCAATGCCTCGCGGAGTTTCCCAAGCGAGGAGTGAACGGCATTACCATCTGGCGTCAGGCGCTCGAAGGACGTGATTTGGCGGCGGTTAAGCGACGGACCGCGGAGTCGGGAATGCAAGTGGTCAGTTTGTGCCGCGGCGGTTTTTTCCCGGCCGTGACGGCGGCAGGACGGCAAAAGGCCATCGATGATAATCTGATGGCGATCGGGCAAGCCCATGCGATTGGAGCGCCGCTCATCGTTTTAGTCTGCGGAGCCGTTCCGGGGCAAAGCCTCGTCGAATCGCGAAAGCAGATCACGGAGGGAATCGCGGCGGTCTTGCCCGCGGCCGAGCAGGCCGGAGTGAAGCTGGCGATCGAGCCATTGCATCCAATGTATGCGGACGACCGCAGCGCGGTGAACACGATGTGGCAGGCGCACGAGATTTGCGACGCGCTCGGCTCGCCCAATTCGGTCGGAATCGCGCTGGATGTCTATCACGTATGGTGGGATCCGGACCTGAGGGGGCAGATCGATCGCGCGGGCCGCACGGGGCGGCTACTCGCCTTTCACATCTGCGATTGGAAGACGCCGACGACTGACCTTCTCAATGACCGCGGGCTGATGGGCGAGGGTTGCATCAACATTCGCGAAATCAGCGAGTGGGTGGATGCCGCTGGCTTTACTGGCCACCGCGAGGTCGAAATTTTCTCAAACAAATGGTGGGCCGAAGACCAGCACACATTCCTCGACCGCATCGCGACCAGTTACGCGAACCTTTACCGACTCTGAACTATGAAAACAAAACGCATCGGCATCATCATGAACGGCGTCACGGGACGCATGGGTACCAACCAGCACCTGATCCGCTCGATCAAAGCGATCCGAGATCAAGGTGGGCTGAAAGTCGGCGACGACCTGACCGTGATGCCCGACCCAATCCTCACGGGACGCAATCACGACAAGCTGAAGGCGCTGGCCGAGCGCACCGGCGTCACGCGCTTCACCACGGACGTCGATGCCGCGCTGGCGAATCCCGAGGACGAAATCTTTTTTGACGCCAGTGGCACCCTGCAGCGCGCGGGCTTCATCGAGAAGGCAGTGAAGGCGAAGAAGGCGATCTACTGCGAGAAGCCGACGGCGGTGGAATCCGCGGAGGCATTGCGGCTCGCGAAGCTTTGCGAGGGCGCAGGCCTGAAGAACGGGGTGGTGCAGGACAAACTGTGGCTTTCGGGCATCCGCAAATTCCGCACGTTGCGCGACCAGGGTTTCTTTGGCCGCATCCTCAGTGTGCGCGGCGAATTTGGCTACTGGGTCTTCACGGGCGAGGATGGCGACCAACCGGCGCAACGTCCCTCATGGAATTACCGGAAGGAAGACGGCGGCGGCATCATCGTCGATATGCTCTGCCACTGGCGTTATGTGATCGATGATCTGTTTGGCAAAGTGAAGGCGGTAAGTTGCGTGGGTGCGACGCACATTCCGAAGCGGATGGATGAGCGCGGCCAGCCCTATGCCTGCACCAGCGATGACGCGTGCTACGCCACGTTCGAGTGCGAAGGCGGAGTGATCTGCCAATTCAATAGCTCGTGGACGGTGCGTGTGCGTCGCGATGACCTGCTCACGATGCAGGTGGACGGTACGCATGGCAGCGCGATCGTGGGCCTGCGAAAATGCTGGGTGCAGAGTATCGGCACCACGCCGCGCCCAACTTGGAACCCGGACATCGATCAACCGATCAACTTCTTCAACGGCTGGCAGGAAGTGCCCGACAGCACGAGTTACGACAACGCTTTCAAAATCCAGTGGGAGGCATTCCTGAAGCACGTCGCCGTTGGCACTCCGTTCCCTTGGTCGCTGCGGGAAGGCGCGAAGGGTGTGCAACTCGCCGAACTCGGCCTGAAAAGCTGGACGCAGCGAAAGTGGCTGAATGTGGAGGCGCTCGCGTGATGAAACCGCTCATCTCCAGGTCTGAAGAATTGACGCCGCAGACCACCTGGCTCGATACCAAGTGGGCTTGGACCAGTGAGGAAGAACTCATCGATCACACGACCAAGTCGCGGCTGTGTGCGGCAGCGCTGCTGCCGTTCCGCGATCGGATGCCGGACTGGGACGGCTTCGTCGCGAGCATCCGCTGGATGCAGGCGGCGGCGGATCATTTCGGCGTGGAACTCATCGTCGTGCTCAACGCCGACACCGGCTACATTTTCGATCTTGATGATGCGCTTTACGCGGAGGTGCTGAGGCGGTTCCGCGCGGAGTTTCCGGCGGCGAAGTTCATCGCCGGAGTGACCGCGCGCGGAGCGGAGAGCGATACGTCCTTCCAGGCCGAGCGTTATCGTCCGCTCATCGACATCGTGCAGCAGCACGACAACTGCGAGGTGATGCTGATGACCTCGCGGTGGCTCAGCGCGCTCGATCCCGAGCCGTGTCGCGACGCCTACTACGAGATCGCCGAGTGGCTTACTCGCCCAGGCATCGTGCATGCGCTGGAGCCGGCCTTTGTTCCCTGGGCGCGACCGTTTGGTCCGTGGCTACTCCATCAACTCGCGCAGCATCCGAAGTTTGTCGGAGGAAAAATCAGCACGCTCGACGAGCCGCATTTCCTCTACTGGGCCGCGCTGTGCCGCGATCTCGGGCTCGATTTCGCGCCGCACAGTGGCGACGATTTTGGCATCGCCACCGCGATCAAGCTCGGCCTGCCGCTGCTCATTGGCGCCGCCGTCAGCGGCGCGCCGGTCATCTGCGCGGCGAAAGACCTGTGGCTGCACGACGACTCGCCGCGGAAGAAGTTTCCGACCGGCAGGGGCCGCTTCGACACCCGGGTGTATAAAGTCTTCGAAGCCTTCCAGTCGCTGGAGGATCAAGTCTTCCGCCTCGACGCAAACATGAGCGCGTCGGCCTACAAACACAGCACCGCGCACGTGCTCCACGAACTCGGTATCATCACCTCGCCCGAGGTGCATCCGGCGTGCAAAGACCTCCGCGGATCCGATGAAGCGGCGCGCATGACCGAGGCGCTGCGCCGCCCCATACGCATCGCGGAACGGTTGGGCATTCCGTTTCGATTTTGACCCGCGGTCGCCGCTTCACGCCTCCCCGCATGAGGTTCGAACCCTTGAAGCGCGACTTCCAATGAATCCACTCACTCGTAGCTCAGCAACGCGGTTACTTTCGCTGCCGTGTCGGCGGTGAACCGCGCCCACCTCGCGCTGTAGCCGGTCGGAAAGGTTTGTCGGTGCGTGGTTTTCGGCTGCACGGTGACGCGCTGGTATTCGCGGAATATTCCGTTGCCCAGGAAATCGACCTCGACGGTGAAGGTCACCGGCTCCTTCGCGTCGTGCGCGAGGGTGAGCGTTTTGCGGTCGAAGTTCGTCATCAGATACGCGTCGCTCGGCTCACCGGCTTTCACCTCTGTGTCCTTCCACGGGCCGCCGACGCCGTGGGGTTTGCCGAAGCTCCAGAGGTCATCCACTGCGCCGAGCCAGAGCGCCATTTTGCCGTCATCGGAGCGGACGATGTGCTCGCCCTTTGCGTCGGGCGAAATCCCGGCCAGCACGAGCAGACCGCGATACGAGCAGTAGTCGGTGATGCGGCGGTTGTGCGTGGCGATGGGGCGCATCTTGATGAAGCCGCCGGCGTTCTCGGCGGGCAATTCGTAGAAGGTGCCGCCGGCGTTGAAGAGGTCGCGCTCGGTGCAGACTTCGCGGGCGACGCGGAGCGGGAGAGCGCCTTCGACTTCGAGCGCGGCGTCGCCGCGGGGCAGGCGCCAGCGGCGGCCTTGGTCGTCGATCACCAGCACGCTCGCGGCGTCGGTGGAGATCACGCCCACGGGCACGGCGGCGTTCTTTTTGGTGAAGTCTTGGGCGGCCGCGTCGTCCACGCGCCGGAGC
>JBAVML010000619.1:0-19372 GCA_049690035.1 Chthoniobacteraceae bacterium
GTACCCAAGGCATCGCACGCTTCCTGACTCCAGTGCGTAAGCGGTGCGGTCCGCGCGAGGATGGCGTCGATGATGCCCTCGTTGTGAGTTTCGAGCGCGTGCGCGACGAGATCCTTGCCCTCACAGCATTCGGGTGGGAAGGGCATATTCGTCTGCAGCAGGCGATCGACGAGCGAAAGCTGGCCTGCGCCGATGGCGTAGTGCAGCGCGGTGTGGCCATTGCGATCGCTCGTGCCCGGATCGGCGCCTCGCGAAAGCATCTCCTGCACGGTGGGAAGATGTCCGCCCATCGCGGCGGCCATGAGCGGCGTAAGGCCGGTATCGTCGGCGTGCTGCACATTGGCCCCGGCATGGAGGATGCGCCCGACGGTGGGCCAATCGCGCGCCAGCGCCGCCGCGATCAGGGCGGTGCGACCGCGCTGGTCGGGCGCATTCACGTCCACGCCGGCGGCGAAAAGCAGGTCGATGACCGGGCGATGTGAAGCGCTGACCACGCGCACCAGTGACGGCCCATCGCGGGCGACGCCGAGCGCTTCCAATCGTTCGATCGCGCGTTGTTTGGCGGTCGGCGTGGTCGCCGTGAGCGCAAAGCAGCTCGTGCCGCAGCAGGCCGCGAGGGCGGCGGCAAATTTCAAACGACGAAGATGAATGCTAGCGCGACGCATGGCGAAATCGAAACCGCTGCCGACTATAGCTCATGTGGCAAGTCCCGCCTTGCTGGATTGACCGCTCGGGACTAGGCGAGGATCCCCTTGATTACCTGCCCGCTTACATCGGACAGGCGGAAATCCCGGCCGCCAAAACGGTAGGTGAGCTTTTCGTGATCGATGCCGAGCAGGTGGAGCATCGTGGCGTAGAGGTCGTAGAAGGTCGCGGGGTTTTCGACCACATTGTAGCCGAGTTCGTCGGTCGCGCCGTAGATCGTGCCGCCTCGGACTCCGCCTCCGGCGATCCACGAACTGAATCCAGTCGGATTGTGATCACGGCCGTCGCTGCCTTGCGAGAAAGGCGTGCGTCCAAATTCCCCGGAGAAAAGAATCAGCGTGTCCTCGAAGAGCCCGCGCGCCTTGAGGTCCGTGATCAGCGCGGCGATGCCCTGGTCCACCTGGTTGGCCATGTTCCCGTGGCCGACCTGGAGCTTCCCGTGTTGATCCCATGGATTTGCCGCCTGACCGTCGCCAGGTTTCTGGGGAAGGCAGCTTAGTTCCACAAAGCGCACGCCGCGCTCGATCAACCGCCGCGCCACGAGACACTGGCGACCATAAGCCACCTTGTTCACTTCCTTCGCATCGAGGCCGTAGAGTTTCTTTGTCGCTTCGCTCTCGCCACTGATGTCGCAGATGTCGGGCACCGCAGTCTGCATGCGGTATGCAGTCTCGTAGTTGTGAATGGCCGCCTCGACCTGCGGATCGGCGGCGGTGCGCAGAAAGCGGTCGTCCATTCCCTTGATGAAGCGAAGCCGCTGCCGCTGGGTCGGGTCGCTCTCGCGCGGCTTGATATTCGGCAGCGCCTCGGCGGCGTCAGCTTTCAAGATGGAGGCCTGATGCTGGCCGGGAAGATAGCCATTGCTATACACGCCCACACCGCCGTGCGGTGCGGTGGCCTCGCCGCTTTGCAGGACGATGAAGCCGGGCAGGTCCTTGTTCTCCGTGCCCAGTCCATAGCTAACCCACGCTCCGGCGCTGGGGTGGCCCATGAAAGGGAAGCCGGTGTGCGCGAGATAGTTTCCCTGCGCATGTTCGTTCACCTTGCTAGTCATCGATCTAACGACCGCGAGTTCATCGGCGTGCTGGGCGATGTGGGGGAATAGTTCGCTAATCGGCATCCCGCTCTGCCCGCGGAATTTGAACTCCCAGGGCGACGCCATGATGTTGCCGTTGTTGTTAAACATCGTGGGCCGCACCGGCACCGGCATCGGCTGGCCATGGCGTTTCGCCAGCTCGGGCTTTGGGTCGAAGGAATCGAGGTGCGAGACACCGCCCGACATATAGCAAAAGATCACGCGCTTCGCCTTCGGCCTGAAATGCGGGCCCATTGGTTTGGCTTCGCCGGCGAGTGCGCCGTAGCTCTGATCCGCCAACAGCGCTGTGAGAGCCATCGAGCCAAAGCCGAGCGAGCACGTGCGGAGCATTTCGCGCCGGGTGAAGGGAGAGTGGATAGCTAAATTCATGGCGGGTGTTCAGCGGAGGTAGATGAATTCCTTCAGGTTGAAGAGTGATTGCGCAAAGTCCTGCCAGAGCGGTTCACTAGTTAGCGATTGTTCAGGCGATACTTTCCGGTCGGCGGCGAGGAGATTCAGATAGGCTCGGGCATTAGTTAGTTCATCGTCCGCGGGTGTGCGCGCGAAGGCGGAGGCGAACATTGCGCGGATTCGGTCATCCGGAGAAGCGCTGCCGGCGCGGGCGAGCCGGCGCGCCCACTTCTGTGCCTGCTCGATGACGAACGGTGAATTCAGCATGGTGAGCGACTGCCCGGGCACGTTCGTCGCGTCGCGTCGGCCGAGGGTGGTGAAAGGCTTCGGCGCGTCGAAGGTTTGCAGGAACGGATTCAGGTTCGTGCGTTTAACCTGCAGGTAGATGCTCCGCCGCGGTGCGCCGGCTGCCGCCGGGGAACCGTACATTTCCCCGGACAGCTCGCCGGAGACCGCTAGCAACGAATCGCGGATCGCTTCTGCTTCGAGGCGTCGCACGCGGAAATGCGACAACCACTCGTTTGCGGGATCGAGTTCTTGCGCTTCCAGTGTCGGATCGCTGCTCATCTGGAAAGCCTGGGTCAGCGCGATATCGCGGATCAGCGACTTGATCGACCAGCCATTTTCCATCAACCGCGAGGCGAGGTAATCGAGCAACTCGGGATGCGTGGGCTTCTCGCCGAGCCGGCCGAAGTTGTCGACCGTCGGCGCGATTCCTCGACCGAACATCCAGTGCCACACGCGATTCGCCATGACCCGCGCGGTGAGCGGATTTTTTGCGCTCGTGATTTCCTCCGCCAGCTCGAGACGCCCGCTGAGCTTGGTCTGGTAGGCGTGGCCGCCAAAGACTTCGAGATATCCGCGCGGCACGGGATCCCCGGGCTTCGTGTGTTCGCCGCGGGACAGGAATGGGGAGTCGAAACCGGCGGTTTCGAGCACGCCTGGGGCACGGCGGGGCACGGGCACTTCGGACTCGAGACGGCGGTATTCGGCGAAGAGCGCCTGCGCATTCCCCAAGTCTGCGAGCGTCGCCGGCAGCGCCCCGTTCCGAATGAGGAAGTCCAGCAAGGCCGTCTGTGCCCGGTCGAGTGTGCCATCGCGCCAGGCGCGGACAGCCGAGGCGGCGGCATCGGCGTAGCGCAGGGCGAGTTCGCTCGCGTTGCGCGGAGCGGGCTCGCGGAGGAGCGCGAGCGTGGCCAGCGGCAGTTCGCGCGGCGGCTCGCTGGAATTATGCGCGACGATTTCCGAGACCGAGAAGTGCGAGCGGCCCTCGCTGGGGGCGACCGCTTTGCCTTTGGCTTTGCCAGGCGCGAGCGGACGGGTGAGGTCGTCGCGGGTGCCAAATTCGAGGTAGGCCCAGCTGCCTTTGCGATACGCAGTGTCCAGGCGCACCCAGCCGGGCTGCTCGTTTTCGAAGGTGGCCTTGGGGAAGATCGGGTTGGAAGGCAGTGGGTAGTTGTCCACGATCACGCGCACCATCGCGCCGCCGCCGCCGCTCGCACGGACGCTGATGCTATCGGAGTCGATCTTGAATCGCGGGGAGGTGAGCAGTGCACTCTGTTTGTCGCTCAGGCGATGCGACATCACGCCGGCGGGCAGCAGGCCGTCGATCACACGGTCGCCCTGCGCTTCGACGGAAAAATCGCCCGTGAGGTTTGCCTCCTTCGGCAGGCCCGCGCCGTAGGGAAACCACTGCGCGTAGTCCGCTCCCGCCAGATTCCAAAGCGGGCGGTAGTTTTCCGTATTGAACTTCTCGGCCTCATCCCGCTTGGCGTTGATCGCCGCGGCGACCTTCGCCCATTCCGGGCCGAACTGTTCCGCGGGCACGGCGCCAAGTTTCGCCCATGGATGCAGCGGATTCGCGACGTTTCCCACCGCGTCCTTCAGCGCAGCGGCCCACTGCTCGCCCCCCACGGCCTGCGGCGAAGCGCGTGACTTCAGCGCGCTCAGTTTTTTCTCCAAAACGCTCCGTTCTTCTCGCTGAGCGGCCGTGAGCGCCGCGGTGATCTGCTCCGCGGAGACAAAAGGCGGTGTGCCCGCGCGGAAGGATGCGGTCACTTCCTCCGCCGTCAGCGCGCGGTCGTAGAGGCGCGCCTCCTCGATCTCGCCGGCGAAGAATCCGCTGCCCGCGCCCTTGTGCCGCAGGCCGAGCAGTACACGCGCTTCTTTGGCCGCGAATTCGAGCAGTGGCGGCTTCGCGTAGCTCGCGCCGTAGGGCTGTCCGTTGCGGTAGAAAGTGATGGTGCCATTCGCGGCGTAGGTCACCGCGACGTGCACGAACTCGCCCGGCTTCGCGGTTTCCTCCGGTGCGTTGAGCCGTTCACTGCGTTTGAAGAAATTGCTCCCCGCCACCCATTGCCGCGGATCTTTCTCTGCGAAAACGATGGCGTCGAAACCGTGCGGCCCGGTGGATTCGATGGAGATGACGCCGCCCCCTTTCTGGTCGAGCGTCGAGGGCGAAACCCACGCTTCGAGCGTTTTGGTGAGGAGCGTTTTCGGCAGCGTGTCGGTGCGCAGGTAGGCGCCATTGCCGCCGAGGATCAGCTTGCCATCGCGGACTTCCGCGCCGCCTTCGAGGTGGCCGTCGGCGCCGCCCAGCGCGTCGCTGGCGTCGCGCTCGAAGGTCCATACGGCAATCGGCGCCGCGCTGGTGCGGGCGGGCGTCGCTTGCGATGCAGCGTTGAGTTTCAGGCGCGCGGTCCATTCGATCCCGGCGATCTGTTTCTCGATTTCGGCAATCTCGGCGGCGGTGCGGCGCGAGCCCTCGGCTTGGGAGGCTTCGCTGCCGAGCAGGTCGCCGAGCCTCGTTGCTGCCGGCAGCCAGGCGGCGGCGAGCGCATCCTTGATCTCGCCATGCAGGCGTTCGAGCGCCGCGCGATTTTTCTGCTGAAGCTCCGGCGCATCGATCGTCACCTGCGCGGGCCGCACGCTCGCGAAGATGCTGTAGAGCGCGTAGTAGTCGCGCTCGCTGACCGCGTCGAATTTGTGATCGTGGCAGCGCGCACACGAGACGGTGAGCCCCTGGAATGCTTTGCTCACCACGTCGATTTGGTTGTCCACTGCCTTCACCTGATCGTCGAGCGTATCCACCGGCTGGAAGCCGTGCTCGACGAGGCGGAGATTCGCCGTGCCGAGGATCGACTCGCTGAAGCCGTCCGCGTTCATCCGCGGTTTCGGGAGGAGGTCGCCGGCGAGGTGCTCGCGGATGAATTGATCGAGTGGAACGTCGGCATTGAGCGCGCGGATGACGTAATCGCGATAGCGCCACGCCTCGCGAATCTCCGGATCGCCTTCGCTGCCGTGCGTCTCCGCGTAGCGCATCAGATCGAGCCAGTGCCGGCCCGAATGCTCGCCGAAACGGGGCGAGGCGAGCAGGCGATCGGCAGAATCGCGGGTTGCGGATTGCGGATTGCGGATTGATTCGGCGGCGAATGCTTCGACTTCCTCGGGAGTCGGTGGGAGGCCGGTGAGGGTGAAGGTGAGGCGGCGAATGAAAGTGCGTGCGTCCGCCGGCGCGGCGGGGGCGAGCTTGTGTTCGTCGAGTTTCGCGGCGAGGAAGCGATCGATCGGGTTTGCGGACCAAGCGGCGTTTTGCACCACGGGCGGCTCGGGTTTGGTGACCGGTTGGAGGCTCCACCAAGTGCGGCGGGTGGCGAGCAGGTCTTTCCAGCTGGGCTTGGCGGCGTCATCGGCGGGCGGTGCGTCGCGCGGATCGGGTGCGCCCATGTTGACCCATTTTTCGAAGTCGGCGATGACCTTGTCTTCCAGCTTCGGCGACTTCGCCGGCATCTTCAGGTCCGGGTCTTCGTGGCGGATCGAGGTGATCAGCAGGCTCTTCCTGGCATCGCCGGGAACGATCGCGTCGCCGGTGTCACCGCCTTTTTTCCAGCCATCGCGGTAGTCGAGCCGCAGACCGCCCTTGGTCTTCTTGGCATTGTGGCACTCGTAGCATTCGGCCACGAGCACGGGTCGGATTTTCGCTTCGAAAAAGTCGTGCGCTTCCGGGGTGATCGGCGCGTCCGCAGCGGTGGCGGCGCGGCTCAGCGCGACGAGGCTGGCGGCGAGAATGAAGCGGCGGGGCGGCATCGCGAGCTACTCCTGGAAACGCCGGGCCGCATCGCGCGCGGCGTCGATAATGAGGCGCCCGATCTTCGCAAAAGCCGTCTCCGGGATGCGTGCCGACGGCCCCGCGATGGTGATCGCCGCGATGGCGTGGCCGTGGCGATCGAGCAGCGGCGCGGCGATGCAGTGGATGCCTTCGAAGTGCTCGCCGCGATCGAGCGCGTAGCCGGAGGCGCGGATGCGTTCGAGCTCGACGAGGAACTTCGCGCGGCTGGTGATCGTGTTCGCCGTGTGTTTGGTGAAGACGATCTCCGGCAACACCGCGTCGAGTTCTTCCTCGGGAAGAAACGCGAGCATCGCCTTGCCCGGCGCGCAGCAGTAGGCGGGCGGGCGCGAGCCGAGATCGACGATGTATTTGAACGGATGCGCCGAGGGCAGTTGCTCGATGACCACGCACTGCGCGCCCGTGCGGCAGCAGAGCTGCGTGGTTTCGCCCGTCGCGGAGAGCACGCGGCGCATGGCATCGAGCGAGCATTCCACGAGGCTGCGACTGCCGGAGTGCGGCTGGCCGAGGAGCAGCAGCTTTTGCGTCACGGCAAAGCGCTTGGTCTTTTCATCGCGCCGCAGGTAGCCGAGTTCCTCGAGAGCGCCGGCGAGGCGGAAGACCGACGCCAGCGAGATGTCGAGCGTCGCGCTGATCTCGGAGAGCGTCGCGCCGTCGGGCAGACCGGCGAGATGCTCGAGCAAGGCGAGGCCGCGCTGGAGAGCCGGAACCTGAAGCGCGTTGTCGCTCGTTTCGTCGCGGGTGCGGGGCGCGGAGCGCGGGAGGGATTTCATATATGGAAAGGCTTCAGGATATGAAATCGGGTACCGCATCCTTTCTTAGCCGATGGATTGCCGCGCGCGGATCGACCCGGCGCGAGGCTTATGGGGGAAAAGGACGAGGCGAATCGCCTGGGTCAGACGATTCGCCTCGTTTCGAGTCTGCGCAAGCGCCGATCGCGCTGCGTGGAGCGGCCTAGGCTGCGGGCTTCTTTGCCGGTGCGGCGGGCTTGGGGATGGTGGCCGCGGGGATCGTCGCCTTCGTTTTTTCCCAGTCCTTGTTGGGCAGGGCTTCCCACACTTTCAGATTGCGGAAGAGCGCTGATTGCCCGGCGACGGTGAAACCGAAGTTTGCCTTCTCGGAGCCGATCATTTCATGCGCACCGAAGGTGGCGTTCGCTCCGTCGATGCTCGCGAGCATTGTGTTGCCGACGATTTCGACCACGACGGTGTGCCAGTCGCTGCCTAGCTTCACTTCGCGGCGACCAAAGGGCACCGCGAGATCGGGACCTTCGTGATCGTGATCGTCCTTCTGCACGGTGAAGCCCGTCGGGTTGATCAGCACGCGGCAGAGGTGCTCCTTCGCGTCGTTGATGCTGAGCGTGGTCATCTTCGCGCCGTCGAGCTTTACGTCGAACTGAATGACCGCGTCCTTGAATGTGAGCTGATGACGCGTCACCGCGCCGTGCTTGTCCTCCGGGACTTCGGCTCCGCGGAGCGCGCCATCGGACACCTCCCACTTGCCTTTGGCCGCTTTCCACTCCTTGCCGTCGGGAGCTTTGTTAAGGTCATCGGTCAGGAGAACCTTGCCGCGTTCGGCGAGCAGGGTTTTCGGTTGGGAGTCGGCGGCGTTCGCGATGGTCATCGAGAGGCCGAGTATGGGGAGGAGATGGAGGAGCTTCATGATTGGGGGAGGGGATTCGAGTGGACGAGGGTGAACCGTGGCGGCTCGGGAAAGTTTCGGCGCAAGGCGTGGCGCGGCAAGCTTCCCGCTTGCCTTTCGGTGGTCATCCCAAAAAGTCCTCCCGGTCGCATGCCTCGCCACTTTGTTCACTTTCGCCTCGCGCTTGCCGCGTTGCTCTGGCTGGGGGGGTCGTCAGCTCGTGGAGCGGTGGGCACGGCGCTGCGGCTGGAATTTGTGCCGGGCAGTGGCGAACAAGCGATCCTAGCGGAGCCGGGGAAGGTGGCGACGCTGCCGAATGGCGTCGTGATCACGCGGCTCGACTGGCTCGTCTCCGAGATCGCGCTCCAGCGGGCAGATGGGACGTGGATGCCGAGCAATGACTGGTACGGCTATCTCAGTGCCGGCAGCGGTCGGCTGCAGGTGGATTCGGAAGGTTTGCCCAAGGGCGATTTTCGCGGCGTCCGTTTCCGGGTGGGATTGGCGAAGGACATCGATCTCGCCGACTCGGCAAAGTGGCCACCCGGGCACGCGCTGAATCCGCAGGTGAACGGCCTGCATTGGTCGTGGCAGGGTGGCTTCATTCATCTGGCCCTGGAAGGCCGGCGGCCGGCAGCGAAGGGTGCGCCGGATGGCTTCTCCTTTCATCTCGCGCGGGAGTCGCGCCCGATGATGGTGGAACTGCCCGTCGTTTTTCGGGGCGGCGGACCCGTGACGCTGACGATCGCCTTTGATCTCGCAAAGCTCTTCGACGGGCTCGACTTCGATCGTGACGGAAATTCGACCCACTCGCGTGAGGGCGATGAACTCGCGCCGCGGATGAAAGGAAACGTCGCGCGAGCATTTCGCGTCACCGCGACGAACTACGACCTCTTGCGTCCCCTCGCGCCGGATCCCGCGATCGGCACCGCCTACCCGGCGGGCACCCGCCCCTTGGCGCTCCGCGTCACCGATCGTTTTCCGCAAGTCAGCCTTCCGCCGGACAATCCGCTGACGGTCGAGGGCGCCGCGCTGGGGCGCCGCCTCTTCGGCGACGCTCAGCTTTCCATCAATGGCGCGCAATCCTGCGCCACTTGCCACCAGCAGAGCCATGCCTTTTCCGACCCTCGCCCCGTGAGCCTCGGCGCCGAGGGGCAGCGAGGCGCGCGCAACGCCATGCCGCTCTTCAATCTCGCTTGGCACGGCGCGATGTTTTGGGACGGTCGGGCCAAGACGCTGCGCGACCAGATCATCCGGCCGATCCAGGATGAAGATGAAATGCACGAGACGCTGCCCGGCGTCATTGCGAAGCTGGAGCGCGATCCGACCTATCCGGAGGAATTTGCCCGCGCGTTTGGCAGCTCGGGCATCACCGCGGCGCGGCTGGCCAAAGCGATCGAGCAGTTTTTGCTTACGCTCGTCTCGCAGGATTCACGCTTCGATCGTGCGGCTCGGAAGCTCGAAACGCTGACCGAGGAGGAAAAGCGCGGGCTGCAGCTCTTCGTCACCGAGTTCGATCCGGCACGTGGACTGCGCGGTGCGGACTGCTTCCACTGCCACGGCGGGACGCTTTTCACCGACCACGAATTTCACCACAACGGGCTGCTGCTCGCCCCGGAGGATCCCGGGCGCCAAGCCGTGACTGGCAATGAAGCTGACCGCGGAAAATTCAAGACACCGTCACTGCGCAACGTCGCGCTTACCGCGCCCTACATGCACGACGGCCGTTTTCGCACTCTCGAGGAAGTGGTGGAACACTACAGCGGGCCCATGGAGCGGACCGGTGCCTTGGACCCGAACCTCGCCAAACATCCCGAGGGCGGGCTGCAACTCACCGCCGAGGAAAAGCAGGCGCTCGTCGCTTTTCTCAAGACCCTCTCCGATGAGGCGTTTATCGCGGTGCAGCCTGGCGAGGGGCACTGAACGTGCGGCTGTAAAGCAAGGCGGAGTATAGTAACCATAGAATTTGCTTGTTCCGAGGAAGCGCTTTTGGTAAGCCGCCTCTCGTCTGAGCTCGCAAAACACATCTTATGGTCCCCCGGGGCTTGGATCGTCCGCAGTTCAGGCCCTCGCCGACAAGGGTAGTTTCCGTCGGTTTCGTATCGGCCTCGCGGCCCAACCAATCCCAATGATGAAGAAGTTCGCTGTGTTGAAACTCACCACCATGCTCCTCGTTTTCGAGGCCGCTATCCACGCACCGATCGCTTCCGCCGATCCGGTTTCGCTCACCAAAGTGGACCAGCTCACGGTCGATGCGGCCGCGATCGGGGTCACCGCCAATGCCGTCGCGGCGCCGGTCGATCCAGTCGGCGCAGGCTCATGGGGTCCGGTCATCCAGTGGACGCCACACATTCCCGTGAGCGCTGCGCAATTGCCAGACGGGCGTCTGCTGACTTGGGCGGGCGAGCAGCGCCGGAGCTTCGATGGCGCGGACAGCCACTTCACCTACGCCGGCGTTTGGGACCCGCGGACCGGTGCCTTTGCCGAGATCAACAATACGAATCACGACATGTTCTGCGGTGGAGTCTCGACGTTGCCGGACGGCCGGGTCTTTGTGAACGGCGGCGATGCGTGCAACTCCGCGACGAGTGTTTACGACTGGCGTTCGAATAGCTGGACCGCGCTGCCGCCGATGAACGACACGCGCTGGTACAATCCGAGCATCACGCTGCCGGATGGTGGTGTCTTCACGGTGAGTGGTGGCGGCAGCGGGCCAAACAACGCCGAACGCTGGGACGCCGCGACAGGCTGGCGGCGCCTGCCGGGAATCGGCTGGGGCGCGGTGACGAGCGAACCCGGTTACGTCAATATCTGGCATCCCTTCGTGGTGCTCGCGCCCAATGGGAAGGTGTTTCACTTCGGTCCCACGGATACGATGCACTGGGTGGATGTGACCGGCACGGGGGTGCTCGCCGCGTCTGGCCAGACGGTCCCGGGTGTTCATTATCCGAAGGAAGGTGCGTGGGTGATGTTTGAAGAGGGTCGCATCCTCGTGGCGGGCGGCGGCGTGAATACGACCAACGGCTCGGACACCACGACCGGCACGAGCGCCACGGCGGCTTACACCGTGGACCTGAACGGTGCCATCCCGCAGGTGACGAACGTCGCCTCGATGCAATTCGCGCGGCAGTTTGCGAACACGGCGGTGCTCCCCAATGGCGAGGTGATGGTGATCGGCGGGAATGGCGGCGTGAAATTCAGCGACACCGGCTCGATCATGACGCCCGAGCTTTACAATCCCCGGACGAATACCTGGCGGACCCTGTCCAACATGGCGGTGCCGCGGAACTACCATTCCACCGCGCTGCTGCTGGCCGACGGTCGGGTGTGGTCGGGCGGGGGCGGGCTCGGTGGCGGCGATCATCAGGACGCACAGCTTTTCACCCCACCGGCGCTGCTCAATGCGGACGGGACGGCGGCTCCCCGGCCGGCGATTACCGCGGGCGCGGGCACCATCGGCTACGGGCAGACCTTTAATATTTCCGCCACGCCCGGGCTCTCCGAGTTCGCCTTCATCCGCATGTCTTCGCTCACCCATTCGGTGAATACCGATCTGCGGCGGCTCGTGCTGCCATTCACGGAGACCACCGCGGGAAATTACCAGCTCACTTCCCATGCGAACCTGAACGTGATGACGCCGGGTTACTGGATGCTCTTCGGCCTCAATTCGAACGGCGTGTATTCCGAGGCGAAGATCATTCTCGTCACCACGGCGAATACGCCCACGATCGCCTCGCCAGGCGATCAGCAGACCCCGCTGAATCGCGCGGTCGATCTCGCGATCAATGCTTTCACGCCCAACGGCACGCCCGTGTTCACGGCGGCGAATCTCCCGACCGGCCTCACGATCAACGCCACGACCGGGCGGATCACGGGCACGACCGCGGCCGCCGGAGTCTTTCACCCCAGCGTTTCCGTCACCGCCTCGAACCAGACCGTCACGACCAGCTTCAACTGGACCGTGCTCGTTACCAACATCGGGACCGGCACGCTCGTCCGCGAGGTCTGGAATAACATTACTGGCACCACGATCGCCTCCCTCACCGGGAATGCAGCCTACCCCGCCAGCCCGAGCTCGCGGGGGAGCGTGACCACCTTCGAGGCGCCGACGAACGTCGCGGATAACTACGGCCAGAGGATTCGCGGCTACATCTACGCCCCGCTCACCGGCCAGTACCGCTTTTACCTCGCCAGCGATGACAATGGGCAACTGAGCCTGAGCACCGATGCCTCGCCGGCCAACGCGCGGGTCATCGCGAGCGTGCCCGACTGGACCAATGCGCGCGAATGGACGAAATTCCCCGCGCAAACCTCCGCGCCCATCACCCTCCAGGCTGGCCAGCGCTATTACATCGAGGCGCTGATGAAGGAAGGCGGCGGTGGCGACAATCTCGCGGTGGGCTGGACGATTCCCGGCACCAGCGGCATCACGCTTATCACCAGCGAGTATCTGTCGGTCAACAACCCGCCGACGATCGGCTCGCCGGGCGCGCTCTCCAATGTGGTCGGAGAAAATGTGTCGGTGCCTCTGCCGGCAAACGACCTCGACGGCGACGCGCTCACCTTCACCGCCGCGGGCCTGCCGCCCGGCCTCGGCATCGCGCCGAATGCGCCGGTCATCTCCGGTGCGGCGACGCAACCCGGCACCTACAATGTCACCATCACGGTGAGCGACGGGGCCGCGACGGCGACCGCGACTTTCACCTGGACCATCCGCGACGGGCTCACCCTGCCGGCGCTCTCCGGCGCGCCGCTGGCGAGCGGCAACGTGGTGCAACTCAGCATCACCGGCACGGGCGGCGCGAACCCGCGTTACACTTGGAACTTCGGCGACGGCACGCCCGACTCCGCGTGGTCCTCCTCCGGCAGCGTCGCCCACACCTTCCCCGGACCGGGCCGCTATCTCGTCACCGTCACTGCGATCGACGACACGGGCCGCATCGTCACGAGCAGCTTCTACCAAGTGATCTACGCGCCGCTCAAAGCCGCGAAACCCACCGCGTCCAGCGCGCTCGCCTACGCGCCTGCCGCGAGCGGCAATGCCCGCCTCTGGGTCGCGAATCCCGACGCCGACACCGTCTCCGTGCTCGACGCCGTGACCGGCGCCAAGCTCGCGGAGATCGCCGTGCCCGCCTCGCCTCGCTGCGTCGCGCTCGCGCCGGATGGCCGCGTGTGGGTCACCTCCGCCGACGCGGCGTCGGTTTCCATTTTGAATGCAACGAACTTCACCGTCGCGCAGACCGTCCCGGTGGGGCGCGGCGCCCGGCCCTTCGGCCTCGCCTTCGAGCCCGGTGGCGCCAGCGCCTGGATCGTGCTCGAGGCCACCGGCGAGGTCATTTCCCTGAATCCGCAGACGGCCGCCATCACCCGCCGCATCGCTGTCGGGCCGAACCCGCGCCACCTCTCGATCAACGCCGACAGCACCCGCGTCTTCGTGAGCCGCTTTATCACTCCTTTCCTCCCGGGGGAAAATACGGCGACGATCGACACCACGGGCCGCGGCGGTGAAGTCGTGATCCTCAATCCCGCAACCGGCGCGATCGTCAAGACCGCGATCCTCCAGCACAGCGAAGCCGTGGAGTCGCAAGCCGCCGCGCCGGGCATCCCGAACTATCTCGGCGCGCCGGTCATTTCGCCCGATGGCCTCAGCGCCTGGATCCCCTCGAAGCAGGACAACATCAAGCGCGGCCAGCTCCGCAACGGCAGCGGCCTCACGCACGACAACACCGTGCGCGCCATCGTCTCGCGCCTCGACCTCTCCACGGAAACGGAGAACTACGCCGCGCGCGTGGATTTCGATAATTCCGGTGTGCCGAGCGCCGCTGCGTTCGATCCGTTTGGCGGCTACCTCTTCGTCGCCCTCGAAGCCAGCCGCGACATCGCAATCGTCGATGTGTGGAATGCAAGCCGCATCGGGCATTTCGATGTCGGCCGGGCTCCGCAGGCCGTCGCGCTTTCGCCCAATGGCCGCACGCTCTACGTGCAAAACTTCATGGATCGCACCGTGTCGCTCTATGACGTGACTGCCTTCCAGCAGGGCCGCGTGTCCACGCCGCCGCTGATCGCGACCACGAGCACGGTCAGCACCGAGAAGCTCGCCGCGCAGGTGCTGCGCGGAAAACAATTCTTCTACGACGCGGCCGATACCCGCCTCGCGCTCGAGGGCTACATCTCCTGCGCGGCCTGCCACAATGACGCCGGCCACGATGGCCGGGTGTGGGACTTCACCGGCTTCGGCGAAGGGCTGCGCAACACGCCGACGCTCAAGGGCCACGGCGCACAAGGACCTTCGCACTGGACGGGCAACTTCGATGAAATCCAGGACTTCGAAAATCAGATCCGCAACTTCGCCGGCGGCTCGGGTCTCCTCGCCGCGGGTGCGCCGAATCCCCCGCTCGGCGCGCCCAACGCCGGTCGCAGCGCCGACCTCGATGCCCTCGCGGCCTACGTGATCTCGCTCGCGAAATCCGGCGCGAGCCCCGCGCGCACGGTTGCCGCCACCCTGCCGGCCGAGGCGGCCGCGGGTCGCTCGATTTTCAAAACGCAGAACTGCGCGAGCTGCCACAGCGGCAGTCAATTCACGAACAGCGCGCTGAACGTCTTCCGCGACATCGGTACGATCAAACCCGCCTCCGGTCTTCGGCTCGGCGCCGCCTTGACGGGCTTCGACGTGCCGACCCTCCGCGGTCTCTGGGCTACGGCGCCTTACCTGCACGACGGTTCGGCCGCCACCATCGGTGACGCCATCCGCGCGCACAATGGCGTGATGCTCGCGGACGCGGCCCTCGCGAACCTCGTCGCTTACGTCAGCAACATCGACGACGACATCGCGGTTGCGCCGTCGCTCGTCTCGCTGGTTTTGAACACCCCCACCGCGACGGTCACCGGCATGTTTACCGTTACCGCGACCTTCGGCGGAGCGGCGAATGGATTCACTCTGGCTGACGTGGCTGTCACCAACGGGACGGCGGCGAATTTCCTCGGCAGCGGTTCGAGCTACAGCTTCACCGTCACGCCTACCGCGCTCGGGGCGGTGAACGTGTCCGTCGCTGCCGGCCAGGCGCTCGACGCGGACGGTGACCCCAATCTCGCGTCGAACGTTCTCACGGTGAATTACCAGCAGGTGAACCGTCCTCCGGCGATTACCGCCGTCGGCAATCAGACGACCGTTCGCGGGCAGAGCGCGAGCCTGCAAATCGTGGCGAACGATCCGGATGGCCAGGCCCTTACCTACGCGGCCGCGGGGCTGCCCTCCGGCCTTTCGATCAACGCCTCGGGTCTGATTTCCGGCACCGTGGCGGCGGGTGCCGCCGCCGCGAACAACGTCACCGTGACGGTGAGCGACGGCACGCTCAGTGCGAGCACCAGCTTTGCCTGGAGCACCACCGCACCGCTCTCGCTGGCGCTCACGGGGCGCGATATCGGTTCGCCCGGACGCGCCGGCAGCAATTCCGTCTCGGGGAGCGTTTACACCGTGGCCGGCGGCGGGACGGACATCTGGGGGACGAGCGACAAGTTCCGCTTCGTTTCGCAGACGTTCACTGGCGATGGTGAAGTCATTGTGCGGGTCACTTCGCAGACCAATACCGATCCGTGGGCCAAGGCCGGCATCATGCTCCGCGAGACTCTCAACGCCAACTCGCGCCATGCGATGATGGTGCTCACGCCCGGCAACGGCACCGCGTTTCAATATCGCACCGCGACCGGCGGGGCGAGCGCCACCGCTGCGGGCGTCGCCGCCGCGGCTCCGAACAACTGGCTGCGCCTCACCCGCCGGGGCAATGTCTTCACGGGATATCGGTCGAGCGACGGCATCACGTGGACGCAAGTCGGCACGGCCACGGTGCCGATGGCCACGGCGATCAACGTCGGCATCTGCGTGACCTCGCACAACAACACGACCCGCAGCACGGCCACCTTCGATAACTTGCAGTTGAAGCCGTAAACTGGCCGATGATTCGATCGGAAATGAAAGCTCGTCATCTTGCTTGGTTCGCGCTTCCTCTCGCGCTGGTGGCGGTGATCGCCGGCGCAGTTTTGCGGGAAGGTGGGAACGAAGAAGCGATGCTGCCTCCCCTCGCACTGGGACCGGACGATGACGCGCCGGACCTGCAAGAGGCGCCCGAGATACGCGTGGCGGTCGCAGCGGAAACCATCACCAGCCGGGAAGCGCTGAGTGAGAGTCTCGTGACCGCGAGTGATCCTCAGCATTCCCTTGATGAGCTGACGTCTGGTGAGTGGACCGAATCCGCAGCCGAAGCCGCCCGCGGCCTTGTTCGGCAATGGAGTAGCGTTGAACCGGCCCGGGCTGCCGCCTGGGCGGCCACGCTGGCGGCTGGGCCGATGCGCGAAGATTTGCTGGAGCAGACCGCGCTCGGCTGGAGCGAGAGTGACCTGGCTGGCGCGCTCGCTTGGGCGCGCGAGCTTCCGGATGCAGGTGACCGTGACAGGGTGCTCGTCACGCTCGGGACCGAACTCGCGCGCACTGATCCCGTCGCCGCGCTCGATCTTGCCGCGGGATTGAATGCGACCGCCGAACGAGCCGAGCTTTGCCGTCACGCCGCCAGCCAATGGGCGTTGACCGATCCGAACGCCGCGCTCGATTGGTCGGCCCGAATTGCCGATGAAGCCCTGCGTGCTGACGTGACGAACTCGATCGTCGCCGTATGGGCGGCTGGTGAACCCGTGAAAGCCGCGGAGTTTTGCGCCACGCATCTCTCCACTGCAGATCAACCGCGCGCCGTGACGGCGATTACCCAGCAATGGGCGCTGCGCGATCCCAAAGCGGCGGCGGTTTGGGTGGCGGATTTCGTGGATCAAGCCGCGCGTGATGCCGGCACCGAGAGCCTCCTTGCGGCTTGGGCGGCGCAGGATCCCGCCCCCGCGTCGGGCTGGATCGAATCGTTGCCCGACGCCGCCTGGCGCGATCGTGCGCGTTCCTTCCTGGCCCTGGAAATCGCCACGCGGAACGCACCGCTCGCCGGTCGCATTGTCAGCCAGATCGTGGATGCCACGCTGCGAGCGGAAAGCATCGCGCAGTTGCAGTTGCGCCGCTGAACCGCCCCGCGGCTGGCGGCAGCGGCGTTGCAGCTCTGTTCAGCGCTATTTTCCGATCAACTTCGCGAGCTCGTGCGCGACTTTTCTGAGTTCATCGACCACCAGCGGCGCGACGAGCGCGGCACCTTCTTTGTTGAGATGCGTGTGATCCTTTGTCCAGGCCGGCTTGCCCCACGGCTCCATGACCTCGCAGCCTTTCGGCCCGAGCTTTTCCGCCTGCTCGATGCTGCGCGCATTGAGATCCACAAGCGGCACCTGCTTTTCCGCCGCCACGATTTTGGTGCCTTCCACGTATTCCGCGAGATCTCGGACGATCTGGCCGTCCTCGAAATTCCGCCGCGTCAGCGAGGTGATAAGAACCGGCCGCGCGCCGATCGCGCGGGTTTCGTCCACATAACGCCCGAGGTTTTCGCGGAAGGTCGTCTTCGGATCGGTCTCTCGCGCCGGTCCTTTGCCGGGCTGATCGTTGTGACCGAACTGGATCAGGACCCACGTCGGCTGGTGTCCGATCGCACGCTTCCAATGCCCTTCGTCGCGGAAGCTCTTCGAGCTGCGTCCGCCCTGCGCTTCGTTGAAGACGGTGGCCTTCGATTCGAGCATCTGTCCGAACGCGTCGCCCCAACCGCTCTTGCTCGCGACGGTGGAGTCACCCACCAGGACGACGATGGGCTTTTCGTTTTCGTCCTTCGGCTCGGCGGAATTGGAAATGAAAGAAGCCGCAAACACCGCCGCGACGACAAGTAAGCGGCGACGAGAGACGTTCATTAGCGATCCGGCTGCGGGAGCGGTGTCAGTGTCCGTTGGCCGCGAGCGCGGCCTGGGCCTTGGCCGCAGCTTCTTCAGCGCGGCGCGCGATTTCCTCGGGCGACGGCAGCGACATCAGCACCTCGGGCGGGATGTCGCCGGCAGCGGCGAGTTTTACCAGGCACTTTTGCCGTTCGGTGAGTGCCTTGTCCGCGTCGCGCTCTTTGCTGAAGCGGCTCTTCGCCTTTTCGCTGCGCAGCCGGAGCATGTCGTAAACATCGCCGCCAAGCAGCGCGCTGATGTCCACCTTCATCTTCTCCTTTTGCAGATCGGAGTCGCTCACCACGTCGCCGTTGATCGGTCCGGCCTTGTATTTCGGAAACATGATCGCGGCCTCGGGGCAGACGCGGGAGCAGGCGGGGCAGTTGGTTTTGCAGTTGTCGTTGTTCTGCACCTGGATGCGCTTATCGCCGTCCACTCCATAGACGCCGAAGAGGCAGAACGAGAGGCACTGCATACAGTTCGTGCAGCGGTCGTAGTCGATCACCGGGAACCACGGCTTCCATTCGCCGTGCTTCGCGCTCGCGGATTCTGCGCGCGCCGTTTCCACTGTCTCCGCGGTGGCGACAGGATTCAGCCCGGCGATGTTTTGAAAACGCACGCCAGCCGCGGAAGCTTGTGTGGATGCGGGTTCGGCGGCAAAACGCCCGAGCACCAGCAGCGGGCCTCGGCCGGGTTTTTCCAGCTGACTGCGGCTCGTGCTGGAGACGGCGTAACCTTTTTCAAGCAAGGCGCTCACCGCCGCGAAACGATCCGTCGCGGGTAACGGCTCCGCGCCGTTGCCTTCAAAAAGCACAACGTGCAGCGTGGACTGATCGGTGAGCGCCATGACGGTTTAGACCGCGCGCGACTTCCCGGGAATCGGTAACGGATACGCTCCGTTCGCGTCCGGCTTCACCGGCGGCTCGTCTTGCAGGGACGTGATGATCTTCGCCATCATTTCCTCGGACTTGATCGCGTCTTCCCACATGATGAGCTGCCCGCTGTAGCCGGCCATGCGGCCCATGATCGCGGTCATCGCGCTCCGCGCGCCGCGGAAGGCTTCATTGTAAGGCAGGTCATTGCGGATCGCGTTCTGCAAGTCGTTGTGTTCCTGCTGGTACGGATCGACGATCGGCTCCTCCTTTTTGTAATGCCATTCGTTCTTGCCGGTGATGGTGAACATCGTCCGGTCGTTGATGAACTCCGACGAACCGAGCGTGCCGTGCGCGCATTCCGCGACGTAATTCCAACAGCCGGGGATCTGGCGGTTTTGGTGGAACAGGCGCGAGCCGTCGGCGAACTCGAACTCGATCGCGAAGTGGTCGTAGAGACAGCCGTCTTCAGCATGGCCGCGACGCACTTCCGCTCCGGCGACGCCTTTCGCGGAGATCGGGTAATCCTTGTCGTCGCGCATCCACAGCGCCACGTCGATGTTGTGCAGGCCTTGATCGACGATGATGTCGCCGCATTCCCACGCGAAGTAGAATTGATTGCGGAGCTGATACTCGAGCTCGCTCCACTCCGGCTTCTTCGGCAACAGCGCGCGCGCATTCCCCATGTCCCAAAATGTGCGC
>JBAVML010000620.1:0-23001 GCA_049690035.1 Chthoniobacteraceae bacterium
GCCAACGCCACCGCCGCCGACGCGCCGCCAAACGTCGTGATGATCATCTCCGACGATCAGGCATGGGGCGACTACTCGTTCATGGGGCACCCGCACATTCAAACGCCGCACCTCGATCGACTGGCGAAGGAAAGCCTCACCTTCCCGCGCGGCTACGTGCCCTCGAGCCTGTGCTGCCCCAGCCTCGCGTCGATCGTGACGGGGAAATTTCCGCATCAACACAAGGTCACGAGCAACGATCCGCCTTTTCCTCCAGGGAAGGAAAAGATGCCGATGGGCAAGCTGGTGAACGATCCTGAATTCCAGGCGATGCGCGCGACGATGAATGGTTTCATGGACGCGACGCCGACACTGCCGCGGCTGCGCACCGCGCACGGTTACCTCACTTTCCAGAGCGGCAAATGGTGGCAGGGCAATTTCAAGCACGGCGGCTTCACCCACGGCATGACGAAGGGCGAAGACGCGGGCGGCGGCCGCCACGGCGATGCGGGCCTCGACATCGGGCGCAAGGGCCTGCAGCCGATCTACGACTTCATCGGCGAGGCGCGGAAAGAAGCGAAGCCGTTCTTCGTCTGGTATGCGCCGATGATGCCGCACGATCCGCACAACCCGCCGGAGCGCCTCCTCGCGAAGTATCGCGACAAGACGCCGAGCGAACACGTCGCGAAATATTGGGCCATGGTCGAGTGGTTCGACGAAACGTGCGGCGAACTCCTCGCGTATCTCGATCGCGAAGGTCTTGCGCAAAACACGATCGTGACCTACGTCGTGGACAACGGCTGGATTCAGGATCCCGGCAACAACCGCTACGCGCCGCGCTCCAAGCAATCGCAGTACGACGGGGGCCTGCGCACGCCGATTATGGTTCGCTGGCCCGGCCACATCGCACCGCGAATGTCGGACACCGTGGTCAGCTCGCTCGATCTTCTCCCCACGATCCTCGCTGCCTGCAAGCTACCGCAACCCAACGGACTCGGCGGCGTCAATCTCCTCGACGACGCCGCGCTAGCTGCGCGCAAAGCGGTGTTTGGCGAATGCTTCACCCACACTTCAAAGGATCTGCAGAATCCCTCGGCCAATCTGCGCTGGCGCTGGGTCATCGCCGATGATTGGAAACTCATCGTCCCCGCCGCGCAAAACGAACCGGACGCCGTCGTGGAACTCTACAATCTCAAAGCCGACCCGAACGAGGAAAAGAACCTCGCCAAAGATCAGCCCGAGCGCGTGGAGAAATTGCGGAAAACGCTCGACGGCTGGTGGCGCGGGTGAAGTGAAGTGCGGGCGGGAGAACTTTTTCTCCACGAGATCGCGCGCTTTCTGGTCAACTCCTGCACCGCCCGATGAACTCGTCTTCTCCCCTGCTCGCTCTCAGCCTCTGCCTTGCCTCAACGCTCTTCGCGCAAACGAACCCCGACGTCGATCCATCGCTCGCGGCGTTCGTGAAGAGCTTCAAGGGCAAGGGCGCGCTGAATGATGGCTCGAAGCCGCTGACACCGCAGGAGACGATCGAGCACTTCAAGATCGCGCCGGGATTGAAGATGGAGGTCGTCGCGAATGAGCCGGTCATCTCGCAGCCGCTCAATATGCACTTCGACGAGCGCGGGCGGCTTTGGGTGGTGCAGTATCTTCAGTATCCGTTTCCGGCGGGGCTGAAGATTTTGAAATACGACGAGTATCTCCGCGCGGTCTTCGACAAGGTGCCGCCGCCGCCGCCGAATCATTTCAAAGGCAAGGACCGCATCACCATTCTCGAAAGCACGCGAGGCGACGGCGTGTTCGACAAGGCGAAGGATTTCGTGAGCGACCTCAACATCGCGCGCAGCGTCGTCACCGGGCGCGATGGGGTGTGGATTCTGAATCCGCCCTACCTGCTTTTTTACCCGGACAAAAACCGCGACGACATCCCGGACGGCGACCCGCGCGTGGTGCTAACCGGCTTCGGTCTCGAAGATACGCACAGCGGCGCAAACTCGCTGGCGTGGGGGCCCGACGGCTGGCTCTACGGCGCGCACGGCAGCACCTGCACGGCGGAGGTGCGCGGCGTGAAATTTCTCGGCCAGGCGATCTGGCGCTACAACCCGGCGACGGATGATTTCGAGGTCTTCGCGGAAGGCGGCGGCAATACTTTCAGCATGGAGTTCGACGCGAAGGGGCGCGCGTTTTCCGGGACGAACTTCGGCGACACTCGCGGCATGTATTACCCGCAGGGCAGCGCGGGGATCAAAGCGTGGGGCAAACACGGACCGCTCATGAATCCGTATTCGTTCGGCTGGTTTGAACACATGGCGCACACGGGTTACGCGCCGCGCTTCACCCAGACGATGGTGATCTACGAAGGCGGTGCGATCCCGCAGCTCGAGGGCTACCTCATCTCGCCGATGTCGCTGATGAATCGCGTGATGGCGGCGAAGCTGTCGCGCGACACCTCGACCTATCGCACCGACGACATCGACCCGCTGGTGCTCACTGACGACCGCTGGTTTCGCCCGGTGGATACGAAGGTCGGCCCCGACGGCGCGATCTACATGGCCGACTGGTACGACAGCCGCCTCACGCACGTGGATCCGCGCGACACCTGGGATCACGAGCACGGCCGGATCTATCGGCTCGAAGCGGAGGGCGCGAAGCCGGCGAAACCGTTCGATCTCGCGAAGCTCTCGAACGACGAATTGATCGAGACGCTGCGGAGCCCGAACAAGTTTTTCCGCCAGACGGCGATCCGCATTTTCCACGACCGGCATGATGCGAGCCTCGCGCCGAAGCTGGAGAAGCTGGTGAACGAGAGCACCGGACAGTTTGCGCTGGAATGTTTCTGGGCGCTGAATGCGAGTGGCGGATTCACCGACGAGGTCGCGCTGCGCACGCTCGAACACCAGGACGAATTCATCCGCTACTGGACCGTGCGCCTGCTTGGCGATCGCTATCCGCCCGCGCGGTATAGCAGCTCGACGCGTGCGCCCGAGCCGCTGCCCCCGAGGATTCAAAAGAAACTCGAAAACATCGCGCGCACCGAGACCGAGGCGCAGGTGCGCGCGCAGCTCGCCAGCTCCGCGAAACGCTTCCCGGCGATCAACGCGCTGCCCATTTTGCGCGAAGCGCTCTATCGCACCGAAGACGCGAACGACAAACACATCCCGCTGCTCCTGTGGTGGGCGCTGGAGAGCAAGGCCGGCAGCCACCGGGTGCAATTGCTCGGGATGCTCAAGGACTCTCCGCTTTGGGCGACCCCTTTGTTCAGCAAGTTCATCGCTGCGCGGCTCGGCCAGCGCTACGCGGCCGAGCGCACCCAGGAGAGCCTGGTGAACGCCGCGCAACTGCTGGCCATGGCGCCGAGTCCCGAACTGGTGGACGAGCTCGTCGCCGGGATCGAAGCCGGTTTGCAGGGCGACCGCTTGGCGAAGGTGCCCGGAGCACTGCAAAGACAGAGCGTCGAAATCTGGGCCACGCGTCCGCACACCACGGTGCTGGTGAGCTTTGCGCTCCGGCTCGGTCACCCCGGCGCACTGCCCGCCGCCATCCAGGCGCTCGAAGATCCGAAGACATCCGCCGCCGCGCGGAAGAACCTGCTGGAGATCCTTTCCGAGCGTCGCGTCGATGCGGCGATTCCTGTCATCACCGGGCTCTTGAAAAAGGAGAAAGCCGACACCGCAAAACTCGACCTGATCAACGCGCTCTCGCGTTTCAATACGCCCGAAGTCGGCCAGACGATCCTCGACCTGCTCCCCGGCTTAAACACGAAGGTCCGCGCCGCCGCGATCAACTCGCTCAGCAGCCGCGCGGATTGGGCGCGCTCGCTTCTCGAACTCGTGGACCGCGGCGAGGTGAAGAAAGAACAGGTTTCCGTCGGCAATCTGCTCGCGATCCAAAAGCTCGCCGACCCGCAGACCGACCAACTCATCAAAAAACATTGGGGCAACCTCCGCGCCTCCTCGCAGGAGAAGGAAGATCTGATCAAGAACCTGCGCGTCACCATCGCGAAGCCCGGCGACGCCGCGAAGGGCCATGACCTTTTCAAAACGATGTGCGCCGTCTGCCACACCCTCAAAGGCGAAGGCGGGAAGATCGGCCCGGACCTCACCGGCTACGAGCGCGACAATCTCGACTTCATGCTGCCCGCCATCGTCGATCCGAGCCTCGGCATCCGGGAGGAATTCACGCTCTACAATCTCTCCACCAAGGACGGCCAGGTGCTCGGCGGCTTTGTCGCGGAAACCACCCCGCAGTTCGTCACCATCCTCGACGCCGCCGGCAACAAAACGAAGATCGCCCGCGAAGACATCAAGTCCTTGATCGCCTCGCCGATCTCGCTCATGCCCGAGGGCTTGCTCAACGCACTTTCGCCGGAGCAGACCCGCGACCTTTTCAGCTACCTCATGGCGAAGTGAACTCCGGTTCACTTCGCCGACGCAGCCCACGACAACCTGCCGTGGGGGGGCATGGACGCGGCCTCCCGGTCCGCGAACCGCATCGCGAGCCTTTCATGCGGCGTGGAATCATCGCTGCCGGCGCGGCGCAATCTGGCGGAGGTGGCATTGACTTGCCCACACGCATTCCCTAGATGATCGCCGCGTGAGTTCGGGCTCTACCTCTCAGGCGGCAAAACGCATTTCGCTCGTCACCGCCACCTGCATCGTGGTGGCGAACATGGTGGGGACGGGCGTGTTCACCAGCCTCGGGTTTCAAGTCGGCGATCTGCCGAATGGCTTCACCATCATGGCGCTGTGGGCCATCGGCGGCCTGTGCGCCCTCTGCGGTGCGCTGTCCTACGCGGAACTCGGCGCGGCGCTCCCGCGCTCGGGCGGCGAATATCATTTCCTCAGCCAGATCTATCATCCCGCGCTCGGGTTTCTCGCCGGCTGGATCTCGATCACCGTCGGGTTTGCCGCGCCGGTCTCAGCGGCGTCGATGGCTTTCGCCAAGTACTTCGCCCACGTGTTTCCCGGCGTGAATTCCCCCGCGCTCTCGCTCGGAGTGGTGGCGCTGGTGACGCTGGTGCATCTCGGCGGCGTGCGGGTGGGCAGCGCGTTTCAGACTTTTGCCACCACCTTCAAGGTCGTGCTGATTCTGCTCTTCATCGCCGCCGGCTGCGCGATGAGTGCACCGCAGCCGGTGAATTTCACGCCGGCTCATGACGGCGCCGCGCTCTTCACTTCCGCGCCATTCGCGATCAGCCTCGTTTACGTCATGTATTCCTACTCGGGCTGGAATGCGGTGACTTACATCACCGGCGAAGTGCGCAATCCGAGCCGTACGCTGCCTCTCGCGCTGATCCTCGGCACGTGGATCGTGGCGGTGCTTTACCTCGCGCTCAATGCCGTCTTCCTCCGCAGCGCCCCGAGCTCGGAACTTGCCGGCAAGCTCGAAGTCGGCCAGGTGGCCGCGACGCATATCCTCGGCGACTCCGGCGGAAGAATCATGGCCGGGCTCATTTCGTTCGGGCTGCTCTCGACGATCAGCGCCATGACGTGGATCGGTCCGCGCGTCACCGTTTCGATGGGCGAAGATCTTCGCGCGCTCAGCTTCCTCAGCCGCAAGACCGCGGGCGGCGTGCCCGCGACGGCGATCCTCGCGCAGTTCGCCATCGTCGCCGTGCTCGTGCTCACGTCCACCTTTGACCACGTGGTGAACTACATTCAGTTCAGCCTGTCGATCTGTTCGTTCTTCACCGTGCTCGGCGTCATCGTGCTCCGCTGGCGGCGGCCCTCGCTGCCGCGCCCGTATCGCACCTGGGGTTATCCCTTCACACCGCTGATCTTTCTCGCGATCAGCATTTGGATTTTGTTCTTCCAGCTGCGCGACAAGCCGATGGAATCGCTGGCCGGCCTCGCCACCATGGCTCTCGGATTGATCGTTTATTTCCTCTCGCCGAAAACCACACCCATACCCGCCTCGCTACCCGCCGCTCAATGAAACTGAAAATCATCCTCGCCCTGTTCGTCCTCGCTTTGCCGGCCTTTGCGCAGAAGGTCGCGAACGTCAACGACACCGCCCGCTTCCTGGCCGGCTTGCCCGTGGGCGGCGCGCTCGAGCCTCTGACGAAGAACGGCGCCTGGCAGAGCCACGCCACCGCGATCGATCATGCGTGGGCGAAAAAAGAGACGCAGCAGATCGGCCCGATCCGCGGCTGGATGGCATCGCACGCCGGCGGCGCTTACCGCAGTTCCGCGACGATGTACTACATGTTCAGCGGCCCCGACGCGCTCTACGCGAACACCTTCTTCCCGAATGCGCACACCTACATTCTCGCGGGGCTTGAGCCGGTGGGCCAGGTGGGCGACCTGACCAAAATTTCGCCCGAGGCTCTGCACGGCGAACTCTCCGCGCTGCGTAGCTCGATGAGCACGATGCTGAGCTTTCACTATTTCATCACCAAGGACATGCGCACCGGGCTCGGAGCCGGGCAGATCAATGGCACGCTGCCGATCCTCTACGTTCTCCTCACGCGCATGGGCAATACGATCCTCGACACCCAGTTCGTCAACAGCCCGGCGCCCGGCGTGAAGATCACCTTCTCGCGCGGCGGCGGCACGCAAACGCTCTATTACTTCAAGACGGACCTCTCCGGCAGCGGCGGCGGATTCTTGAAATGGTGCGCCGCGCAAGGGCCCGGCAACAGCCTGCTCAAGGCCGCGTCTTACCTCATGCACAGCGACGGCTTCTCGGGCGTGAAAAATTTCCTGCTCAACAACAGCCGGGTGATCGTGCAGGACGACTCGGGAATCCCGCTGCGCAGCTTTGGCAAAGGCTGGACGGTGAACTACTATGGCCGCTATGTCCCGCACGCCGAGATGTTCGGGAAGTACCACCAGGCGGATCTCGCGGCGCTCTACGAAAAGAATCCGCCGCCCGAGCTCGGCTTCGCCTTCGGGTATCATTGGCAGAAGGATCGCGGCATCCTGATGCTCGGCACGCGCAACTGACCGACCTGGATCGCGCGGACATTTCGCGGCGACCCAATCCGCGCTAAGGTCGCCGCTATGAAATTCCGTCTGCTCGTCAGTTTGCTCGCGCTCGTCGTCTCGGTCCACGCGGCCGATCCGCTTGCGGACGCGACGGCGAAGTTTCTGGCTGGCCTGCCGGTGCGCGGTACCCCGCTCGAGGATGCCAGCCTCGATCCGGCGTGGAGCGCGCACGCGAGCGAGTTTGACCGTGCGTGGACGCGTCTCGATCAGCTCCAGCTCGCGAAGATTCGCGCGTGGGCGCCCGCCTATCTCGGCCCGGCTTACACCGATCGAGCGCCCATGTTTTACATGTTCAGCGGGCCGGACTTTCTCTACGCCAACGCCTTCTTCCCGAACGCAAGCACCTACATCCTCTGCGGCATCGAGCCTGTCGGCGCGGTCCCCGACGTCAGCGCGATCCCCCGCCCGGCGCTGCATTCCGCGCTCGCGACGCTGCGCAAGTCACTCGATTCCGTGCTGAACTGGAGCTTCTTCATCACCAAAAACATGAAGGTGGACCTGACGCAGACGCAGCTCAGCGGCACCCTTCCAGTGCTCTACGTTTTCCTCGCGCGCGCCGGCTGCACGATCGAGTCGGTCGAGTCCGTCGCCCTCGACCGGGGCGGAAGTTTCGTGGCGCCTGGGAAGGGCAACACGCCGGGCGCGAAGATCGTTTTCTTCGGACCCTCGGGCCGGCAGCAAACGCTCTACTACTTCGCGAGTGACCTCGCCAACGGGGGCATCCGGTCCAACCCCGGCTTCATGAAATTTTGCGAGCAGCAAGGCAGCGGCGTGAGCCTGCTCAAGGCCGCCTCCTACCTCATGCACGAGGAGGGCTTTTCGCTGGTGCGCGATTTTCTCCTCACCCACAGCAATCTCATCCTCGAAGACGACTCCGGCATCCCGCATCGCTTCCTCGCCAACGGGCAATGGAAGCTCCGTTACTGCGGCCGTTACGTCGGGCCGATCGATCTTTTCAAGCAGCACGGCCAACCCGATCTCGCCAAGGCGCACGGCTCCAGCGTCCCGGTGCCGGTCGATTTTGGCTTCGGCTACCAGTGGCATCCGAGCCGGACATCGCTGCTGATCGCGACGCCGAAGTAGGCGCCCTATTTTCCCAAAAGCAGACGGAGAAAGCGTCCGTCCGAGAACTGCCCGCCGCCGCCGTGGCGCACCACGATGAGGTCCATCGACGGAATGACGTAGAGCCGCTGGCAGAGCGAGCCGATGCACGCCACGAGATCACTCGGCGCGTCGTTGCAGAGGCTGGCGCCACCCCAGTTCTGCTGTGGCCACTTCGGCGCGAGCATATTTTCAAAGTCGAACTCGTGTCCGCCGGGCGCGGCCCGGTTGTTCCACCAGCCGAGTGAGAAGGCGCGATTGGCCGGCGACCCGCGCCAGCATTGGGAAAGCGAACCCGACGAAACGACCGGCGCTCCACCGTGCAGGACCATCTCCCCCATCTTCGACCACTGCCGGGCGCTCAAAAACCAACCGGAGGCGAGCAGGGGATTCCCGGCGCGATCCTTGAGATAACGCTGCGAGCCGAGCCCGAGCCGGCGCAGCACCCGCCGCTCGAGGTAGTGCGTCGGCGCCTCGCCTTTGAGCTTGATCTTCAGCACCTCGTGAAAGACCTGCAGCGCGCTCGGCCCGTAGATGAATGCGGTGCCGGGGTCGGCGACCGCCGGGAGGCTGATGGCGATCGTGTCGCGGTTTCCGGGATCATCGCCGTGCAAAAAAAAACCGGGATCGAGCCCGCAGGAGAAATCCAGGAGCTGGCGGATAGTCACGCGCGACTTCCGGGGATCTTCGCGCCACGCCGGGATCGTCTCCGCCACCCGTTCATCGAGGCTCAGCAGTCCGTCTTCCGCCGCCGCCAGCGCCGCGAGATTCCAAAACGCCTTCGTGCCGCTGTAGATTTTGCGCCCACCGCTCGCGGAACCACCGCTGGGATACTCCTCGAGCAACGTTTTCCCATGATGGATGACGAGGAGCGAAAGTCCGGCGCGGGCACCGGAATAGGAAGCCGCGGCGCGAACGTTTGCCGGGTTGAGGTCAGCGCCATTGGCGGCGCAAGCGAGAAGAGGAAAGAAACAGAGAAGGAAGCGAATCCTCATGGCGCGAAACATTCTCTGAATCGTCCGCTCGACTTCCAGCAGAACCACGTTCAGCTCACCGCGGTCGCCGCCGCCCGCCGCGCCTGGCACTCCATGCAGATGCCGAAGATCTCGAGCGTGTGCGTGACATTCGCATAGCCGAGCTGCCGCGCCATGCGCTCCAGCCCATCCGCCACGCACAAATCCAGCGTCGCCACGTGGTGGCACGAGCGGCAGATGATGTGGTGATGGTGATGCTCGCCGGTGTTGAACTCGTAGCGATACGCGCCGTCCCCAAAATCGCAGCGCCGCACCAGATTGATCTCCTCCATCGCCGCGATGCAGCGATAGACGGTCACCAGATCGCAGAGTCCCTTCTCCATTCGCTGATGGATCTCCTCTACGGTAAACGGCCCGTGCTCCTGCGTGAGAATGGTGAGGATCGCCTTGCGCGGCGCCGTCACCCGATGTTGATGATCGCGCAGGCTTTGCAACGCGCCTTCGTATTGCGCGGCAGCGGACGGGTGCTCGTGGTGGGGCATGCCGTTAGCCGTAATCGACCACGGTGCGACCTTCAACCTCGCGCGCCTCACGAAATCATGCGGGCTCTTCCCGCCTACGGGACGTTGAGGACGACGAGCGTGCCGGTGTTTCCGAGGCCGCTGAAGCTGGAGACGGTATCGGTGCCTTTGCCGGCGTCGAGGGTGCCATCGGCGGCGAGGACGTCGTCCAGGTCGAGGACGACTTTGTCGTCGGCAGTGCTGGCACCCATCGTGGAGGTGTCGGCGCCGTCGCCGAGCGAGAGCTTGAACGCGCCGCTGAAGAGGGCGGCACCGAAGACGTGTTGAGTCTCCAGGGCGAAAGTATCAGCCCCGGCGCCGAGTGCGATACCCGTCGAGCCGATGATGCTGAGGCTGTCGAGGGTAACGGCATCGTCGGCGCCGCCGGTCGCGATTGAAAATTTCTTGAAGTTGATGATGCCGCTGGCGGTGGTGGTGCTGTTGCCGGTCTTCGCGCCTTGTTTGAGGGCGAGGCCGCCGCCGATTGCGATGGAGTATTTGGTAGCGCCGGTGCCCTTGAAGATGAGGCTCTGCCCGGCGCCCGCGCCGAGATCGACGCTGGCCTTGCCTGTGATCGTCCCCGCGCCTTCCAAGTCGAAGCCGTCGGTGGCGGCGCTGCCCTTGAAGGTAAGATCCCCGCCGATGAAGAAAGTGGTGGCCTGCATGGTGAAGTCGGTGGGGCCGCCAGCGGTGACGCTCACTTTGCCGAGGTAATTTTGGGTGGCGCCGTTGAGGGTGACGGTGTTGTCCCCCTTGCCGGTCTTGATGCTGAGGCCACCGAAGTTCGTCATGTTCGTGCCGCCGAGGTTGATGACGGCAGTCCCGGCGACGGTGTTGGCGGTGACGGGGCCGCGAACGCTCATCTCATCGCCGGCGGTGAGGTTAAAGCTGGCGCTGACGATCGCCGTCATGAGCGGGGGGGCGGAGTCGCCGCCCTTAACACCGAGTTTGCCGCCGATGTTCACGTCGCCGCTGGCATCGAAGCCGATGCGGTCGAGTCCTTTCCCGGTGGCGACGCTCACATCGCTGCCGACGATCAGGTCGGTGACATTCCACGAGAAATCCTCGATGCCACTGCCGCCGGTGAGGCTGAGCTTGCCGCCGACCAGGAGGCGGGCGGCGGTGAGGGTGGAGATGACACCGCCGTCGCCCAGCTTGATGACGAGGTCGCGCCCGATGCGAAGGTCGGCGCCAGCGGAGGTGTCGCCGAGGGTATCCGTGCCCGCGCCGGCAAGGACTTTGAGGGTGCCGGGGATGAAGGTGGCGCCGGTGAGCGAGAACGTGTTGTCCCCAGCTCCACCATCGAGGGTGACGTTGCCGGCGTAGTTGCCCGCGGCTAGGGAGACAGTGTCGCGGCCATCGCCGAGAGCGATGGTGAGGTCCTTGGTCAAGAAGGCGCTGGAGCCGCCCGGACCGGAGATGGTGGTGCCGTTATTGCCGATGATGTTGATGAGGCTGCCGGTGCCGAAGCTGATGCTGATGTCGTTATCCAAGCCGTCGCCGACGATCTTCACGCTGCCGCCGGACGAGGTGACGGTGACGATCCCGGCGGGTGCGATGCGGGCTTCGAGAGGTTCCAGAGACGAGCAGAGGCGCGAATTCATGCCCGTGCTTTTACACCTTCCCTCCTGCCAAGAAAAGCCTACGGGAAGAAGTCAACGACCTCATTCCAGTTCGTGGGTCGAAAAAAATCGGGATCGTCAAATGCGCGACACTTCCTTTTTGCGTCGCGAGGGAAAACCGTGGAGAGTTCGCCGCCTTGCAAACCGCCGACGCCCCGCTGCTCTTCGATTCCGCGTTTCTCTCGAAGCTCGAGCAGCTCTACCTGCTTTCGAAGAAGCTCTTTCGCGGCTCGCATCACGCCGAACGCAAGAGCCGGCAGACCGGCTCCAGCCTCGAGTTCGCCGACTACCGCAACTACACGCTCGGCGACGACCTGCGCACGATCGACTGGAACATCTACGGCCGGCTCGATCGCCTGTTCATCAAGCTCTTCGAGCAGGAGCAGGACCTGCACATTTATTTCCTCGTCGATGCCAGCGCCTCCATGCGCTGGATGCCCGAGGGGGCGGAAGATCGCGCCGGTTCGAAGTTTGACCAGGCCCGCCGGATCGCCGCGTCGCTCGCCTACATCGGCCTCGCCAATTTGGACCGCGTGAACATCCACTACTTTGGCGCCGGCCTCATCGGCGACATGGGGCTCTCGCGGGGCAAGAGCCAGTTTCACAAAGTGCTGGAGTTTCTCCGCCGCGCGCCGGCCGAGCAGCACGAGACGCAACTCCTCCCGAGCCTCCGCGCCTTCGCCGGGCGGATGAAACGCCGCGGGCTCGTCTTCGTGATCAGCGATTTTTTTGACCCGGCGGGCTACGAGGAAGCGCTGGGCGTGCTGCGCTACAATCACTTCGACATCCACCTCATCCAGGTGCTCGAGCCGTCGGAACTCAACCCCACGCAGACGGGCGACCTGCGCCTCATCGAAGCGGAAACTGGCGCGGCGTACGAAGTCACGGCCAACGACTCGCTCCTCCGCAGCTATCGCGAGGAAGTGCGCCGCTTCCTCGACGGACTGGCTGCCTTCTGCGTCGAGCGTGGACTTGGCTACGCACAAGCGCTGACGGATGTGCCCTTTGAAGATCTCGTGCTGCGAGTGCTGCGCGACGGGAGAATCGTGAAGTGACCTTCCTCGCACCATGGGCCGTCTGGTTCGCCGCGGGCATCCCGATCATCGTGATGCTTTATCTGCTGAAGCTGAAGCGGCGTCCCCTGCCCGTCTCGACGCTGATGTTCTGGCAGCGCGTGCTCGAGGAGAGCCGGCGGCGCGCGTTCTTTCAAAAGCTGCGCAACCTCTTCTCGCTACTGCTGCACCTCCTCATCTTCGCGCTCATCCTCGGCGCGCTCGCCCGGCCGGTGCTCGACCGCGCCGTGCGCGACGGGTCATCAACGGTGCTCATCGTCGATCTCCGCGCGCGCATGCAGGCGCGCGAGTCCGGTGGCGATACGCGGCTCGAGATCGCGAAACGGCTCGCGGCCAACTATCTCGGCCAAGCCGCTGCCGGGCGACCCGTGGCGATCATCGGCACGCACCACGCACCCGCGGTCGTGACTCCTTTCACCACCGACGAAAAGGAACTACGCGAGGGGCTCGCCTCACTCGCCCCCACCGATGCGACCGGCGACCTCGAACCCGCGATCGCCCTCGCCGAACAACTGCTCGCCGCCCGTGAAGGCAATCGTCGCATCGTCGTCTTCAGCGCGGGGAAATCGCCAATCGCCAATCGCCAATCCGCAATCGAGTGGGTCTCCGTCGGCGCCGCGCACGACAACGTCGCGATCACGCGCTTCGCCACGCGCCCGCTCCTCAGCAGCCCGCAAACGAGCGAGGTGTTGCTCAGCGTCGCCAACTACGGCACCGCGCCGGCGACCGCGAATCTCGAACTCGCCCTCGACGGAAAACTTCTCGACGTTAAGCCGCTCACTCTCGCGCCCGGCGAGACATCGGTGCAGGTCTTCCCCACCGTGCCGCGCAACACCGCCAACTCCCGCGGCTGGCTGGCCGCGCGGCTCGACACCGATGACGCGCTGCCCGCCGACAACGTCGCCTACGCCGTCCTGCCCCCGCAGCAGACGCGGCGCGTCCTGCTCGTAACGAAGGGAAACTGGTTTCTGGAAAAAATGCTCGCCGCCGATCAGAGCCTGACTTTCGAACTGCTCGCGCCGGATTCGTTTCAACTCGCGCTCGCCGAGAAGTTCGACGCCGTGATCCTCGACAACACACTGCCCGCCGACTTCGACCTGGCCAGGACTGCGGGCAATTTCCTCTTCATCAAGAAGACCCCGTTCGCCAGCGTCGATGTCCCGCTGGATCAGCCGCTCATTTCCGAAACGAACGTGAATCATCCCGCACTGCGGTTGGTGAATCTGCAAAACGTCACGGTCGTGCGCGCGACGACGCTCACCGAGCCGCCGCGCGGCGGCGACTGGCGCTTCGAGACGCCGATCCGCTCGTTCGATCATCCGCTGATGATCACCGGCGAACGCCGCAACCAACGCCTGGCCGCGCTCGCAATGGACCTCACCGAGTCGGATCTCCCGCTGCGCGTCGCCTTCCCGCTGCTCATGTCGAACACGCTGCAATGGCTCGCCGGCAGCACGGTCGCTCACCCGCCGACGTTGCCCGCGGGCGAGATCTTCCCGCTCGCCAGCGAGCAGACGGTCTGGACGGCGCCGCAGCGAAAATGGAGCGGCGAATTGAAACCCGATCGCACGCAGTTTGCGCACGGCGTCTTCCAGCCGCTGGCCAACGGCTACTACCTGCTCAACGAGCGCGACTCGGGGTCGTGGCTCGCGGTCAATACCTTCAGCGAAACGGAGTCTGATCTGCGCCTGACGGAAACGAGCACCGCCAGCCCCGCGCTGCCGCGGCTCGCGGCGGTGAATCTCTCCGGCTGGCCGATCTGGCAATATCTCGCGCTCGCGGCCCTGCTGCTCTTCACGCTGGAATGGTGGCTCTTTCACCGGAGGCGCACGGAGTGATCGAACTCGCGCACCCCTGGTTCCTCGCGCTCGGCGCGCTGCTCCTGCTGCTGCCACTTCTGGCGCGGCGCTCGATCGCGAATCTCACTCCGCCTCAACGGCGCGTTTGCACGACGCTGCGCGTGATCATTCTCGTGCTGCTCATCGGCGCACTCGCCGGCCCGCGCTGGCTGCTGCCTTCGCGCGAGTTGGCGGTGCTCTTCGCGGTCGATGACTCGTCCAGCGTTTCGCCGGCCGCTCGCCAGGAGGCGCGTGATTTCGTGACCGCGGCGGCGAAGGTCAGCGGCAGCGGAGACACGCTCGGCGTGATCGGCTTCGCCAAAGACACCGCCCTGTGGGAGCCGCCGTCCACGCCCTTGAAACTCGGCGCGGCTTGGCCGGAGCTGGCGGAACGCAAAGCGACCGCCATCGCCGGCGCGCTGAATTTCGCCAGCGCGATTTTCCCTGCGGGAAAGACGCGCCGGCTCGTGTTGCTGAGCGATGGCAACGATACCGCCGGACAAGCTCCGACCACCGCTGCGCGACTCGCCGCGACCGGAGTGGAGGTTTTCACGGTGCCGCTGCACAACGCTTCCGCTCCGGAGGTACTCGTCGAGCGCGTCGAGATTCCACGCCGGCTGAAGCAGGGTGAGCCGTTCGATTTGCTCGCCCACATTCACAGCAACGTCGCGACCACGGCGAAGGTGAAGCTTTACCAAAATCAATTCCTGCTCGAGCAGCGCGCCCTCCCGCTGAAACCGGGCGACAACGAATTCCGCGCGCCCAATCTCCGCGCCGAGGGCAACTTCATTTCCTACGAAGTGGAGGTGATTCCCGGCGAGGACACCGCGCTGGAGAACAACCGCGGCACCGCCACGGCCAGCCTGCGCGGGCAGCCGCGCGTGCTCGTGGTGGACTCGGATGACAGCAAATCGCGCCCGCTCGCCGATGCGCTGCGCAACGAAAAAATCCTCGTGGACACTCGGCCCGCGAGCGGCGTCCCGCGCACCCTCGAGGACCTCCAGCAGTACGATCTCTTCCTCCTCAGCGATGTCTCCGCGCTCGGCTTGGGCCGCGAGCAGATGGAACTTTACCGGCGCTGGGTGCAGGATTTCGGCGGCGGCTTCGCGCTCATCG
Organism: Chthoniobacteraceae bacterium; assembly: GCA_049690035.1. Taxonomy (GTDB): domain Bacteria; phylum Verrucomicrobiota; class Verrucomicrobiia; order Chthoniobacterales; family Chthoniobacteraceae; genus Chthoniobacter. Next base: position 15,247 of record JBAVML010000620.1, read on the forward strand.
GCGGGGAGAATAGCTATGGCGTCGGCGGCTATTACCGCACGCCGATCGAGCAAATGCTGCCCGTGCGCATGGAGCACGAAGACCGTCTCGACACACCGAGCGTGGCGCTGCTCGTGGTGCTCGATCGCTCTGGTTCGATGACCGCGCAGGTCGGCGGCGTGACCAAGATGTCGCTCGCGGATCAGGGCGCGGTTTACGCTATGAACGTGCTCCAGCCGCGCGACTACTTCGGCGTCACCGCCGTGGATACGCGGCCGCATGTCGTGGTGCCGGTCGGGCAGCTCGCCTCGAAAGGCGGACACGAGCAGAAGATCCTCAGCATCACGGCGGGCGGCGGCGGCATCTACATTTATACGTCGCTGGTCGATGCCTTCCAGCAGCTCCGCGACGTGCCTGCACGGGTCAAGCACCTGATCCTTTTCTCCGACACCGCGGACGCCGAGGAAAAATCCGCCGGCGAAATGGGCGACGGCGCGCGCGGCATGGGCACTTCGTTCGATGTCGCGGCGGCAATGCTCGCGGCGAAGATCACCACCTCGGTCGTCGGGCTCGGCACGGAGCAGGACAAGGATACCGCCTTCTGCCGACAGCTCGCCGAGCGCGGCGGCGGTCGCTTTTACCTGACGAGCGACGCGACGACGCTGCCCCAGATCTTCGCCACCGAGACGATGAAGGTCGCGCAATCGAGCCTGATCGAGGAGCCCTTCCTCGCCGTGCCGGTGCGGGCGAGCCCGATCACCGCGGGGCTGGATTGGAAATCTTCACCGCTCCTGCTCGGCTACAACGCCACCAAACCGAAGCCGACCGCCGACCTGCTGCTCACCACGGAACGCGGCGAGCCGCTGCTGGCCACGTGGCGCTACGGACTCGGACAGACCGCCGCCTTCACCAGCGATGCAAAAGCACGCTGGGCGACGGAGTGGATGACGTGGCCGGGCTACGGAAAATTCTGGTCGCAGCTCGTCCGCGGGCTGATGCGCAAGAGCGATCAGGCGAGCTTCGAAGTGACCACGACCGAGGTCGGCGATCGACTCGATCTGACGATCGACGCGGTGACGCCCGACGGCACGTTTCGCAATCAGCTGCCGATCAGCGTCAACGCATTGAAACCGGACGGCAGCTCGCAGACGGTGACCGCGCGACAGGATGGTCCGGGCAGCTATCGCGCTTCGCTCGATCTTCCGACGGAAGGCACCTCGGTCATCTCGGTCAATTCACCCAACCTGCCGGACGGCGGCTACGTTTTCGGCGAGACGCGCAGCTACCCGCGTGAATTCCTGAGCACCGACGCCAACGAGTCGCTGCTCCGCCAGCTCGCAACGCTCGGTGGTGGCAAGTATTCACCGACTCCGGAGGAACTCTTCTCCCGCCCGCAGCGCGCCACGATGCACCGGCGCGACCTTTCGCCCTGGCTGCTCGCGGCGGCGCTTGCTCTTTTCCCGCTCGACATCTGGCTGCGGCGGCGAAGCTGGAGTTGACGATCCTCCCCCGGGGCATCCGCGCCAAAATGTCGCTTGCACGTCGGGTGGCGCATCCTCGTATGGGTCAAATCCTGCGTCTTCGTGAAGGGATACCCCGTAACGTGTATGCGGCACACGCGGTGCTTTAGTTTCACACGATTAAATTTTTGAGCACCTTCATCCGTCTCATAAGCGCCCACAAAATCGGCTCCCATGCTTTACCTTAAGACCCAACCGAAAGCCCACTCGGCCGAAACACATCGGGCGCTGGAGGCAGCCGACGGGTATTTGTATCTGGGGATGCCCACCGAGGCGCTTGCGGAGTTTGGGAGTATCCCCGAAGCCGAGCGCGGAAACGCTTCGGTGATGCTCGCCGAGATCCGGGTGCTGCTGCACATGAAGAATTGGAAGCGCGCCGAAAAACTATCCGCCCAGGGTGCCGGTCTTCATCCGGACGAGGACGAATTCACCGTCCAGCGCGTCTTTGCGCTCCATCAACTGGAAAAGGGTGAAGAGGCTTTCCGAGTCCTGCTTTCCGCGCCGGAGTGGATCCGGCGTACGGGAATCCTGCACTACAATCTGGCGTGTTATGAGGCGCGCCTCGGCGACCTGAACGCAGCCCGGCGCTGTATCGACGCCGCGATCGAGATCAACTCGGCGATCAAAAAGAACGCACGATCCGATCCGGATCTCGCAGCGCTCTGGAACTAACGTAGGCCGGATTTTCAATCCGGCTGGGAGCGTTTTCGATCGCAGTTAACCGTCTCGCACTCGGACGGTGGAGAATCCGCCCTATGTTACGTGGTGCGCCGGTGCCCACGAGGTCCGCACGTATTCACCGACGGCCTCCTGCCACGGACGGGGCGTCAGACCACTCAGCGAGGTGAGGCGCGAGGTGGACATCGCAGTACGCGGCGGGCGCTTCGCGATGAACGCGGTCAATTCCGCCATCCGCTGCGGAGCGACCGTCCGCGCCTTGAGCGGCACGCCTGCCTCCACGGCGGTATCGAGCGCGAACTGGCCGTACTCCTGCCAGGTGCAGGCTCCGGAATTGCACAAATGCAAAACGCCACCCGCCGGAATTTCCGCGAGAAAGGGGCGAAGCAACTGCGCCGCATCGACCGTGTAGGTCGGCACGGCGACCTTGTCCGCGATCGCGGCAACGGTGTCCTTCTCGAGCGCGCCCTTCAAAATCTGATCCACGAAACTCACTCGATCCGGCCCGAAGACCCACGACACCCGCACGGCGAGATGCTGTGCGGAAACGGTGTGCAGGCAGACCTCGCCGGCGAGCTTTGACGCGCCGTACACGCTGATCGGTCGCGCCTCGTCCTCCTCGGTGTAGGGCTCTTCCTTGACGCCATCGAAGACGTAGTCCGTGCTGATATGAATGCAGCGCGCCTTCTTGCGCGAGCAGACGTCCGCGATCGTCGCGACGGCTTCGCCATTGAGCCGGTGCGCCTCTTCTGGATGCGTCTCGCAGTAATCGACATTCGTCAGTGCGGCGCAATTGACCAGCGCATCGAACTCCTGCCCGAGCAACGTCTCCCGCACCGCCTCGAAGTTTCCAATGTCGAGCAACTGCCGACTCAGGCCGAGCACATGATCGCCGCCCGCCCGCCATTCGCGCACCAGCGCGGCGCCGAGCCGTCCGCCACTGCCGAGGACGATGATGCGCAGAGCCATGTCAGCGCTTGAGCAGCGGCTCCCACCACGCGCGGTTGCGCACGTACCAGTCGATCGTCTGCTTGATTCCTTCCTCGTGCTGATGCCGCGGTTTCCACTTCAAGTCGCGATGCGCCTTGCTGGAATCGATCGCGTAACGCCGGTCGTGGCCAAGCCGGTCGGTCACGTATTTAATCAGCGACTCGGGCTTGCCGAGGTGCGCGAGGATCATTTTCACCACGTCGATGTTCCGCATCTCGCCATCACTGCCCACGTTGTAAACCTCGCCCGCCTTGCCCTCGAAAAGTGCCGCGACGATTGCCGCGCAATGATCCTCCACGTGAATCCAGTCGCGCACATTCAACCCGTCGCCATAGACCGGCAGCGGCTTGTCGGAGAGCGCGTTGATGATCATCAGCGGGATCAGCTTCTCGGGAAATTGATACGGTCCGTAGTTGTTCGAGCAGCGCGTGATCACCACCTCCTGCCCGTAGGTGTGATGCATGGCCAGCGCCAACAAGTCCGCGCCGGCCTTGCTCGCCGAGTAGGGCGAGCTGGGTTGAATGGGCGAGGATTCGGTGAATTTCCCGTCTGGTCCGAGCGAACCGTAAACTTCATCCGTCGAGACTTGAAGGAAGCGCCGCACGCCGTGCCGCCGCGCCGCATCGAGCAGGGACGCCGTGCCGACGATATTTGTGTGGATGAAATCGCCCGGCGAATCGATCGAGCGATCGACGTGCGACTCCGCGGCGAAATTCACCACCGCGAAGAACTGGTGCTTTTCAAACAAGGCCTGCATCCGCGCCTGATCCGAGATGTCCGCGTGGAAGAATTCATAACGTTCACCGTACGCATCGGCGACCCCAGCGAGGTTCTCGAGATTCCCTGCGTAGGTCAGAGAATCCACGTTGCTGATCACCGTCGTGCCATAGTGTTCGAGCACGTAACGGATGAAATTGCTGCCGATAAAGCCGCAGCCGCCGGTAACGAGAAGTCGCATAAAGGAGCGCGGTTACTAGCAGTGATGAACGGTGCTCGCTACCACGAATTGCGTTACAATTACCGCCACCGGGCGTCTTACTGCGCTGACTGATCCGGCGACTCGAACCGCTCGTGGATCCTCAGCCGACCGACCGTCAACTCGTCGATGTGCAGCTTGCGGATCCGCGCCTTGCCAATAAAGAGGCGCCCGATGACCGCGGCGCCGATGGCGATACTGCCGATGGCCAGCGTGCCGATGGCGAGGGCGCCGAGGGCTTTCGCGCCGACGCTGAGGGCGCGGACACGCACGGGGCCGAGTTCGATGAGGGAGAGATTCTTGTGGTCGGCTTTGCTCACGGCGATGGAGAGGACTTCGGTGCGGTGGTGAGTTGAAGTTTAAGCGGACGGGCGCGCTTGCTTCAATCGCGCACTGCAACCATCGCATCGAGCAAAAGCGCGAGCGCGTACGGATTGAACTCCGAAGTTCCGCGGCGGATTTCTTCCGGGGACTGAACGAAGCGCGCTGGCTGCAACTCTCCCTCTCCGCCGGCGATGAAATCCGCAACCGAGTCCGGCGTGACCTCGATATGAAATTGCACGCCGACGACGCGGTCGCCGAAGGCAAATGCCTGATTCGCGCAGGCCTCGCTTTCTGCGAGACGAACCGCGCCCGGCGGGATCTCGAAGGTGTCGCCGTGCCAGTGGAAGACGGTGAGTTGCTCGGGCAGATCGGCGAGCAGACCGGCGCGCGAGATCATCCGCACGGGGAACCAGCCGATTTCCTTCACCGGATTCTGAACCACCTTCGCACCCAGCACGTCCGCAATGAGTTGCCCACCGAGACAGACGCCGAGGACGCATTTGCGGTCCTCGATGGCGCTGGCGAGCCACGGTTTCTCCGCTACCAGCCAGGGAAAGTCGCGATGCTGGTAGATGTTCATCCCGCCGCCCATGAGGATGGCGAAATCGAACGTGCCGAGCGGCGGCAACGCATCGCCGCGATAAAGCTGCGTCTCGGTCACCATGTGTCCGCGCTGTGCGGCCCAGTCGGCGATGGCTCCGAGTCCGTCAGTCGGACCGTGGATGACGGCGTGGATTTTCATCGCGCCACGGTGCGCGACAACGCGCCTGTGGCAAACAAATCTGTGGTGAATTCTTCCGCTTTCCACGATCTGCCGCGTCCGCCATTCTCGCCCTTTCATGCCGGAACGCCCCTCCTCCGTCCGCCACTGGATCATCACCGCGACGACGCTCGCGGCGTTCCTGATGTATCTGGATCGCGCATGCCTCGCGTGGATGCTGGACTCGGATTCGTTCAAGGCCGACCTGCCGTTGACCAAGGATCAGGCGAACAACCTCAAGAGCGCTTTCTTTTGGGCCTACGCGCTGGCACAGGTGCCCGCCGGCTGGCTCGCGGAGCGCTTCGGCAAGCGCCGGCTCATGACCGTGCTCATCCTGCTCTGGAGCAGCTTCACCGCGCTCACGGGATTTTCCAATGGGCTGCTGATGCTCTTCGTTGCGCGCATCGGCTGCGGCCTCGCGGAGGCGGGCGCGTATCCGATCAGCGGCAGTCTGCTCAGCCGCTGGGCGCATGTGAATTGGCGCGGCTTTTCCAGCGGCATCGTCTCGCTCGGTGGCCGGATGGGCTTCGTCCTCGCGCCGCTCATCACGGTGAAAATCATCCTGCTCGCGGGCAGTTGGCGTTGGGCCGGCTGGTCGTATGGCGTCGTCGGTTTGATCGTCGCGTGGTTTTTCTGGACGACATTCCGCGAAAGCCCTGAGACCCATCCGCGCTGCAACGACGCCGAACGCGCGCTCCTCGGTGAGGGCCGCGAACCGGCGGGCGAGCGCCAGCCGCACCACCGCTTCCCGTGGCGCGCAGTGCTCACCGATCGCAGCCTGTGGCTGATGTGCGCCTACCAGATGCTCACCAACTTCGGCTGGGCCTTCGTCATCAATTCGCTGTCCACCTACCTCCGCGACGTGCGTCATCTCAGCGAGGCGATGAATGGCACCATCTCCACGCTCACGCTTTTCATCGGCCTCTTCGGCCTGCTCCTCGGCGGATTGCTCACCGACTTGCTGACGCGAAAACTCGGACTCCGCCTCGGACGGCTACTGCCGCTCTCGATCACGCGCTTCGTTTCCGCCGGGCTGTGCGTGAGCTGCCTGTGGGTACAAAATCCGTGGCTGCTCGCGGTCTGCCTCGGGCTCATGGTTTTCTCCACCGACTCCGCGCTGCCCGCGGTCTGGGCATGGGCCCAGGACGTTGGCGGCCGCAATGTCGCGCCCATCTTCGGCTGGGCAAATATGTGGGGAAATTTCGGCGCCGCACTCCAGGCCAACCTCGCCGGCTGGCTGCTCACGACATTCGACAAAAAGGGTGACCAGCAGGTGCTCTTCATCGCCTGCGCTCTCGCCTTCACCCTCGCCGGCTTGCTCTCCTTCGGCATCAATGCTTCGAAGAAAGTCGCCGAGGCGTAAGCGTGGATCACTTCAAATGTTCGCGCAGGAAGCGGAAGAAATTCCCGTGGAAAATCCCGTCGATGTCCTCGGATGAATATCCGCGCTTCAACAGCGGCTCTTCCATTTTCCGGATGTCCACGATGCTATCGAGATCCATCGGCGTTTGATCATTGCCGAAGCCGCCGTCGAGATCCGTGCCGATGCCGACGTGGCGCGCGTTGCCCGCGATCTGGCAAATGTGATCGATGTGTTCGCAGATCTTTTCGACGCGCAATCCAAAGTCCGCAGCCCGCGAGACGCGATGCATCCAGCCATGCACCATCATGATCGCGTCGAACGCCATGCCGATGACCGCCCCGCGATCGACCAGCGCCTTGATCTGTTCATCGGCGAGTTGCCGATTCCAGTTGGCCAGCGCGCGGCAGTTGTGGTGGCTTGCCCAGACCGGGCCGGAGAAATGCCCGAGCGCATCCCAGAAGCTTTCGTCGCACAGATGCGTGACATCGAGGATGATCCTGAGTTGCTCCATTTCTTTCAAAAGCTCGCGTCCGCGCGGCGGCAGCGGACCTTCATCATCCGTCCCATGTCCGTAAATCCCCGGCCCGTAATGCACCGGCCCGAGCGCGATCAAGCCATCCGCACGCGACCTCTCCAGATGCTTCCAGCTCAGGACGGAATCCGCACCTTCGAGGCTCAGTAGGTAACCGATCGGCAGCTTCGCCGCTTCGTCATCACTCGCCAGCGACCAGCGCGCCGCATGCGCTTCGACGTCGTTCCATGTGCGGAGTTGCACCAATTCCCCGCAGTCTTCCATCGCCCGATAGTACGCGAGTTGCCCCTGCGTATGTGCCCAAGCTTGCTCCGGACTGCGCCAGCCGGGGAGATTTCCGAAGGGCGGTGTGTAGCGCGAAATTTGCGTCGCCACGCAAATACCGATGCGGCCGCGGCGCATTTCGGGAAGGCACACGGTATTGCGCATCCGGCCCGGAACACCATCGGGCCGGAGATTGTTCGCCACGGTTTCGTAGCGGCGGATCTTTTCCAGCGTCCAACGCTGGTCGCGATTGAATTCGAGCGCGTTCATCGAGATGTCGAGGTGACAGTCGAAGATCAGGCGCGGCGGAGTGGAAGGCTGGCTCATGGCGGAGTGGAGAAGGCTCAGCTCGCAATCGCTGGGCGACGC
>JBAVML010000621.1:0-12854 GCA_049690035.1 Chthoniobacteraceae bacterium
CGGCACGGACGGCGGCGGCGATCACCGGCGCGGGCAGGCTGGCGAAGATGGAGGGCCCCGCTCCGTCGGGGCCCTGAATTGGGGACACGACGGAGCGTGTCCCTCCAAACTTCAGCGCGAAGGCATCGGGCGCGCCTTTCACGGCGAGCAGGCCACGCCAGGTGCCGAGGAGCACGTTTTCGTCGGTGAAGGTGGGGAGCACTTCGGCGGCGAGGACGAGGCCGGCGTCGAGCTTCACCTGCACGGCGGCGACGAGCGCGGCGGAGCGGGTGTCGGTGGTCTCCTCGGCGCGGGTGAGCACGCGGAGGAAGCCAAGCGCAGCGGGTCCGCCGGCGGCGCGCAGGCCATCGACGGCGGCGCGGCGGAGCGGCGGTTTCGTTTCGCGGGAATCGAGGAGTTCGCCGATCTTGGCCACGGCATCGGGCGCGTGCCAGAGGCCGGCGAGGGCGATCGAGCCAGTGCCGATCTCGCCTTGGGAATGGAAGAGCGCGGTGACGAGGTCGGTGTGCGCGGCGGGCTTGGTGTTGCGCACGCGGGCGGCGGTGAGCAGGGCGGCGACGGCGCGCGGGGCCACGGGGCCGGTGAGGGCGAGCCGGGTGTCGATGGCGCGGGTCGCATCCGTCTCGCAGCAATCGCCGACGTAGCCGGCGAGCAGGCCATCGAGCAGGCGCTGGAGTTCGGCCGGGCCGCCGGCGTCGCCGATCAGTTCGATCCACGGGCCGGAGCCATCCACGGGCACCTTGCCCGCGGCGAAGAGCCGGGAAAGCGTGGCGCTGGCCAGCGTGGGGTCGATGGACTTGAGGCCGTAGGCGAGCTGCGCCTCGTGGCCCTCGGTCTTCCACGCGCCGCTGGCGATGGCGTCGGTCCACGGCTTGGCGAGGTCATTGATGGAAAGCCACGCGGCGAAGTCGTAGTGCGGGTCGTTCTCCGGGGTCTTGAGCGCGGCGTCGAGGACGAGGCTGGCGCTCTCGGCGGTCTGGATGCGGGCGAGGGCGCGCATGGCTTCGAGGCGGACGCGAGGGTTCGGGTCAAGCGCCAGCCAGCCGAGCGGGTTTCGCTCGGTCCACAACTGCAGATATGCTTTGGCGTCCCGGCGGTCCTCGTTGCTCCGTCCATTCGCTTCAGCGGCACTCAGGGCGAGATCCCTTTTGTGCCACTCATACCAAATTCCGATCGTCCGCGCAGCGAAGGCGCGGCTCGTCGCGCTGTAGGGTCCAGCTTTTTCGGCAGGCCCGCCATTCGGTGCAGTCGTATCATTTCCCGCGAGCATCTTGGCTTCAAATACCGGGGGCAACTGGATGCTGGACTGCAGCAGCAGCGCCCCAAGCAACCGCTCTTCATACGGCCACATATCGTTTCGGCCCTCCGACATCGGCGCATTAACCCAACGACCTAGCGCGGCGGTGACATCAAGACGGTCATTCCCCGCCAATACTCGCTTCGCCTGCTGCCGCTCCCACGCACTCTTGCTCAGCAGCTTGTCCAGCAGCTCCTCGTTCTTCTTCCCGAGCAGCGGCTCCCACTTCAGGGCGGGCGTGTCCTTCTTGGTGATCCGCCAGATGCGGCCCATGTGGTGGTCGCGGCGCGGGTCGCGGAAATCGACTTCGCCATGGTTGATCACCGGGTTCGACCAATCGGCCACATACAGCGCGCCGTCGGGGCCAAGTCTTACGTCGATTGGCCGAAAGCTGAGATCAGTCGTGCGCACCAAGTCAGGTTGCTCGATCGTCGTGTAGCCTGACTTGGCCAAGGATGACTTGGCCAAGGATGAAGGATGAAGGATGAGGGATGAAGAAGATGGGGGCGGAGTTGTTGAAGGATTCGCTGGCGCGCCTGCGTTCGTCCCAACTGCTCTGTCACCATTCACTTCATCCTTCATCCTTCCGCCTTCATCCTTCGCTGCCAGATCTTCGATCCTGAAGCGAACAATTCTGTGGGCGCGAAAATCGCAGGTAACAGCGTTCCCCTGCCACTCGGCGGGGAAGTGCGGGCTCTTCACGATCTCGAGGCCGGCGAACTTCGGATACGAGCCGGGGCTGATGCTGGCCATCTGTCGGCGCGAACCTTCAAAGGGCGCGAAGATGGCGCCGGGGAAGCCCCAGCTGAGGCCGGTCGAGCCCGCGCCATCGGTGAAGAAGCTCTGGCCCCAGTCGTCCTCGGCCTGGCCCCAGGTATTCCAGAGCCCCTTGATGAAGACCTCCACGCGCTCGGTGCGCGGATCGTAGGCGAAGACGCCGCCGGAGTTCAGCCGCACCATGCCCCACGGGGTCTCGAGGTGGGTGTGAATGTAGACGCTCTGGTGGAAATAGAGCCGTCCATCCGGCCCCCAGTGCAGGGTGTGGACGATGTGATGGGTGTCCTCGGTGCCGAAGCCGCTGAAGACGATGCGCTTCTCGTCGGCCTTGCCGTCGCCATCGGTGTCGCGGAAGTAGAGGAGCTCGGTGGATTGGCCGACGTAGCAGGCGGAGGGGGAGAGGGGGGGAGAGTGGGAGAGTGGGAGAGTGGGAGATGGGGAGCCCGGCAACTTCGCCCCCTCTCCTTGTCTCCTTGTCTCCCCCTCTTGGGCAACGAGGTCCGGTACGACGCCCGTCGGGATGAGCAGGCCATCGACGAAAATCGTGCTTTTATCCGCCTTTCCGTCGCCGTTGGTGTCTTCGAGGACGAGAATCTTGTCGTTTGCCACCTGTCCGGGCTCGATTTGGGGGTAAAGGGAGCTGCTGCAGACCCAAAGCCGGCCCTGTGGATCCCAATTCATCTGCGTGGGTTTCTCTAGATAGGGATTTTGGGCCCAAAGCTCGATCTGATAGCCGTCTTCAACGGTGAAATCGGGGAGGGGTGGGGGAATTGCACCGTTTGCAACGGGTTCGGCGGACGACCCTCTGGCCCCAGCGGAAGATTCTTTGGCCCCAGCGGAAGATTCTTTGGCCCCAGCGGATGATCCTCTGGCCCCAGCGGACGATTCTTTGGCCTCAGCAGATGATCCTTTGGCCTTGGTAGGAGAGCCGGCGAGCTTCAGCCGATCGATCTCCAGTTCGGCGGCCTCGATGAGAGGGTCGAACATGGGCATCTCCTTGGCATTCTGCCCCTGCTCGTGCTTGCGGAAGCCGAAGAGGTAGGTGCTGTTCGCCGGGCGGAACTGGTGGAAGAAGAGCTCGTTCTTTTTGATCACCGCTGGCAGCACCGCCCGGGAGAAGGCCTTGTGCTTTTCCTTCCACGCATCGAAGGCGGCGCGCTCCGAGGGGAGCTGGCGGGTCCAGCCGAGCAGGGAGCCGGTGTCTTCGGCAAAGGCGGAGTAGCCGAGTTCGGAGAGGTGGATGCCATTGGGGGAAAGGTCCTCGGCGGCGCCGGCCAGTGCGGTGGCGTCGGCGGGGGTGATGTTTTTGCGCGGGGCTTTTTCCCAGGCGTGGAAGAGGTCGATGAAGCGGGTGGTGCGCTCCTTGGCCAGTTCGGCGAGGGCGGCGGTGTATTGCTCGAGCAGCTTGTTGTGCTCCGCCGGGTCGGGCAGGCCGGGCTTCACCGCGCGCAGGTCTTCGTGCCGGATGGGGGAGAGGAGGACGAAGCGGACCGGCGCGCTGGAGGGCCCCGCTCCGTCGGGGCCGTGGTCGGCGGACGGGGCGGCTCCGGCCACGGACGCGACGGAGCGCGTCCCTCCAGTCGCGATCGCATCCATGAGCTCGCCCAGCTCCTTTTTGAACCGTGCGGCGCTCATCGGCTCTTCGCCGTAGCGCTTCGGATCGGGATTCAAGGTGATGTCGGCGCTGCGGTCGGTCATTTCCTGCAAGCTCGCGGCCATGCCGAAGCCGAGGAAGACGACCGTGGGCCGCACTTTCGCGATGTCTTCCTTCAAGCGCTCGTAGCCTTTGTCGGGACCGTCGAAGCTGGCGCGGGACCAGCCGCGCGGGGTCTCGCCGGACCACGAGAGATTGCGCACGATGAAGTGCCGATCGGGGAACTGCTCGTGCATCCGCGTTTCTAGATAGCCGTAGGTGCCCTCGCGCTCGAGCAGGGTATCGCCGAGGAAAAGGACGCGGTCGCCTTCGCGGATCTCAAACGGCTCGACGGCGCGGGCGGCGAGGGAAACGGAGAGGAAGAGGGTGATGAAAAGGAAGAGGCGAGGGCGCATGGTGAAAAGAGGGGGACGGGATATTTCCCCCGAACGGGCGCGGGGGCGAGCACGTTTCGCGGGGACGCGCGCGGGAGGATTTGCCAAGCCGGGGAGCGTCGAGCAAGAATGCGATCCGTATGAGCGAACCGACTCCCGAAGCGCAGGCGGCTGCGATCAAGACGGCGATTTTCGCGGGAGAGAAGATCGCGGCGATCAAACTCTATCGCGAAATGACGCACGTAGGATTGGCCGAAGCGAAAGCGGCGGTGGAGGCGCTGGAAGCGGAACTGCGCAACGCCGGGGCGACCGCCGCGCGGCGGGCCGATGACGCGTCGGACGCGGTCAAGGCGGCGATCTTCGCCGGAGAAAAAATCCAGGCGATCAAGCTCTACCGCGAGCACATGAAGACGGGGCTCGCCGAAGCAAAGACGGCGGTGGAGGCGATGCAGGCCGCACTGTGGCGGGAGACACCGGGGAGTTTCAAGACGCCGCCCAAGAAAGCTGGCTGCGGGATGACGCTGGTGGTGCTGGCGCTGGGAAACCTGGCGCTCCTCCGGATGTGGCGCGAACTGCGGTAGCGGCGTCCTACATTTGTACAAAGATCAGCCCGCTCCCCACACCTGAGAGCGGGCTGTATCCGCACTGGCTGTGACGTTCAACGACCAGTGTCGAAAACGGTCGGACGCGCCTGCGCCGCGATCGCCGGGATCGGGGACACAAACCCATCCGCACAGAGAGCTAAAACGCGGCGGGACGTGACGGCAAGGGACGTTCGCGAGCCTGACGATGCATTCAGGAAATCCCCCGACCTTGGCCCCGAATGGCGCGCACCCAAAAATCCGCAGCTATGGAAATCCGCGTGGCCGGCATTACCGTGGAGCCTTCCCATGCGTGTCCTTTTTCCCCCGGTCCTCGCCGCCCTGCTGCTGCTCTCCGCCGCGGCCGCGCCTGCCGCGCCGCTGAAGTTCAACCGCGACATCCGGCCGATCCTTTCCGACAAGTGCTTCTTCTGTCATGGCCCGGACCCGAAGAAGCGCGACAGCGGCCTGCGGCTCGACGTCCGCGAGGAGGCGGTGAAGCTGCGCGACGGCATCTACCCGATTGTGCCCGGCAAGCCGGAGGAGAGCGACCTGATCGTGCGCGTGTGCAGCGGGGACAAGGACGAGCAGATGCCTCCGCCGAAGAGCAAGCTCACGCCGCTGACCAAGGCGGAGATCGCGACGCTGCGGCAGTGGATCGCGGAGGGCGCGACCTACGAAAAGCATTGGGCTTTCAATTCGCTGGAGCCGAGCGATGCGCCGGACCTCGACGCGCTGGTGGTGAAGAGCCTCGCCGAGCGCGGCCTCGCGCCGCAGCAGGAGGCGGACGCGAACACGCTGATTCGCCGGGTGAGCTTTGACCTCACGGGCCTGCCGCCGACGGCGGAGGAGGTGCTTACCTTCACCCGGGAGGTGGCGGAGGAAAACGCGGAGGTGCAAAGGCGCAAAGGCGCAGAGGAGAAACACGACTCATCGAGTCCTCCGCGCCCTCTGGGTCTCCGCGTCTCTGCGTTTGAAAAGCTGGTCGATCGCCTGCTCGCCTCGCCGCGCTATGGCGAGCGCATGGCGGTCGATTGGCTCGATATTTCCCGCTACGCGGATAGCTACGGCTTCCAAGTGGATCGCGAGCGCGAGGTTTGGCCGTGGCGCGACTGGGTGATCAAGGCGTTCAACGAAAACCTGGCGTTCGACAAGTTCATCACCTGGCAGCTCGCGGGCGATCTGCTGCCGCACCCGACCGATGAGCAGATCCTCGCGACGGCCTTCAATCGCCTCCACCAGCAGGAGAGCGAAGGCGGCAGCGTGGAGGAGGAATACCGCGTCGAATATGTGGCCGACCGCGTGCAGACGTTCGCCACCGCGTTCCTCGGACTGACCTTCGAGTGCGCGCGCTGCCACGACCACAAGTTCGATCCGATCACGCAGAAGGAGTACTACCAGTTCTTCTCGATGTTCCAAAACATCGACGAGGCCGGGCTGTATTCGTTCTTCACCCAAAGCCCACCGACCCCGACGCTCGCGCTCGCGGATGACGCGACGAAGGAGAAGCTCGCGGTGTTGGAGGCGAAGGTGGCGGAGGAGGAGAAAAAACTTTTGGTCCTTTCGGCGATGAAGGGAGACGCGTTTGTCGAATGGCTCGCATCGCGTCCCACGACTGTGACGATCCCCGGCGAGATCGGCGGATTCGGCTTTGAGGCGCTGGAGAAGAACAAACTCGCGAACTGGACGGACGAGAAGCAGCCGGCGACGCTGAAGGGCGAGAACAAACTCGTGCCGGGGAAGGTCGGGAACGCGGTGCAATTCACCGGCGACGATGCGGTGGATCTTACGGTCGGAAACTTCCACCGCAACGAACCCTTCAGCGTGTCGCTCTGGCTGAAGACGCCGGACAAAAAGGATCGCGCCGTGGTCTTCCACCGCTCGAAAGCGTGGACCGACGCGGCGAGCCGCGGCTACGAGCTGCTCATCGAAGACGGAAAGCTGAAGTGGTCGCTGATCCATTTCTGGCCCGGCAACGCGATCTCCATTCGCGCCAAAGCCGAAGTGCCGATCAACGAGTGGACGCACGTGGTGGTGACCAGCGACGGCAGCAGCCGCGCCGCCGGCTTGCGGCTCTACGTGAACGGCGCGCTCGTGCCAACGGAGGTGATGAAGGACGCGCTGACTCGCGACATCACCGGCGGCGGCGGCGACAATATTTCGCTCGGCGAACGCATGCGCGACCGCGGCTTCAAAGGCGGCGCGATCGACGAGTTCCGCGTCTTCGGCCGCGAACTCACGCCGCTCGAAGCGCTGGCGACAATGGACGAAGCGGCGGCGAACGCAGCGCTGGCCAAAGGCGGCGGCGAGGCGCGGGATTACTTCCTCGCGATGGAGTCCGACTTGGTGAAGCAACTCGACGCGCTGAAGACTGCGCGCGGCGAAGTGGTGAAGGCGGCGGATGCAGTGAAGGAGATCATGGTCATGCGCGAACTGCCGGAGCCGAAGAAGGCCTACACGCTCATCCGCGGGCAGTACGATCAGCACCGCGACGAGGTCGGCGCCGGCACGCCGGTTTCGCTCTCGCCCTTCCCCGAAGGCGCGCCGAAGAACCGCCTCGGCCTCGCGCAGTGGCTCACCGATCCGCGGCATCCGCTGACCGCGCGGGTGCTCGTGAATCGTTTCTGGCAGAGCATCTGGGGTCGAGGGCTGGTGAAGACGGCGGAGGACTTCGGCAGTCAGGGCGCGCGTCCGGTTTATCCCGAAGTGCTCGACCTGCTCGCGCTGCGTTTCATCCAGAGCGGTTGGGATACGAAGGCGCTGATGAAGGCGATCGTGACGAGCAAAACCTACCGCCAGCGGAGCATCGCCGACGCGAAGACGATGGCCGACGATCCCGACAACGAACTGCTCGCCCGCGGACCGCGTTTCCGGCTCAGCGCCGAGATGATCAGGGACAACGCACTCGCTGCGGCTGGCCTGCTTTCCGTGAAGCTCGGCGGCGCGCCGGTGAATCCCTACGAGATGAGCGAGTCCTTCAAGCCCGCGACCGCCAGTGCTGGCGACGGTGTGTATCGGCGCAGCGTGTATTCCAACTGGCGCCGCACCGCGCCGCCGCCCGCGATGATCGCCTTCGATGCCCCACGCCGCGCGGTCTGCGCCGCAAAACGCGAGCGCACCGACTCGCCGCTGCAGGCGCTGATCCTATTGAACGGCACGCAGTACGTGGAGGCTGCGCGGGTGCTCGGCGAGAAGCTGCACCGCGAGGCGAAAGGCGACGTCGCCGCGATGATCGAGCAGGGCTTCCTCCGCTGCCTCAGCCGCGCGCCCGACGCCCGCGAACGCGAGATCACCACGCAGCTTTACCGCGAGCAACTCGCTTACTTCCAAAGCAAACCCGCCGAAGCGACCGCGCTGCTCAAGACGGGCAACGCCAAACCCGCCGCCGACATTCCCGCGCCCGAAGCCGCCGCCGCCGCGGTGCTCGCGCAAGCTCTCATGAACCACGACGCCTGCGTGGTGAAACGCTGAACTGCCATGCACTCACCCTTCATCGACCGTCGCCAATTTCTGAACCGCTTCGGCATGGGTCTCGGCGGCATCGCGCTGGCCGAAATGCTCGCGTCGTCCGCGAAGGCTGCGCCCGCCTTGGATCACGGCGTCCTCGGGCAGCCGCACTTTGCGCCGAAGGCAAAGCGGATCATCTATCTCTTCATGTCCGGCGGTCCGTCGCAGCTCGATCTCTTCGACTACAAGCCGCTGCTCAATCAACGCAACGGCGAGCAACTCCCCGACTCGGTGCGCGGCGGTCAGCGGCTCACCGGGATGTCGGGAAATCAGTCGTCGATCCCGCTCGTCGGTTCGCCCTTCAAATTCGCGCAGCACGGAAAATCCGGTGCGTGGTTCAGCGATCTCCTGCCGCACACGGCGGCGATCTCAGACGACATTTGCGTGGTGCGCTCGATGTTCACCGAGGCGATCAACCACGGACCGGGCGTGACCTTTTTCCAGACCGGCTCGCAGATCGCCGGGCGGCCGAGCTTCGGCGCGTGGCTGAGCTACGGGCTCGGGCAGGAGAATGCGAATCTGCCGTCGTTCGTCGTGCTCATCACGAAGGGCAAAGGCGGGCAGCCGCTCGGATCGCACCTGTGGGGCAGCGGATTTTTGCCAGCGCGGCATCAGGGCGTGCAATTCCGCGCGGCGAAAGATCCCGTGCTCTATCTCGGCAACCCGCAGGGTGTCACCGGGGAGAGCCGCCGGCTGATGCTCGATCGCCTGCGCGAGCTGCACGAACATCAGTTCGAAGGCACGCCCGACGCGGAGATTCAGGGCCGCATCGACCAATATGAGATGGCGTTCCGGATGCAGACGAGCATTCCGGAAGTGGCCGACATTTCGCAAGAATCGAAGGAGACGCTCGATAGCTACGGCCCCGACGTGAAGACGCCCGGCACCTTTGCCGCGAACTGCCTGCAAGCGCGCCGACTCGCGGAGAAGGGCGTGCGCTTCATCCAGCTCTATCATCAGGACTGGGATCATCACGGCGGACTGCCCGGCGCGCTGCCGAAGCTGGCCAAGGAAACCGACCAGCCGGCGGCGGCGCTGATCAAGGATCTCAAAGCGCGCGGTCTGCTGGACGACACGCTCGTCGTGTGGGGCGGCGAGTTCGGGCGGACGAACTATTGCCAGGGCAAGATCTCGACGAACTTCGGCCGCGATCACCATCCGAGGTGCTTCACTGCTTGGATGGCGGGCGGCGGGGTGAAGGCGGGGAGCGTGTTCGGAGAGACGGATGAATTTGGCTACAACGTCGTGAGCGACGGCGTGCACGTGCATGATTTTCACGCCACGCTGCTGCACCTGCTGGGCATCGATCACGAGCGGCTGACTTACAAATTCCAAGGCCGCCGCTACCGGCTCACGGATGTGGAAGGCAAGCTGGTGAAGGGAATCGTCGCGTAGCTCGCTCGGACATTGTGCAGCGAGGGGAAACGATCCAGAGTCGTTTCCATGCGCTCTCTTTTCTCGGGCCTGGCGGTCGCGCTGCTGGCGCTGATCGGAAACCATTCGTTCGCGGTGGCGGTCAAAGACGCGACGCCGAACGCGACGCTCGATCCTCGGGCGGACATCAATTCGTTGTTCGCCTTCCGCAGCTACGATGCCGACCCGACGCCGCGGGTTACGCTAATTCTCTGCGTCGATCGCTTCGCCGAACCGGGCAACGCGCCGGGCTGGTTTCCGTTTGATCCAAACGTCCTCTACGAATTCCACGTCGATAACAACAACGACGCGGTCGGCGACATCAGCATCCAGTTTCGTTTCACCACGCTGCCCATCGCGGGCACCGATTTTCAGGCCTACGTGGGCGCCGCCGGCGGCGTAAACGCGCCGGGCAATTCGCCCGCCCCGATTGCGCCCGGGACCCAGATCATTCCGGCGAAGATCACTTCCTTTGATTCGCTCGGATTGCGCCAACTCCAGAGCTACACGGTGACCGTCATCGCCGGGCGCAAGAAGACCGTGCTCGCCGGAGCGACGCCCTTCTACGCCGTGCCGCCGAACGCCGGGCCGCGCACGATGGACTACGCCGCGCTCTTCACTGCCGGCACGCATACCGCCACCACGAGCGGCGTGAAGGTCTTCGCCGGCGCCGTCGATGATCCCACCTGGCTCGATCTCGGTGGGTTCGGCGACACACTGAATTTTCGCACCGGCGCGGGAAACGGATTCCTCTCGCCCGGCCAGGACGCGGGTGCGGCGAATGCCGCGACGGACACCCATTCCGGTTACGCAGTGAATGCGATTGCCATCGAACTGCCGGTGACGATGCTGACGAAGACGGGCGCGAACGAGGCGGCGGCCTCCGCGGCGGCCACGATCGGCGTGTGGGGCACCACTTCGCGGCCAAGCGTGACCGCGCGCAAGTCGCCGCTGCCGCCGAAGAGCGGTGGGGCGTGGAAGCAGGTGCAGCGGATGGGCAATCCGTTCGTGAAAGATCTGCTCCTCGGCTTGCCCGCGAAGGATCGCTTCGACATGGATCTGCCGAAGAAGGACGCGCAGTTCGCGAGCTATTTCACCGACCCGCTGATCGCGCGATTTCTCAATGCGCTCACCGGCGGTGCCGTCGCCATCCCGGCGCCACCGCGCGCGGATCTGCTCCCGCTTTTCACCTACGCTCCGCCGATCGCGGCGGCAGGGACGACGCCGGGACCCACGGCGGATCTGCTGCGCCTGAACACGGGCATCACTCCTGTTTCTCAAGCTTCCGCGAGCCGGCTCGGAATCCTCGGCGGCGACACCGCAGGCTTTCCCAATGGTCACCGGCTTTTCGACGACGTGTTCGATATCACGCTACGCGTCGTCGCGGGCGGCGTGCTCGCCGGCGGATTCAATGTGTCGCCGAACAGTCGGCTCGGCGACGGCGTGAATGTGAACGACGCAGCGTTCCGCACGACCTTCCCCTACCTCGGCGACTGTCCCAGCGGTCGCGACCGCCGCCATCTCGATCCGGGTGAAGCCGGCGGCGGCGGGCTGTAGGTTCCGCGCTCGCGTTCGGCGAACGCGCTAGACGTCGCAGCGGCGTACGCCATCCGCGAGCGAGGCGACCATGTCTTTCCCCGAGGGGATGAATTCCTGGCCGACGAATCCCTTGTAGCCGATGTCGAGCAGCGCCTGCATCAGCGCGGGGTAGTGCAGCTCCTGCGTGTCGTCGATCTCGTTGCGTCCGGGAACGCCGGCGGTGTGAACGTGCGCGATGTAGTCGCGATGTTGTTTGATCCGCGCAATCACGTCGCCGTGCATGATCTGCACGTGGTAGAGATCGAAGAGGATCTTCACCCGCTCGCTGCCGATCTGGCGGCAAATCTCGACGGTGCGTTCCATTGAATCGCAGAAATAATCCGGGTGCCCTTTCATCTCCACGGCGACGCGGGAGTTGAGCATCTCGATGCAGAGCGTGACCTTTTTTTCCTCCGCGAAGCCGACGAGTTCCTTCAGCCCGGCGACCATGTTCGCGATGCCTTCCTCGTCGCTGAGTCCGCGGCGGAAACCGGAAAACGTGATCACCCGCTCGGCACCGAAGGCGGCGCACTGCTCGATGCGCTCGCGCAAAATTTTGTGGCACTCGGCCCACTCTTCCTTGTGCGCGAAGCCTTTCGCGAAGCCGTGCGAGCCGGCGATGGCGACGGTCATCCCGAGTTCCTTGATCTTCGGCCAGTGTTTCGGGTCGATGAGTTCCACCGACTGCAGGCCCATCGCCGCGGCGTGGCCGATCAATTCCTCGGGTGACATCGGCTTGAAGCACCACGGCACGACGGACTGGCGGATGCGGCCGTTTTTGGTGTGGAAGAGCCCGACGTCGGATCGCGCCTCGAGCGTTGCGTCTTGCGCGCGGGCGGCGAGTCCGAGGGCGGCGGTGGTGGCGAGGGATTTGAGCGCGGTGCGGCGGTTCATTTGGAGGTGGAGAGAATGACGAATGAGTAATGGCGAATGACTAGAGAAATCCCAATGGCGAAAAATACGAAGTGATGGCGCGCGCACTTTCGCCATTCGACATTGGCGCGATTTTTCGTCATTCGTCATTCTCCTCCCATGCGCCTTCTCTCCCTTTTCCTTGCCCTCGCTCTCTCCGCCCGCGCCGCCACTCCGCCGAATTTCATCGTCGTCCTCGTGGACGACATGGGCGCCACCGACCTCAGTTGCTACGGCAGCAAATTTTACGAGACGCCGAACATCGATCGCCTGGCAAAGGAAGGCGTGCGTTTCACGCAGGCCTACTCCGCTTGCACGGTTTGCTCGCCGACGCGCGCCAGTTTGCTCACGGGAAAAAACCCCGCGGCGCTGCGGCTCACGGATTGGATCGCCGGACACAACCGGCCCTTCGCGAAGCTGAAAATTCCTGACTGGACGAAGGAACTGCGCGGCACCGAGGTGACGTTGCCGACGTTGCTCAAGCAGGCGGGCTATGCGACGGCGAGCATCGGCAAGTGGCATCTCGGCCCGGCGGGACCGACGGAACGCGGCTTCGACATCAACATCGGCGGGACGG
Organism: Chthoniobacteraceae bacterium; assembly: GCA_049690035.1. Lineage (GTDB taxonomy): Bacteria > Verrucomicrobiota > Verrucomicrobiia > Chthoniobacterales > Chthoniobacteraceae > Chthoniobacter. Next base: position 12,671 of record JBAVML010000621.1, read on the forward strand.
AGAAGGGTCAGCCGCCGTCGTATTTTTCGCCTTACAAAATCGAGACGCTGCCGGATGGACCAGACGGTGAATTCCTTTCCGATCGGCTGACGAGTGAAGCCGAGAAATTCATCGAGACGAAAAAGGACCAGCCGTTTTTCCTGTATCTGCCGCACTTCGCGGTGCATCAGCCGATCGCGGGCAA
>JBAVML010000622.1:0-8976 GCA_049690035.1 Chthoniobacteraceae bacterium
CGCGTGTACTTGCTGTATTTCTCGAAGAGCTTCGTCGCGGTCAGGAATTCCCCGGGCGGCGCCGCCGTGACCTCGAAACGTTTCGGGGGATCGAGTTTCCCCATTTTCCGCAGGAGCTTGTACCAGCGTGGGTCTTCCGGATGCCCGAAGATGTAGAAACTGCCCATCCAGCAGCCGGCCGCGACGCCGATCAGGAGCAGGATGAAGATCGTCCAGAGGAACAGATTGTCCTTCCCCTTTTCCTCCGCCTCGCTGTCGTCGAACCCGTAGAAGTTATCGGCCATGCGTCGCGCCCGAAACCGGCCTCAATGCTGTGCGTGCTCCGCGGATGCGTCCGTCGAACCCGCTTCGAACGACGTGCCGCAGCCGCAACTGCGCACGGCTTTCGGATTATGAATGCGGAAACCTGCGCCGGCGAGATCGTCGGAGTAGTCCACCGTCGAACCGTCGAGGTACTGCAGACTCTGCGCATCGACTAAAATCTTCATCTCGTCCCTCGCGATCACTTCATCCCCCTCCTGGGCTTCATCGAGAGTCATCCCGTACTGCATGCCCGCGCAGCCGCCGCTTTCCACATAAATACGCAGGCCTTTGCCCGGTTCACCCTTCTCGAGCACGAGCTCCTGGAGATGCTGGAATGCGGAATCAGTGACGGTGATCATCGTTCCTGACCGTAAAGCAGCCGAAGAAAAGGCGAAAGCCGAAAGGCGCTGGGTGAAAAAATAGCAGAAGTTCCGGCTTCCCCTCGTCTTGGCTAACGCGATGCCATACTTTCGCCCTTAGCCTTTCGCCTCTTCTTCGTGTCCCGCATCGCCCTTCTCTCCGAAATCGTCGCCAGCCAGGTGGCAGCCGGCGAGGTCGTGGAACGGCCGGCCTCGGTGGTGAAGGAACTCGTCGAGAATGCCATCGACGCGAAAGCCACGCGCATCGAGGTGCTGATCCGGCGCGGCGGCATCTCCACCATCCGCGTGGTGGACAACGGCATCGGCATGGATCGCGACGACGCGCTGCTCTGCCTCGAACGCCACGCCACCAGCAAGATCCGCACAGGCGCTGATCTCTCGGCGATTCACACGCTTGGCTTTCGCGGCGAAGCTTTGCCCAGCATCGCCAGCGTCTCGCGCTTCCGCCTCACCACGCGGGAGCGCGACGCGCTCGCCGGCACGGAGGTAATCGTGAATGGCGGGAAGATCGAAGATGTCCGCGACGGCGGCGACGCGCCGGGTACGCAGATCGAGGCCCGCTCGCTCTTTTTCAATCTCCCCGCGCGGCGGAAATTTCTGCGCACCGAAAACACCGAATCCAGCCACGTCGAGCATCAGCTTCACCTTCAGGCCATCGGACATCCGCACGTCGGCTTTGTCTTCGTCAATGACGAGCGCGTGGTTTATCAGCTCCCGCCCGCAGCGCACCTGCGCGACCGCATTCGCGATCTCTGCGGGAGCGCGCTGACCGCGGAGTTGCTGGAAGTGCCGGCGTTCGATGGCGGCGGGCTGATCGTCCGCGGCTTCGTCGGCAAGGCCGGCGTCAGCCGTTCATCGCGCGCTCAGCAACTCGTCTTCCTCAATGGCCGCGCGATCGAAAACAGCACGCTGAACTTCGCCCTGCGCGAGGGCTACCACACCGCGCTGATGAAAGGGCAGCATCCGGTGACGTTCCTCTTCATCGAGATGGATCCGGCCGCCGTCGATGTGAATGTGCATCCCGCCAAACGCGAAGTGCGCTTCCGCAATCCGGCGCACGTCCGCGAGGCCGTCGTCGAAGCCACCCGACGGGCTCTCGAAAGCGATCGCGCCACCTGGACGCAGACCTTCCGCGCGGAGGGACGCGCTCCCGCGCGTCCCACGACCAACGAAGCGTTACCGGCCCCGCCCACTCCCCAACCAACGCTCGCTCTCGGCCCCAGTTCGCCCATTGCCGCACCGGTTATTCGTCCGGCGAACCCGGCCGCTCCATTGCCGCTCGCCGCCGAAACGCGCGGGATTGCACCGCTACGCGATGACACCTCCGTTGCCGATTTCGGCCTGCGTACCACTCCACCCATCGTCCCCGCCGAAGACCGCTCGCGCGACTTCCGCATCCTCGGCGTGCTCGGAAAACTCTACGTCCTCATGGAAAACGAGACCGGCCTCGTCCTCGTGGATCAGCACGCCGCGCACGAGCGCATTCTCTTCGAGGAAATGCGCAAGCGCATGGAGTCGCAGGGCGTCCCCTCGCAGCGGCTGCTCATTCCCCTCACCCTCCAGGTGAGCCCGCGCGACGCCGACTGGCTGGCCAACAATCTCCCCACGCTGCACCGCGCCGGCATCGCGCTCGAACCCTTCGGCGCCGGCACCTTCAAGATCGACAGCCTGCCCACCTTCCTCCGCGGCAGCGAGCCGCTGCAGCTCGTCCGCGAAATCATCGACGAACTCCGCGAGACCAGCGCGCAGACTTCCAAGCTCCGCCTCGGCGAAGACATGATCGCTAAGACCGTCTGCCGCCACGCCGTGAAGGCCAACGACTACCTGCGCGAGCCGGAGCTCGTGCGCCTCATCCAGGACCTCCTCGCCTGCGACCTCCCCTACACCTGTCCGCACGGCCGGCCCACGATGATCCAGATGAGCTACGGCGAGCTGGAGAAGAAGTTCGGGCGCAAAGTGTGAGCCGCCTCATTTGACTCCACCCTCAAACCACGCGATGCGACCCACATCCTCGCCATGAAACTGCACCGCACGCTCCTCCTCGCCGCGCTCCTTCTCGCCGCGCCGTTCGTTCACGCCGAGCCGCCTCCGGCGAAAATGGCGGCCTTTCTGCGCACCGCCGATCTCCCCGGCGGCGCGCGCGGCCTGCAGACGAGCAGCACCGAGTATCGCCCCGCGAGCGGCACCGGCCCGAGCGTCTGGCTCATCGGCGTCGCCCACCTCGGCACGGCGGAATATTTTCACGCCATCCAGCAGCGCCTCGATCGCCAGACCGTCGTGCTCTACGAAGGCGTCGGCCTGCACGACGTGAAGCAGGCGCCCGGCACCCGGCCGGAAGACACCGGCGTGCAAACCACACTCGCGAAAGCCCTCGGCCTCAAGTTCCAGCTCGACGCCATCGACTATCGCAGCGCCTCGTTCATTAACAGCGACATCCACGTCCCCGAGCTGCAGCAGGAGGTGAAAAAGCGCGGAGTCGATCCGTCCGCACCCGCGGGCGAAGAGACCTTCGATCAACTCATCGACGCACTCCAGGGCACCGGCGCGATGGGTGGTGCGCTCACCCAGATGATCGGCCTGCTCGGTTCCTCGCCACAGATGCAGGAGATGACCAAGACCATGCTCATCGAAGTGCTCGGCCAGGCCGGCGAACTCATGGCCATGGCGAAGAATCTTTCCCCCGACATGAAGGATCTCTTCGACGTCATCCTCACCCAGCGAAACGCCGTGGTGATCAACGACCTCCGCGCGCAGCTCGCCAGGCGCAAACCCACGGACAGCATCGCCGTCTTCTACGGTGCCGCGCACATGGACGAAATCGCCCAGCGCCTCCGCAACGAGCTGCACTACACGCCGGTGAAGACCGAGTGGGACACCGCCTTCAGCGCCGACTCCTCACAGTCGGGAATCAACCCCGCGCAAGTGCGCATGATGATCGAGCTGATGCGCACGCAGATGCAGCCTGCGGCGAAATAGCGGCCCTTCACCCACCGCGCAGCGTCTGGAGCGCTCCTTCCAAACCCTGTCATCCTGAGCTTGTCGAAGGACGGGGGAGCGCGGTTCCTGCTTTCGAGTGCGCGCTCATCCGGCCCGCGCTCCTGTCCATGAAATCCACCCGCTCTCGCTCTCTCCTTCTGCCTGCGTTGCTTCGCCCGGCGGGGCTGGCGTGTCGCGCTCTGTTGCTCACCGCACTTTGCCTGCTCGCCCCACCTGCGCACGCCGCGCCGGGGGATCTCGATCCGCTGGAGGCCGGGATTAGCGGAAATGCCGTATTTGCCACGGCGGTGCAACCGGATGGGAAGATCATTGTGGGAGGGGACTTCTTCTGGGTACAGGGCGTATCGCGCAACAATATCGCCCGGCTCAACGCCGACGGGACGCTCGACCCCGGCTTTAATCCCCAGGCAAATGGCGTCGTTCGCTGCCTAGCTGTGCAACCGGATGGGAAAGTGCTGCTCGGCGGCTTCTTTACAATGCTCCAGCCCAACGGCACGCCCTCGCCCATTGCGCGCCAGCACGTTGCGCGGCTCAATGCCGATGGAACGCTCGACCCCGGCTTCAACCCTTGGGCGGATAACTACATCTTGAGTGTGGCGCTGCAGGCGGATGGGAAGGTGCTACTCGGTGGCTATTTCACTACGCTCCGGCCCAACGGGGGTGCGGCTACCTCGCGTCGCTTCATCGCGCGGGTCCAAGCCGATGGGACGTTGGACACTGGCTTCGATCCCAAGGCAGACAACCTCGTCCGGAGTGTGGTGGTGCAGGCCGATGGGAAGATACTGTTGGGCGGTGACTTCGCCCGGTTCCAGCCGAACGGCGCGCTAGGTACCATCGTGCGCCCAAGCATCGCGCGGGTGCAGGCCGAGGGGACGCTGGACGCGGGATTCTATCCCGCACCGAACAACCACGTTCGGAGCGTGGCCGTGCAGGCGGATGGCAAGGTGCTGCTGGGAGGCGAGTTCACCTCGCTCTGGCCCAACGGCGCGGCCACCTCGACGCTGCGCAACTTCATCGCCAGGGTCAACGCGGACGGGAGCCTCGACCCCGGCTTTAATCCCAACGCGAACGGCCCCATCCATAGCCTGGCGGTACAGGCCAATGGCGACGTGCTGCTCGGCGGCGAGTTTACCACCCTCCAGCCCCCGGTCGGCGGGTGGAGCCAGACTCCGCCATCTCCCACGGCACGCGGGTGTTTCGCCCGGTTGCATGCCGATGGCTCGTTCGACCCGGTCGGCAATTTCTTCGCCAACGGTCCGGTCTATGGCGTGGCTATGCAGACGGACGGGCGGATGCTGCTCACCGGTAGCTTCTCGACACTTGAAGCCGCCGGCACGGGCGCGGCCCTCACCCGCTCCGAATTTGCCCGAGTCCAGAACGACCCAGCCACGCAGGCGCTCTCCGTGCCCGATGCCACGCAAGTGCTCTGGGAGCGCGGCGGCGCGGGACCGGAGATTTCACGCGTCACCTTCGAGCTGAGCACGAATGGAGGCGTGAGCTGGAACCCGCTCGGCCCCGGCAATCGCATCGGCACCGCGTCGAACTGGCGGCGTACCGGTCTCGCGCTCCCCGCCAGCGGCCGCGTCCGCGCCCGCGGCGCGACGACCGGCGGCTACTCCAACGGGAGCTCCGGCCTGATCGAGCAAGTAACGACCTTCAACTTCTCCACAGACGCCGACAACGACGACCTGCCCGACTCCTGGGAGCTTACCTATTGGCCCACCACCACCGGGCAGAACGCCAGCGATGATTCCGACCACGACGGCCTCACCAATCTCCAGGAGCTCGCCTTCGGCCTCAACCCGACGCTTCCCGATTCCGCTCTTGCGCCCACGCCCGTGCCCGAAGGCGGCTACCTCACGCTCACCCTCACCAAACACCCCGGCGTGACCTACGAAGTGCAGAGCGCCGGCACGCTGCTCACCGGCCAGCCCGCTTCTTTCAGCCCCGCGACGACCACCGTGCTGATCGACAACCCCAGCACGCTCAAGGTGCGCGACAACATTCCCTACGGCACCCCGCCCGCCCGCTTCATGCGCGTGAAGGTGACTTCCGCGCCGTGAGGCTCGCCCTTCCTCCAACAAAGGAGGCGCCTCACTCTGACACGGCACTTCTCCACGACGAATCCGCGGATGCAATCGTGCGTGCCGGCTGCTATTGGGTCGCGAATGTTCTCCCGCGCGGCTCTTCGCCTCTCATTCACACTGCCTCTCGCCGTCGCGGCGCTCCACGCGCAGGATGATGCCACGCGCCTGCCCGAGGTGGTGGTCACGGCGGATCGACTGCCCGCGGGGGGATCCGACGAGCCCTTTTCCATTTCAAGAATCGAGCGCGACGAACTCCGAGCCGCGCCGCAGCTCCGGCTCGACGACATCCTGCGCGACGCGGCGCCCGGCTTCTCGCTCTTCCGCCGCAGCAGCAGCCGCGTCGCGAACCCGACCGCGCAGGGTGTGAGCCTGCGCAACATCGGTCCGAACGGCGCGGGCCGCACGCTCGTGTTGCTCGATGGCATTCCGCTCAATGATCCCTTCGCTGGCTGGGTGCCGTGGTCGCGCGTGCCGCCGTCGAGCCTGAGCGAAGTGCTCGTGAATCCCGGCGGTGGCGCCGGGCTCTTCGGCAATGCAGCGCTCGCGGGGACGATCCATCTCGTCAGCGAAGACCCGACCGGAAATGCGGCGCGCGTGCTCGGTACGATCGGCAATCGCGACACGTCGGACGCTGCGCTGGAGGCGTCGCTCGAGTCGGGAAAATTCAGCCTCTCCGGCTACGCCGATCGGTTCGAAACCGCGGGCTACCCCGTGCTGCAAGCGAATCAACGCGGCCCAGGCGATACCTCCGCCGATGCCGCCTCGTGGGTCTGGCAAACACGCCTCGGCTGGCAGGCCGACGAAAACACGCGCCTTTCGCTGGCCGCCAGTGCCTTCGACGAACACCGCAACAACGGCACCCGCCTCACGCACAACGCGAGCGAAGGCCAGGACGTGAGCGCGACGCTGGATCGCTTCATCCCCACGCTCGACGCCAACGTGCGGCTTCAAGCCTACACCCAGCGCCGCCGCTTCAGCAGCACCTTCAGCTCGGTGAATGCCGACCGGACCGTGGAGACGCTGGCACTCGATCAATTCGACGTGCCGGCCACCGCGGCAGGCGGCAGCGCCGTGTGGAGTCAGCCGCTCGGCGACGCGCATCGGATCGTGGGCGGCGCGGATTTCCGCTGGGTGGAAGGCGAGACGAACGAGAATTTCCTGCGTGTCGATGACGAGTTCACGCGCTTTCGGAACGCAGGCGGACGGCAGCTTTTCGTCGGCGCGTTTCTGGAGGAAAACTGGCGCGTCAGCGATGCGGTGAAAGTCGTGGCCGGCGGGCGCGTCGATTACTGGCGTCAATACGACGGCATGCGCATCGAGCGTGATCGCAACAGCGGGGAGATGCTGCGCGACGACACCTATGCCGAGCAGGACGGCGTGTCGCCCAATGGCCGCCTCGGCCTCACCGCACAACTCACCCACACCGTGCGCGCTCGCGCCGCGGCTTACACCGGCTTCCGCGCACCGACCTTAAACGAACTCTACCGACCCTTCCGCGTCGGCAACGACATCACCGAAGCCAACGCTGCCCTCGATCCGGAGCGGCTCTACGGCGCGGAACTGGGCGTCGATTGGGAGCCGGTCGATCGCTTCAGCTTCGCGCTCACCGGATTCTACAATCAACTGCACGATGCGGTCGGCAACGTCACCATCGGCGAAGGCCCCGGCACCTTCGATCCCGGCGGCTTCGTTCCCGCGGGCGGCGTCCTCCGCCAGCGGCGCAATCTCGATCGCGTGGAGGTCTTCGGCCTCGAAGCAAGAGTCGTCCTTCAGCTCGCCAATGATCTGCGCTTCCGCGCACAATTCCTCTTCACCCACCCGACCGTCGCCCGCGCCACCGACTTCCCGCAGCTCGAAGGCAAACACCTCGCGCAGGCCCCCGAGCACGTCGCCGTCGCGGCGCTCGAATGGACACCCGGACACTGGCAGGCAGCGGCACAAGTCCGCTACGTCAGCCGGCAGTTTGAAGATGACCTCAACACCCTTGCGCTGGCTCCGTTCGCCACGGTGGACCTCTCTCTCGGCTACACTTTCAACGAGCACCTCACCGGCGCGGTGAAAGTGGAAAATCTCTTCGACGGCGAGAGCGAGGTCGGAAAGACCGCCAGCGGTCTCGTGAGCATCGGCGCACCCCGATTGGTTTCGCTCACGGTCGCCGTCAGTTTCTAACCAACTCCCCAAAAAAAGAAGGCGCCTCACCCTGACATCAGCAGTCGTGGATGAAGCGCCTTAAGTGAATGCCCCGCCTGTGCCGTCCGGGCGGTGTTCCCGTTCCCACCAAATGGTAACGGCGGACAACCTGGGACAGGCTCAGGTCTTCCAATGAAGGCGTGACCATAAACTGCCCACCCCGGTCTCCTTAGTTGATAGACTTATCGGATCGGGATTACCACCCTTTGCTCGTACACTGCAGGGCAAATTGATGAGTGCCGGGCGAAAGTGCGCGGCTCGGCGGCACTCTCACACTGCACTATTTGAGAAAGATCTATTCGCGAAGGGCCACGCCCAGATTGCTCTTGAGGCGTTCCTTGAGCCGCGCGTGCGCGGCGTTCACTTCGTCGGCGGTGAGGGTGCGGTCGGATGCACGATACGTCAACGAATATGCCTGTGACTTTTTGTCGGCGGGCACCTTTGCGCCGGAGGGATCGGTGAAGACGTCGAAGATCTCCACGCTTTCCAGGAGCGGTTCGCTCGCGGTGCTCAGCGTGGTGGCGATCTGCTCGTGCGCGAGGGTGAGCGGCGCGAGCAGCGCAATGTCGCGGGTGGTGGAAGGGAAGCGCGGGATCTCGCGGTATTTATTCGCCGCACCGCTGCGCTCGAGTGCACCGAGATCGAGTTCGGCGAAGACGACGGCGCCGGTGGCGTCGAGCGCCCGCGCCTCGGCCGGCCAGAGCTGGCCGGCGAAGCCGACGGGGCGACCGCCGACCTTCACCACGAGGGAAAGCGCGAGCGCGGAATTTTCCTGCGGCTCGAAGGTGGAGTCGGCGCCGAGCGCGGTGGTGAGCAGTCCCTTGAGGTCGTAGAGATCGGCCTCGCGGCCTTCGCCGGACCGCCAGGTGCGCGGCGCGGTGGAGCCGGTGATGACGACGGCGGCGTGGGTGATTTCCTCGGGCTGCTGCTGGGAATAAACGCGGCCGATCTCGAACAGGCGCACGGCTTTCGCGCCTGCGCGGAAGTTGTCGCCCACGGCCTTGAGCAGGCCGTGCAGC
>JBAVML010000623.1:0-7444 GCA_049690035.1 Chthoniobacteraceae bacterium
GGAGAGCGTCGGCCCGTGGTGGTCTGTCAGCACGGGCTCGAAGGTCTTCCCGAAGATGTGGTGACGACGAATCCGAACGACCGCGCATTTGCTTACTACAAAGGCTTCGCGAGCCGGCTCGCGGACGAAGGGTTCATCGTCTTCGCGCCGCACAATCCGTATCGCGGGAAGGACGAATTTCGCCTGCTCCAGCGGCGCGCAAATCCGCTCGGGCTTTCCCTGTTCTCCTTCATCACCGCGCAGCACGAGGTTGCGACCGACTGGCTGGCAAGCCTGCCGTTTGTCGATCCCGAGCGCATCGCCTTTTACGGACTGAGCTACGGTGGGAAGTCCGCGATGCGGCTTCCCGCCTTGATTCCGCGCTACTGCCTCTCGATTTGCTCCGGCGATTTCAACGAGTGGGTGCGCAAGGTGATCAGCCCGGAGATGCGCATGAGCTACGTCTTCACGCCGGAGTGGGAGATCGACGAGTGGAATCTTGCGGGCGTCGCGAATTACGCCGAAATGGCGATGCTCATCGCGCCGCGGCCGTTCATGGTCGAGCGCGGTCACGATGACGGCGTGGGGCTCGACGAATGGGTCGGCTACGAATTTGCGAAGGTGAAGCGCGGTTACGACAAGCTCGGCATCGGCGATCGTGCGGAGATCGAGTGGTTCGACGGCCCGCACACGATCCATGGCGTGGGGACGTTTGATTTTCTGCACCAGCACCTGCGCTGGCCGGCGCGCTGACGCTCCGCGTTAAAACGAACAATGTCATCCTGAGCGAAGCGCCGCGTGTTGGGCGGCGGCCTCTTCACGGGGTGTGTCGGGCGGCGCGGAGTCGAAGGACCTCATACTTCTCTGCCGGTAGGCCCATCGGCGGAAAAAGTTAGAGGTCCTTCGACTCCGCGCTGGCCCGCACACCCGGTGGACCCTCCACCGCCGCGCAGTGCTCCGCTCAGGATGACGGCGTTTTTTTCGAGCCGCCAGCGGCCGCGTGCCGGTGCGGAGATCGAGCTGTTAACTCAATGCATCTCCACCGCGCACGTGCCGATGCCTGGGCGGTAATAGTTGAACTGCACGTTCGGGTGATCTGCGAGGAGCGACATCGGCACGCAGGTCGTCGGCAGTTTTTTCGAAATCAGGAACGCGGTGAGCCGTTGGCCGAACGGGTTGTCGTGATGTCCGGCGTGCCAGATCGAGACCTTCTCCGACTGCCACGTCTCGACCGGTCCGACGGTGATCGCCTTCGTCGGCACCATGGAGATATTCCCGCCGCCGCTGGTGCGCGCGTTCTGCGCGATGGTCAGCGGGTGCAGGTCCACAACGCGCGTGGCGAGCTTGCGATACTCCTCCGGCGTCGGTGGCGCGGCCTTGTATTTCCCTTTGCGCGGGAGCGGATCGTTGAAGGCCCAGTGCTTCACGTCTCCCTGTCCGCCTTGCATCACCGCACAGGTGACGCCGGCGCCCCAGGTCTCGCGGTAGGTGGCAGTGTCGGCTTTCGGAAAATGCAGGTGCGCGTCAGGCATGCGCAGCTTTTTCGGAATGCGATCGAAACACATCTCACGGTCTGCCTTCTCAAACGACAGCGGATGCGTCGCCGGCACTTCCTGGCCCGTGGCGACATCGAACCACTCATCCATTCCCCAAAAATGCCCGCTGCGCACGTCGAGCCCGAGCTCGGTGACGATGCGCGCGACGAGCGGGAGTTGCTCCGTCGGTCCGATCGGTCCGCAGATGCCCACGGGATTATCCGCCGTGCTGCGCTTCCATGCGGCGACATACTCCAGCGCCTCGGCGAGGTAGAAATCTTCGAGCGTGTCGTACATCACCACGCGGAATCCGGGGCGCGAGAGCTTTTCGACATCGCGCAAGCTGAGGCGCGCGACTTCATCGACGAGGTCGAGCGGGAGGCAGGTGTAGTCCCACCATTCGGTGGAGATGCTGGAAGGGCGGTAGTTCATGGGTGGGGAGGTGGTGTGAGCTAGGAAGCGGGATAGCGCGGATTGCGTTGGTAGAAAGGCGCGAGCACGTCACGCAGCGGATCGTCTTCTTCCGCGCCGAAGCCGTAGTGCAGATGTCGCGTCCAGCCTTCGGCATACTTCAGCTTCTTCGGCGCCTTTTTAGCGAGCGCCTGCGAGAGCGCGTCGCCGGTTGCGAGATAGCTGTCCATGCCTTGCGTCGCGTCGAGCCATTCCTTTTGCGAAGCATGACACGCCAGCGCCGCGCGCTTCTCCGCATGCATGCTTGCGGTATCGATGAAGATCTCCGGCTGCACCGGGACGCGCAGCGGCGTGCATTGGCCGTGCGGCATCGCATGATAAACCACGCACGGATCGAGCGCCGGCGTGCGCTGCGGGGTCGAGCGGTAGTTCGGAATGCCGCGCGAGAACGTCGCCGACACCGCGAGCCGCGCGGTGATCATGTGATCTTCCATGTAATCCGCGAGCGCGTGCGTGAGCACCACCGTCGGCCGCGCGGCACGCACCACCGCGGTCAGCCGCCGCAGATTCTGCTCGGTGTAGAAGATCGACATGTCGTGGCAAAACGGCGCGTGCCACTTCGCCCCAAGCCGCTTCGCCGCTGCTCGCGCTTCCTGCGCCCGAGTCTTCGCCGTCTGCGCGGGCGTCATCACGGTGCTGCCCATATTCCCGGAGGAGAGGTTGCAATAGTGCAGTTCCCAACCGGCCTCGCGCAGCAGCAACATCGTCCCCGCCATGACGAACTCGATGTCGTCTGGATGTGCGGCGATGGCGAGAGCGGAGGGCATCAGCTCACCGCGATCTCGCTGATCTTCACCGGCCGTTTCTCCGCCGCGGATAGGTCCGCTGCGGCAATCACGCGATGCGTGTTGAATCCGTCGGCGAAACTCGTCAGCGGCATGTCCCGGCCGGCGTCGAGTGCGTCGAAGAACGCCTGGAATTGCGTGGTGTAGGGGTGGTCACTCACATCGCCGCTATCGAGCATCTTCATGCTCAGCGAAGACCACGCGTGTTTGTTCAAGCCGGCGAGTTTCTGGCTGTGGAATTTGTTGTCGAGGATCGAGCCTTCGCTGCCGACGAGATGGGTGTGGAAGTAATACGGCTGGAAGCAATCGACGATCGCGGCCGACTTGCCGATCGCGCCGTTTTTGAAGCGCACGAGCGTCGTCGCGCTGGTCGGGTATTCGTAGGCGGCGAAGATGGCGGCGCTGCTCTGCGTCGAGTAGCTGGTCACTTCCTCCACCTCGCTCCCCATGCAGAGGAGCAGCGCGTCGAGCGCGTGGCATCCGGCGGTGAGCAGCGCGCTGCCGCCGAGCGCCTTTTTCGTATTCCAGCGATACTGCCCGTACCACGGTCCGATGCCGTGGTAATAATCGACTTCGCCGTAATGCAGCGAGCCGACGAGGCCGGCGTCGATGGTGGATTTGGTGGCGACGAATTGCGATGACCAGCGGCACTCGAAGCAGACGCATACTTTCACGCCGCTCTCATCCGCGGCGCGTTTCATCTTCACGATCTCCGACCACTCGATGGCGAGCGGCTTCTCGACGATGATGTGTTTGCCGTTCTTCGCGGCTTCGATGAACTGCGCCGCGTGCTGGTCGGGATAGCTGGTGATATCCACGGCGTGGATGCTGGGGTCGGCGAGCATCTCGGCGAGATCGGTGTAGGTCTTGATCGGTGAGCCGTGCTTGGCGCTCAGCTCGGCGTCATCGAGTTTCCGCGAAGACCAGACAGCGGTGACCTGGCCCTGCGTGGTGGCGTTGATGGCGGCGATGTGGGCGGTAGCGGCCCAGCCATAACCGATGACGGCGACGTTGTATTTTTTGCTCATGAAAGGTGGGGCGGAAGAACCGCGTTTTTACTGCTCGCCCTTGAGGTAGGCGACTAAATCCGCGATGTCCTGCGGCTGCATCGCGGCGTCGAGGCCGATGGGCATCAGCGTGCCCGGGAGCGAGTTGAAGGACTTGATGTCCGCGCGCAGCACCGTGTCCTCGAGGCCGCCGGGCTGGCGGATCGCGATGCTCGTGGGCGTCTCCGATATGAGGATGCCGGTGAAGGCGCGGCCGTCCTTCGTCTCGCACGTGTAGGGGGCAAAGGCGGGCGCGACTTCGGCCTCAGGCATGACGAGATGAAAGACGATGTTTTCCTTCGGCTGGCGGCGCATGTCGAAGAGGTCGGGCCCGACGTTCGCGCCTTCCTGCTGGAGACGATGACACGTGGAGCAGAGCTGCTTGAAGACCTCGTGGCCGTGCGTGGGATTCGCGGTGAGCTCGAGCGCCTTCTTCGCGCGATCGAGCGCGGCGGCGCGATCGGCGAGCCCGGCGCTGAAGACTTTCGCAGCGCGTTCCTTGATCGTGGCGTCCTTACTTTTCTCGAAAGCCTGCCGCCGCGTTGTCGTGAGCGCGCTCGCGGGAAGGCGGTTACTTTCCACCGCATCGAGCACCCCGCCGAGTTGGCCGCGGGCGAAGAGCGCGCCGAGAATCGTCTCGCGCAACACCGGGCTGTAATGCGTCCAGAGGCCGTCGGCGAGGAGCACCGCGGCGGCGCGATTCGCGTCGAGCAGCGCGAGGCTGCGCACGAGCGCGGCTTGGAGTGCTTCGTCGGGATTTTGCTCCAGTGAGCGCTGGAGAGGCGGGGCGGCGGTCTCCCATTTGCCGGTGCCGAGCAGGCGCGCATAGATGAGGCGCTGCGCGGCGGGTTCCGCGGCATTGGCGACGTGGAGCGCGGCGTAGTCGAGAAGCTGCGCGTATGCCGGCGTCGAACGCGCGGCGGCGGCGTTGCGTTCATTGAAACCCGCCCACACGGCGGCGAGCATCGCGCTCGGCGGCAGGTCACCGAGCGTGGTCTGGAGCACGGCGACATCCTTAAAACACCGGCCGAGCATCCCCAACAGTTCGAGTTCGCCTTCCCGTTCGCCTTTTAGCTTCGGCCACACCGCGGCGAGGAATTCCTTTTCGCGGCCGCCGACGCCGCTGAGCACGGCGGCGCGCGCCCACTTGTCCCCTGCATCCTGCGCGGCGATCTGCGCAAGTGTTTCGTTGGCGAATGGAGCGGTCGAATCGCCGAGCACGAGCGCGGTGCAAAAGCGCACGCGGGCGCTCGGATCGTTCGCGAATTTCGCCGCGAGCGCGGCATCCGTCACCGCGGGCCGGATCGGCGCGAACTCATCCTGGAACGGCGCGAGCGGCTTCACATCGCGCGGCGTCTTCGCCGTGATGCGCCAGATGCGACCCATCGCGCGGCCGCTCTCGAAGTCGGTGTGCTTGCGCACTTCCTCCGGCAGATAATCGGGATGCTCGATCACCTTGCGATACATGTCGCAGACGTAGAGCGCGCCGTCGGGGCCGCGGGCGACAAAGACCGGGCGGCACCAGTCGTCCTTCGAGGCGAAGAGCTCGTGCTTCTCGAGGAGCGGCACGGCGCTGAACGTCGCGCCGTTCGGCATGAGACGGTCGCAGTGGACCAGATTGCCGGTCGGGTCGCACGAGAGCACCGTGCCATCGTAGCGCTCCGGCAGCGCGCCGCCGCGCCAGATCGTGACGCCGCAGGCCGCGCTGAAGGACCCCGCGTGCGAATCGGCGGTGGTGATGTTCGAGCTGATCGGGAAGAGGCGCACGCCATCGCCGCCGCCCTTCATCGTAGTCTTCACGAGTCGCTCGTTGCAGTCCTGCACGGTGTCGGAAAAGGCGAGGTTTGGATTCCGCGCGAGCCATTTTGAGGAAAGCACCACGTGCTGCACGGGCAGGCGATTCATGCAGATGAAGCGGCGTCCGAACTCGTCGAACGATTGCCCGAACTGCGATTTGCCGTCCACATTCTCGATCTCCAGCGTGTCGGGCTGAAAGCGCACGTCGCCGGTCATCTTCAGCGGGGGACGGTCGGGATGCTCGGGGCAGATGATTGTCCCGAGGCTCAGTCCTGCCGCGAGGTAGATCCAGCCATCCGGGCCGACGCGCGGGGCGTTCACGCGAAGCTGCGTGCTTTTCGCGGTCTCGAATCCAGTGAAGAGCTTGCGCTTTTCGTCGGCCACGCCGTCGCAATTCGTGTCGCGCATGAACCACACATCCGGGGACGCGGTGACGATCACGCCGTCCTTCCACGGCATCACCCCATTCGGATATTCGAGGCCGTCGGCAAAGACGGTGCGTTTGTCGAAGCGGCCGTCGTGGTCGGTGTCTTCGAGCAACGCGACCACCCCTTCCGGCGGCTCGGCCATGCGCGGATAACCGCGATTTTCGGCGACGAAGGCGCGGCCTTTTTCATCGAAGGCGATCGCGCAAGGCGAGGCCACGAGCGGCTCGGCGGCGACGAGTTCGATGCGGAGATCGTCGGCGAGCTGGAATGATTTCAGCGCGTCGTCGGGCGTGAGCGGCGAGGGCACAGCCGCGAGAGCCGAGGAGGCGAGGAGGAGAAGGATGCGGATGGTCATTTCAATTGCGGCGGCTGATTTCCATACAGCCAGCCGCCACCCTTGAACGGCGGCGCGAGCGGCACCTCGGGCAGCTTGCCGGGCGTCAATTGCTTCGCGAGTTCCAGGCCGGCGTCGCGGAATTGCCGGCCGGCGGTGATCTCCAAATTGCTGTAGCTCGTGAGCCGCGTTTCGTAGCCGCCGCCGTGCGGGCCGAAGGCTTCCTCCGTCGGCACGTAGCCGGTGCAACCGTTCGCGAGTTCCACCGGGAAGGTCATCGGGAAGCCGCTGCCCGCCTTGAGGTCGAGGCCGTACTGGCAGAAATATTCCGCGGGATCGGAGATGCACGCGACCGGGCCGACCTGGATCGCCTGCACTTCGACTTCGACCTTCGGCTCCTTGGCGATGAGCGCGTCGAGCATCGCAGTTTCTTTCGCCCACACCCAATCCGGTCCGCCGTCCTTCGCGTCCTTCGCCGCAAGTTCCAGCGCAGCCTTCACGTGCTCGGGATCGGGCACCCGGCGCGGAATTCGCCACGTCTTCATCTTCACATCCACCGGCACCTCCGCGGTGCGCGTCTGCGACATGCCGACGAGCACCTTCACCGCCTCCGCGCCGACGCGGCCGCCGACGAACTGCGCCCACTCGTCGCCGCCGGGATTCGCGTGCGGGTCGAGATTGTTCACCTGCGTCACGTCGCCGCACGCGCCCTGGAGGAAGACGATCTTCGTGTCCGCGCCGTAGAATCCCTGGATCGCTTTTTCCATGTAATAGATCCAGTTCGCACTGATCCACGGCCCGCTCGTCGTGGCGTGGCAGGAGAAGTTCACGACGCATCCCGTCAGCTTGCCTTCGGCGTTCCAGCAGCCGATCACGCCGACCTGCGGATCGACGGGGCCGGCAAACTCCACGTTGTCGGGATTCCCTTTTCCGGGATGCGAGAACGAAAGCCCGTTCTTCATCCGGATGCGGCGGTTGAAAGCGACCGTTTCTTCTTTTCCGTAACCAAAACTCGCGGTGCCTGCGCTGCGCGCTTCATTCGCGGCTGCGACCGCTTCCACGATGGCGT
>JBAVML010000624.1:0-9715 GCA_049690035.1 Chthoniobacteraceae bacterium
ACGCACACCTGATCGCACCACGCCTCAACGTCTTCGACCTCAAAGCGCCCTTTCTCCTCCAAAAGCGCCGCGAGGCTACGCCCCTCAAACGAATCCATCGCCACTGCTGTCCAGTCATCGCCTTCCACCAAATCGTAAACGCGCAGGACGCCGGGATGGATGAGAGGGCGGCTTCGTTTGACCTCGTGGCGAAGCTCGGCGACTGCCGAAGAATCCCGAGCCACTTCTGCGGGCAGGAAATGAAGCGACACCTCTTTTCCCAGCACTTCGTCCTGGGCGATCCAGATCAGGTGCCTTCCGCCAACTTCAAGCGGCCTCTCGAGCACGTAACAGCCGGCGAGCTTTTGCCCGGGCTCCAGGTGCAGAGAGGAACCGGTGGAGAGGGAGTTGGATACGGTAGTCACGGGCGTGGTTGGGAAAAACTGATCATCTTGATCGCTGGCGAACGGAACGCAGAGGTCGCAAGCAAATCGCAGACCAACAACGCTTCAATTACCCGCAGCCTATGCCGATGCCAATGCAAAATTCCAGCAAATGAGAAACTTGACCATGCCAGCGTGCGGAAAGAAAATCCAAAAACTGCTTGCCGGGAGAAAGGAACAGCCCATAATGTATGAAATTACTAGAAACAGTTTGACCCACGGTTCCTCGACAGAATTCGATTCCAATCCCGTTCCAGTTCAGCTAGAAACAAAAACCTAATGAAGATCAACCCACAGTCCGTATCGCTGTTTTCGATCGCTTGCGCGTCCGTCGCCCTCGCCGCCGACGCAGGGCACGGCTCAAAGCAGCTCCAGATTTTCCCGAAGAACCTCGCTCGCCAGCATCTCGGCTCGAATCTCTTCATCTTCAATCCGGCAAATCAAACCTACACGCCGACGGAGGCGGCGGCCGCGTGGCTCGATGACGATGCGACGACCGGATGGCCGGTGATGGCAGGAAAGCAAAGCTATCTTCTCGTCTTGAGCGAACCAGAGGTTCTGGCCAATTTCAGCATTTCCGCGCGCCCCGCTACGGGCACGATCAGTCTTTTCGCAGGCGACGAACCAATGGCTCCGGGTGGCAGCAGTTGGAAACCGCTCGTGAAAAATGTGCCGTTTGAGTCGGTAAACGACAAGAAGCTCGGCAAATCTTTCAACCACTTCGCCAAGTATCTTCTGATCCAGACGGACGTCGCCGATCCCGGCCCTCTGTACAGTCTTTACGTCTTCGGGGATAAACCGGCGGCCAGCTACAGCTTCCGCAAACGCGAACAGTCAATCGACGCGCGGGCGATTTTCGGCCAATTCGTGAATAACCAGACCGACTTCAATCTGAGCGCGCTCCACACTGGTGCGCGCGTGAGCTACGCAAACTCCACGAGCGGATACGTCGCCTGGCAGCGCGCGATTGATGACAATCCGGAAACCGCCGTCGCACTTGCGGGGTCTGGCAACGAGTCGGGTGCCGTCGTGTCTTTTGATAAACAGCACACGGTTTCACGGATCACCGTGCTCGCTGATGCGGGCGCGAAGGGAAAATTGGACGTCTACGCACTGGCCTCCCCAGTCGCCTCGACCGGTCCAGGCGCTGCAGTCGCTCTTGAGGCGGCCACTCCGACGGTGAGCGTGCTCCTCGACGGTACCACCGGTCGATCCAGTATCGACTTCCCCGCAATCGAAGCCGGACAACTCGCTCTTCGTTGGAGCCCGGCGACCCCGGGCGAGAATCTCAACGTCCGCGAGTTCTCGGCCTTCAACGCGGTGACGCTCGACGATTACGAAGTTAGCTTGAGCCCGGAAGTCGTCGCGGAGTACCGCCCGGCGTCGTCCAAATCGTCCGAAGACTCATCAAGCTACGAGCCATCGGGGGATGGCAAGGAGTCCAAAGA
Source organism: Chthoniobacteraceae bacterium (assembly GCA_049690035.1). GTDB lineage: Bacteria > Verrucomicrobiota > Verrucomicrobiia > Chthoniobacterales > Chthoniobacteraceae > Chthoniobacter. Next base: position 1,871 of record JBAVML010000624.1, read on the forward strand.
TTTCAAGGACCCAAAGAAGAATCCTGAACCCGTGGCCATCGGACCTGGAGGTTCACCGTACCTTCCGGGCGCTCTGGGATTCCCGCCGAATCCCACTTCGCGCCGGGTGCGCATCCCGCCGAGCGTTAGCCCGTAACATTTTCTCCGAGGTTGGCCGCAAAGAGCGCGAGTTCATTCTCGCGCTCTTTGTGTTTTCGCCAGTGACCTTGCCAGTCCTGCCATTTTCCCACGAATAGACCCGCGTGCTTCTTTGGAACGTCTTCACGCAAGTGCTGCTGCCGATCCTGGTCATGTTCGGCGCCGGCTGGCTGCTCGATCGCCGCTGCCGGCTCGATCTGGGCTCGCTCGTGAAGATGAACATCTACCTGTTTGTCCCCTCGTTCATCTTCGTCCAGATCGTGCGCTCGAATTTGACCGCGACCCTCGCGTTGCGCGTCGTCGGGTTTACCGTCGCGATCTTCGCGGGCATGTTCGTGCTCAGCGCTCTCGTCGGCTGGTTGATGGGATACCCGCGGGCGCAGACGCGCTCTCTGCAGCTTTCCACGATGTTTTACAACTCGGGAAACTACGGCGTGCCGCTCATGGCACTCGCGTTTCCCACGCTTGGGCCCGTGCTGCAGGTCTTCATCATCGTCGCGACCAATGTCAGCACGTTCTCCGTCGGCCTTTTGCTCGCGTCCTCGGCGCACCGCACGGGGTGGCGGATGCTCCTGCCGATGCTTCGCCAAGTGTCGCTCTGGGCCGTCGGCGCCGCGCTCGTCGTCCGCGTGCTGCACATCCCGGTTCAGCAGTGGCGCTGGCTGTGGGTTCCGCTCGATTATTTCTCGAACGCCCTCATCGGCCTTGCCCTCGTCACGCTCGGCGCGCAGATCTCCAAGACGGAGCGGCCGCAGCATCTGTCCCGTCTCGGCTGGGCGCTCGGTCTGCGATTGCTCGGTGGACCGCTGCTCGCGTGGGCTCTGGTCGGGTTCTTTGGCTTCACCGGCGAGACGGCGAAGATCATGATCCTTAGTTCGTCATTTCCCACGGCCGTAAACACCGCGCTGATCGCCCACGAATTTGACGCCGATCCGCACTTCGCCGCATCGGCCGTTTTCTGCTCCACGTTGTTAAGCATGGTCACCGTCACCGTGCTGATCTCGATCTTACATCTAGTCTGAAGCGACAATCTTCTCGCGCCGCTGCCGAGCTCCCCTCTAGATTCGCGCCCGATTCTTTTCGCACTATGGCTGACCCGTTTCTCCTCGCCCAAGGCACCGAGCCGATTCTCTTCAATCCCCGCATGGGCAACCGCCACGGTCTCATCGCGGGCGCCACCGGCACCGGCAAGACGGTCACCCTGCAAGCGCTCGCCGAGAATTTCTCCAGCATCGGCGTGCCCGTTTTCATGTCGGACATCAAGGGCGACCTCAGTGGCATCGCCAAGCCCGGCAGCGCGACTCCAAAGATCGCTGAGCGCCTGAAAACGCTCGGGCTCAGCGACCGCCCGTTCGCCGGTTTCCCGGTCACCTTCTGGGATATTTTGGGAAAATCCGGCCATCCGGTGCGGGCCACGATCAGCGAAATGGGACCGCTGCTGCTCTCTCGCGTCCTCAATCTCAACGACACGCAGGAAGGGGTGCTCCAGGTCCTCTTCCGCGTCGCGGACGAAGGTGGACTGCTCCTGCTCGACCTCGACGATCTTCGCGAGATGCTGAAATTCATCGGTGAAAACGCGGCGCAGCTCACCCTGCAATACGGCAACGTCAGTGCGGCGAGCGTCGGCACAATTCAGCGCGCGCTGTTGCAACTCGATCAGCAAGGCGGAGCGCATTTCTTCGGCGAGCCCGCGCTGAATCTCGACGACTTCCTCCAGACCGCGCCGGACGGCCGCGGCGTGATCAACATCCTCGCCGCCGACCAGCTCATGACGAGCCCGCGCACCTATTCCACCGCGCTGCTCTGGCTGCTCAGCGAACTCTTCGAGCGCCTCCCCGAAGTCGGCGACCTCGACAAACCGAAGCTCGTCTTTTTCTTCGACGAAGCGCACCTGCTTTTCAGCGATCTGCCGCAGGAGATCGAAGACAAGATCGAACAAGTCGTCCGGCTCATCCGCTCGAAAGGTGTCGGCGTTTACTTCATCACGCAAAACCCGCTCGATGTTCCCGAAAAAGTGCTCGGCCAACTCGGCAATCGCGTGCAGCACGCGCTGCGCGCCTTTACGCCGCGGGACCAAAAAGCGGTGCAGAGCGCGGCCGAGACCTTCCGCCAAAACCCGAAGCTTAACGTGGCCGAGACCATCACCCAGCTCGCCGTCGGCGAAGCCCTCGTCTCCTTGCTCGACGACACCGGCACGCCCGCCATCGTCCAGCGCGTTTCCATCGTCCCGCCGCGCAGCCAGATCGGCCCGATCACCGCCGAGGAACGCGCCGCGATCATCAAGGACAGCGTGCTCTTTGGCACCTACGAGACTCCGGTCAATCGAGAGAGCGCCGCCGAAATGCTCCGCGCCCGCGTCACCCAGAACGCGCCCACGACCGCGCCTACACCGTCGCCGGCGGCCAGACCACCCGCCGCGTCGTCCTCCACCCAGGCAGCGCCCGCCTCTGGTGGCGCCGGTTCCAGTTTCGTGAAAGACATGCTCTTCGGGACGACCGGCCCGCGCGGCGGGCACTACGCGGGGCTCGCAGAAAAAATGGCTTCCAGCGCCGTGCGAAGCATCGGCTCCAGCGTCGGACGCGAGATCATTCGCGGCGTGCTAGGCTCCTTCTTCGGCAGTAAACGCCGCTGAACTCGGCCGGCGCTTCGCGAATCGCTCCTCCGGCAACTATTTCGGAAACTTTAGGCTCCTCCCGCCGAAGAAACGTTGCACCCAACGTGCACCGCTTCGTAACCTTGTCGCCATGGTTCCAGCCACTGCGGCTCCACCCGCCACGACCGCGCCCATCCCGATGAATCCCGAGTCCGCGCAGCAGACCTATCTCGACGCGTTCCGCTGGATGTTGCTCGCGCGGATCGCCGAGGAGCGCATCGCGAGCCTCTATCGCGGTGGAAAAATTCAGGGCGGCGTCTTCCTCGGCAAAGGCCAGGAAGCCCTCAGCGTGTCGGTCGGAATCTCCCTTCGCAAGGGCGACATCTTCGCACCGCTGATTCGTGATCAGGCGGGCCGGTTTGCGTTCGGCGAATCGCTCCTCGACTGCACGCGCACCTACATGGGCTCGCGCCTCGGCCCGATGCGCGGTCGCGACGGCAACGTCCATCGCGGGCGACCACGCGAAGGTGTCCTCGCCATGGTCAGCCACCTCGGCGCGATGATTTCCGTCGTCGCCGGCGGATTGCTGGCGCGGAAATATCGCGGCGTCACCGGCACCGTCGGCGCCACCTGCCTTGGCGAAGGCGGCACCTCCACCGGCGCCTTTCACGAGGGCCTCAATCTCGCCGCAGTGGAGAAGCTGCCGCTGGTGATGGTCGTGGCGAACAACCAGTACGCCTACTCGACCCCGACCAGCCGGCAATTCGCCTGCCGCGAACTGGTGGACAAGGCGATCGGCTACGGCATCGAAGGCCACTCCGTCGACGGCACCAATCTCGCCGCCTGCCTCGACGTCGTCGGCAACGCGGTGGCCCGTGCGCGCGCCGGCCAGGGGCCACAGCTCGTCGTCGCCTCGCTGCTCCGCCTCGTCGGCCACGGCGAACACGACGACGCGAGCTACATCGACCCCGCGCTGCGGGATTCCACCCTGGGCCGCGATTGCCTGCTCCTTGCCGAGCAACACATCACCCAATCCCGCTGGGCGGATGCCGGAACGCTCGCGAGCTGGCGCGACGACGCCGAGCAAAAGGTCGAGGAAGCGATCGCCACCACGATGCGCGAACCTTTGCCCGACCCCGACCAGGAGACTTGGTGCGCGCTCGCTTCTCCCCAACTCAAGGACGGGTTTCTCGCCGAATGATCACCTACCTCGAAGCGATCCGCGCCGCCCAGGCCCGTGCGCTCGCCGACGACCCGCGCGTTTACATTTATGGCCAGGATGTCGGGAATTTCGGCGGCGCGTTCAAGGCGACGAAAGGACTCGCGAAAGAATTCCCCGGTCGCGTCATCGATGCACCCATCAGCGAGGATGCGATCATCGGCTCCGCGATCGGCGCGGCGATCGAAGGCATGCGCCCGATCATCGAGATGCAGTTCGCCGACTTCTCCACCGTCGGCTTCAACCAGATCGTCAACCAAGCCGCGACGCTGAACTGGCGGACGAACGTCCCCTGCCCCATCACCGTCCGGCTGCCGAGCGGCGGCACTTCGGGCGCGGGGCCGTTTCACAGCCAGAGCATGGAGGCACTCTACGCGCATTATCCTGGCCTCATCGTCATGACTCCCGCCACGGTCGAGGACGCCTACAGCATGCTCCTCGAAGCCGTCGCCATCGATGACCCGGTCATCTTCTGCGAGCACAAGTATCTCTATTACCATCTCAAGGCCGAAGCGCTCCCGACCGAAGCCGTGCCCACCGGCAAAGCCCGCGTCGCGCGTGCCGGTCGCGATGCCACCATCGTCACCTACAGCGCCATGGTCCACGAGTCTCTGGCTTGCGCGGAAGAACTCGCCGCCGAGGGCTGGGAGATCGAAGTCATCGACCTGCGCTCCATCAAGCCGCTCGACACCGACACCGTGCTCGCCAGCGTCGCCCGCACCGGACGCCTGCTCGCCGTCGGCGAAGCGTGGCCTTGGGGTGGCGTCACCGCCGAGGTCATCGCCCGCGTCGCCACCGAAGGCTTCGGCCTGCTCGACGTCCCACCGATGCGGCTCAATGCCAAAGACACGCCGGTGCCCTATCATCCCAATCTCTGGGGCACGCATCGACCGACCGCACAAACCATCGGCCGAAAAATGCGCGACCTGCTGAGGCTGTAGAAAGGATGAAGGCGGAAGGATGAAGGATGAAGAAGATGGGGGCGGAACGATTGAGGATTTACGCAAGCGCACCAAACGCTTTGCACTGCGGGCGATTACGCTTTTTGTCGCGCTGCCGCGGACCCCGGAGGCGCAAATCCTTGGCAAGCAGTTCCTCCGTTCTGCGACGTCTGCCGGAGCGCATTATCGCGAAGCGAAACGGGCAAAGTCCGACGCCGACTTCATCAGCAAGATCGAAGGGGGCCTGCAGGAGCTGGAGGAAGCGCAGTACTGGCTCGAACTCCTCGCCGAGAGTGGAATTGTCACTCCGACCCGCCTGAAAGCGATCCTCGCCGAATCCGAAGAACTGATCGCCATTTTCGTTTCGATCGTGAAGAAAGCCAAAACCAGCTAAACACTTCTCTTCATCCTTTCGCCTTCCTCCTTCATCCTTCTCTTCCATGCCTCGAATCCCGATCATCATGCCTCAGCTCGGCGAATCTATTGCCGAGGCCACCATCGTGAGCCTGCCGGTCAGCGTCGGCGACGCTGTCATCAGCGATCAGGACGTGCTCGAGGTGGAAACCAACAAAGCCACAATGGGCGTCACTTCGCCGTGCGACGGTACAGTCGTCGAGTGGCTCGTCGAAGTGCAACAGAGCTACCCCGTCGGCGCGACGCTCGGCTATCTGGATGTGACCGACGAAGAAGCCGTCCGGCGCGGGCTCGACAAGCCCACTGCACCCGCCGCCGCCAGCGAGAGTTCGAAGACAGCCGCTTCTTCCCCGACCACGGCGAAGACCGGCGTGCAGCCGACCGTCCGCGGGCTTCCCGTGCCCGCGCACGCCGCCGGCGCCAGCTACCTCTCGCCGCGGATGAAAGCGCGCATGAACGAACTCGGCCTGCACGCCGCCGATCTCGCCGGCATCGCCGGCAGCGGCGCCGCGGGACGGGTCACGATCGAGGATTTCGAGAAATTCATCACCAAGCTCGAGGAAAACAAACTGAGCCCCGCGTCGTCGATGCGCGTCGCCGTGGCCGATGCCATGCGCCGCTCCTGGTCGCGCCCGCTCGCCACCGTCGGCATGTCCGCCATCCTCGAACCCCTGCTCGCGCACCGCAAAGCGAGCGACCCGAAGCCCGGTCCCGCGCTCTACGCCCTGCGCGCCCTCGCCATCGCCCTCGGCGAAAACAGCGCGCCCGCCGGCCGCCTCATCGGCGACAAGATCGTCCATCCCCGCGCCATCGACGTGGGCTTCGCCGTGGAAGCCGAGGACGGCGTGCTCGTCCCGGTCTTGCGCAACGCCGACCAGACTCCGCTCCGCGAGATGGTCATCCGCTACAACGAACTCGTCGAGCTCGCCCGCCAGCGCCGCCTGCCCGCCACCGCGCAAGGCGGCTCCATCGCCACCGTCACCAATTTCGGCACCTTCGGCCTCGAATGGGCCACCCCCATTCCCCTGCCCGAGCAGACCCTCGTCCTCGGCCTCGGCGTCGGCCGCGTCATGCCGGTGTGGGACAAAGTGAAGGGTGAATTCAAGCCCGTGACCGAAGCGCAGCTCACGCTCAGCTTCGACCACCGCGTGCTCGACGGCGGCGGCGCCGGCCGCCTGCTCCAGCGCATCGCCGCACTCCTCCAGGAGCCCGCGAAGCTCTAGGCCGACGCCAAGCAAACCGTCCCGAAACTTGGGAGGCGCGGGATCGGTCCGGAGGGACACACTCCCGCGGGTTCCCATCTGGATACGACGTTCGCCAGCCGCTAGTCCCGACGCAGCGCGGAGATCAGCTTGTCCACTTCCGCCGGCGCAGACACCGTCCGCGGGGTCACAAACGCCATCCGCGGGGGCACAGACGCCGTCCGCGGGGGCACAGACGCCATCCGCGGGGCCACAGCGCCATCCGCGGGGCCACAGACGCCGTCCGCGGGGGCGCAAACGGCGTTGGTGACCTGACAAACGCCGTTTGCGGGGCTGACGGACGCCGTTTTCCTTTCGTTCCGAAAGTAAGGCTTTCGGAACGCACTTGCCGGGGCAATTCCATTGCGCGGCAGGGCGGTCTGATGACGAGCGCGCAACGCTCCCGCCCCCAGCCACGAAGCAAAGCTTCGCCCGCGAAAGGTGCGTTTCGAAAGCCCCACTTTCGGAACGAGGTAACGAGGGTGGCGAGCAAGCGCGTGGGCGACACGGGCAGAAGCGCGGCTCCCCGACGCTCGCCGCCATCACTCGTCACTTTCACTCCGTACCCGCCGCGCCGTGCCACTGCCCCAGCAATGGGCGTGACGAAGTCCTCAACTCCGTCACGAGCGGAGCCTCGTCAGCAGCGGGTACCTGCGGCCCGAAGGATCGCCCTCGCCCGATCCAGGGACTTTGGCTTGCCCGCACCCCAAGAATTCTATTTCCCTGTCCTCATGAGGCTTTTGGCGTCCCCCGAGCAACATCCGTCCCTTTTCTCTCCAAAAAGGCTGCACAACTGAAGTGCTAACTTTAGCATTTCATCAATGAAGCCTACTTGGAGTTCGGCGTCGCGACGCGCCCACCGAGAAACTAAGCCGAAATGAGTCTTCATCAGACCAACGCGAATACCGAGAGCCACAACGATTCAGTGGCAGGTTCGCTGCTACCATCGCCGGGACCCACTGCTCGCGTTGTCTTTCGCTGCGTTCTGTTCGCCAGCGCTACAGTTCTCGCATCATTCGTCCTCAGCCTTTGCTTGGTCGGTGAGCCTCTATTGCACGCGACGTTCATTCTCGCCGGTATTCTGTTTCTTCCACTTTTCCTCCTCTCGTTCGCATTTATTCGCACCGAGCCGCGTTTGGCGGTTATCGGCTTCGTCGTTCTACTGGTCTTCATCTTAGCCGGAGTCGGCATTCCCTCCTATGCGGAGTAGCGCTACTCGACATCCATCCCGAAGGCCCACAACGCCGAACCATGCGCGAGGCCGTGTGATAAGTCGCGCTCGCGGCGGTTGCTCGGAAG
>JBAVML010000625.1:0-16562 GCA_049690035.1 Chthoniobacteraceae bacterium
CCCATGGTCCTACTCGTCGAAGCCGGTTCGCCGTGGCGGACCGCCGCCGAAGTTTTGCGCGCGGCGAAGCACGACGCCCCGCCGCTCATCGCCCTGCCGCCGCGCGAACACCTCTCGCTCGTTTTCCAAAAGGAACTCGCCCGCCGAGCCGTCACCTGGCCCACGCGCATCGAGTCGAGCAGCCTCGAACTCATCGAAGCCTACGTCGGCCACGGCTTTGGCATCGGCCTCTCCCTCGCCGTGCCCGGACGTGCGCCATCGCCAAATCTCCGCCAGCTCCCGCTGCGCGGCTTCCCGCAACTGAGCTTCGGCGCGCTCTACAGCGGACGCTTGCCCGCACCGGCGGCGAATTTCCTCGAACTCGCCCGCGCCCGCGCTCGCGAACTCGCCAAGGCGTAACGACTTTCGAAACTCCATGATCAAGCAAATCCTCGTTCTCGGCGCTGGCAGCGCAGGGCTCCTCGCTGCGATTTCGCTCCAGCGCAAAGTGCCGAACGTGACGGTCCGCATCGTCCGCAGCCCCGAGATCGGCGTGATCGGAGTCGGCGAAGGCACGACCCCGAACCTGCCGACGCTCCTCTTCGACTACCTCGGGATCAATCGCCGGGAGTTTTATGCCCGCGCGGCGCCGACCTGGAAACTCGGCATCCATTTTCTCTGGGGCGCGCACGGCAGCTTCGATTTCACCTTCGTGCCGCAGTTCGATCTTCAGTGGGCGGATCTCCCGGTCCCCAGCGGTTTCTATTGCGACGACGACGTTCGCGACGCGAGCATCCTCGCGGCGCTGATGCGGCAGGGCAAAGCTTTCACCCGCCGCCCCGATGGCAGTCCGGACTTTCACTCGAACTACGCCTTCCACATCGAGAACCAGCGCTTCGTCGAGACGCTCGAAGTCCTCGCCCGGGAGCTGAAGATCGAAATCATCGACGGAAAAGTCGCCTCTGCCGAACGCGGACCGACCGGCATCTCGGCGGTGGTGCTGGAAGATCAGCGCCGGTTCGAGGCGGACCTTTTCATCGATGCGAGCGGCTTTCGCAGCGAACTGCTCGGCAAGGCGCTGGGGGAGCCGTTCGTGAGTTTCGACCGCACGCTCTTCTGCGATCGCGCCGTCATCGGCGGTTGGGAGCGGACCACCGAACCGATCCTGCCTTACACCATCGCCGAGCAAATGGATTCCGGATGGGCGTGGCAGATCGAACACGAGCACCACGTCAATCGCGGCTACGTCTATTCCTCGGCTTTCATTTCCGACGATGAGGCCGCCGCCGAGTTCCGGCGCAAGAACCCGAAGACGCCTTCGTCGCCCCGCATCGTGAAGTTCCGCTCCGGCTGTTACCGCCGCCTTTGGGTGGAAAATGTCGTGGCCATCGGCAACGCGGGTGGCTTCGTGGAGCCGCTCGAAGCCACCGCCCTGATGCTCGTCTGCGCCCACACGCGGGATTTGATCCAGTGCCTCCAGCAAAGCGCCCTCGCACCGACCGCGGCGATGCGGGACATTTACAACGAAAACGCCTTCGAAGGCTGGCAGGATATCCGAAATTTTCTTTCCCTGCACTACAAGCTCAACACCGCGCTCGATACGCCGTTCTGGCAACATTGCCGCGCCGAGACCGATATGTCGCCTGTCGCGCCGCTGCTGGAGTTTTATGCGGAGAATGGTCCCACGAGTTTCTGCCGCTACCGCCTCCCTCATCCTACCGGCTTCTACCGGCTCGACGGCTTCCTCACCATGCTCATCGGCAACCGAACTCCCTACAAAGCGCGACACGCACCGACAGACGCCGAACGCCGCGCTTGGCAGTCGCATCGCGCCCATTTCGCCGCCACTGCGCGCGATGGCCTCGACGTTCGTGAGACGCTCGCCTGGATTCGCCGTCCGGATTGGCAGTAAAATTTTTCCCGCCCTGAGTGGGTGAAGGATGTTCGCTCTTTGCGGCGGCGCGGATGCTCTGCTAGAACCTGCGCACTTTTCGCCCGACGCCGCGCGTGCCGCTGCACGCATCCCTTCACATGCCCAAAGATACCTCTCTCCAAAAGATTCTCCTCATCGGTTCCGGCCCCATCGTCATCGGGCAGGGGTGCGAGTTCGACTACTCGGGCGTGCAGGCTTGCAAGGCGCTGAAGGAGGAGGGCTACACGGTCATCCTCGTGAACTCGAATCCGGCGACGATCATGACCGACCCGGAGTTTGCGCATCGCACTTACATCGAGCCGATCACGCCGGAGGTGGTGGAGAAGATCATCGAGCGCGAGAAGCCGGATGCGCTCCTGCCGACGCTCGGCGGGCAGACAGCGCTGAATTGCGCGATGAAGCTTTTCGAGAGCGGCGTGCTGGAGAAGCACGGGGTGAAGATGATCGGCGCGAATGCGGCGGCGATTCACAAGGGCGAGGATCGGCAGGCGTTCAAGGAGGCGATGATCAAGATCGGGCTCGATATGCCGCGCTCGGGCACGGCGCACACCATCGAGGAAGGGCGGCAAGTATTGGCGACGCTCGGGACTTTGCCGCTGATCATCCGGCCCGCTTTTACGCTCGGCGGAAGCGGCGGCGGCATTGCTTACAACCGCGAGGAGTTCGAGACGATCGTGGCGCGCGGGCTGGATCTTTCGCCGGTCAGCGAGGTGCTGATCGAAGAGTCGCTGCTCGGCTGGAAGGAGTTCGAGATGGAGGTGATGCGCGACCGCGCGGACAATTGCGTGATCATTTGCTCGATCGAAAACGTGGACCCGATGGGCGTGCATACGGGCGATTCGATCACCGTGGCACCGATCCAGACGCTGACGGACCGCGAGTTCCAGGTGATGCGCGATGCGTCGTTCGCGATCATCCGCGAGATCGGCGTGGAGACCGGCGGGAGCAATATCCAGTTCGCCGTCCACCCGGAGACGGGCCGCATGATCGTCATCGAGATGAACCCGCGCGTCTCGCGCTCCTCGGCGCTAGCGTCGAAGGCCACGGGCTTCCCGATCGCGAAGATCGCCGCGAAGCTGGCCGTGGGCTACACGCTCGACGAGGTACGCAACGACATCACCCGCGAGACGCCCGCGAGCTTCGAGCCGACGATCGACTACGTGGTGGTGAAATGCCCGCGCTTCACCTTCGAGAAATTCCCGCAAGCCGACCCGGTGCTGACCACGCAGATGAAGAGCGTGGGCGAGGCGATGGCGATCGGCCGGACATTCAAGGAGGCGCTGCAAAAGGCGCTGCGGAGTCTGGAGATCAAGCGGTTTGGGTTGATCGGGGATGGGAAGGATGTCGTCGTCGATGACGACACGCTGCGGACGAAGCTCACGGTGCCGAATGCGGAGCGCATCTTCTTCCTCGGGCTCGCGTTCCAGCGCGGTTGGACGGTGGAGGAGGTTTTCGAGATGACGAAGATCGATCGGTGGTTCCTTTCACAAATCGAACAGATCGTCGCTGACTCGGAATGGCTTGCCGAAGTCGGTCGCCATTCACGCAAGGTTTATCGGTGCAACGGCAACGATGCTGAGAACAACGAGCGGATTTCCCACTTGGAAAGCACCCTCGGGGACGGATGGCTGCGCCGCGCGAAGAAGCTCGGTTTTTCCGACCGCCAAATCTCGACGCTCACCGACAGCTCCGACGCGGAGATTCGCGCGCAGCGCAATAAAGCGTCCGTGACGCCCACCTACCGCCTCGTGGACACCTGCGCCGCCGAGTTCGAGGCTTACACGCCATATTACTACTCCACCTACGGCGACGAGAATGAGCGGCGCGACTCGGGGAAAAAGAAAATCATCATCCTCGGCGGCGGACCGAACCGCATCGGGCAGGGCATCGAGTTCGACTACTGCTGCGTCCACGCCGCGTTCGCGCTGCGCGAGGAGGGCTTCGAGACCATCATGGTCAACTCGAACCCCGAGACCGTTTCCACTGACTACGACACCAGCGACAAACTCTACTTCGAGCCGCTGACCCTCGAAGACGTGCTCAACATCTGCGAGCAGGAGAGCGAAAATCTCTTCGGCGTCATCGTGCAATTCGGCGGCCAGACCCCGCTCAATCTCGCCGCCGGGCTGCAAGCCGCCGGCGTCCCGATCATCGGCACCTCGCCCAAGTCGATCGAGATCGCCGAGGACCGCAAACTCTTCGGCGCGATGCTCGATAAACTCGGCATCCGCCAGACCGCCGGCGGGACGGCCGTCACCGAAGACGAAGCCGTCACCGCGGCCAACGCCGTGAGCTACCCCGTGCTCGTGCGCCCGAGCTTTGTCCTCGGCGGACGCGGCATGCAGCTCGTCCACAACGAAACCGACCTGCGCCGCTACGTGCGCGAAGCCGTAGAAGCCAGCCCCGGCGCGACGCCCGGCACCGCGGCGAATCCCATCCTCGTCGATCACTTCCTCGAAGACGCCGTGGAGGTGGACGTGGATTGCATCAGCGACGGCGAGATCGTCGTCATCGGCGCGATCATGGAGCACATCGAAGAAGCCGGCATCCACAGCGGCGACAGCTCGTGCGTCATCCCGTCGTTTTCGCTCAAGCCCGAGGTGAAGGCTGAGATTTCCCGCGCGACCAAAGCGATGGCGAAAGAGCTCAAGGTGCTGGGCCTGATGAACGTGCAATTCGCCGTGAAGGACGACGTCGTTTACGTCCTCGAAGTGAACCCGCGCGCCTCGCGCACTGCGCCCTTTGTGAGCAAGGCGATCGGCGTTCAGCTTCCCAAGCTCGCGGCGAAAATCATGGCCGGGAAGACGCTCAAGGAGCTCGGCTTCACCGAAGAAATTCACCCGAAACATTTCAGCGTGAAGGAGGCGGTGTTCCCGTTCATCCGCTTCCCCGGCATCGACATCATGCTCGGGCCGGAGATGAAATCGACCGGTGAAGTGATGGGCATCGACGAGACGATGGGCCTCGCCTTCGCCAAAGCCCAGATGGCCGCGCAGCCCGCGCTGCCGACCAAGGGCAACATCTTCATCAGCGTCGCCGACCGACAAAAACCAAAGATCGCCGACCTCGCGAAGGGCTTTGTCGATCTCGGGTTCACGCTCTGGGCCACCAGCGGCACCGCCGCCGCGCTCAAGGCCGCGAAGATCCCGGTGAAGAAACTCTTCAAGCTCAACGAAGGCCGCCCCAACGCGCTCGACATGATCAAGAACGGCGAGCTCGCGATGATCATCAACACGCCAAGCGGCAAAGTCGCCCGCGAGGACGAAGTAAAAATCCGCAGCACCGCGACCGCCAACCGCATCCCGATCATCACGACCCTGCGTGCCGCGAATGCGAGCCTCGAAGGCATCCGCGCCCTGCGCGAACGCGGCCTGCACGTGAAGACGCTGCAGGAATATCACGCCTGACCTGAGGCGGCGGGGAAAAATCCGCGGATCGATGCGCGGGAGTGTCTCGTTCAGTCGCTCGTCGCCAGGACGGGGATGGCGCGGGCTGTTCACGGTGAGGAGAATCCGCTAAAGCCGCTGTGATGAAAGTTGTTCTCCCCCTCCTTCTCACCATGAGCGTCTCCCTCCAATCCGCCGAACCTTTTCGCCGGAGCATTGCCAGCGTCGTCAAAAATCTGCGCACCGAGCAGGTCGAATTCAGCGGCGAGAACGAAACGCCCGGCAGTCCGCCGTGGACCATCACGAAATCCACGCTGCACGGCGGCAAGCAGGAAGGTGTGGACGTGATCGCGGTTAAAAACGGCAAGCTGCAATTCACCGTGGTCCCAACGCGCGGCATGAGCGTGCTGCGGGTGCAGTGCGGCGATTTGCGCCTCGGCTGGGATTCTCCGGTGAAGGAAGTCGTGAACCCGAGCCTTATCGATCTCCAGAGTCGCGGCGGCCTCGGCTGGCTCGAAGGATTCAACGAGTGGATGGTCCGCTGCGGATTAGAGAGCAACGGGCATCCCGGCACGGACAAATTCGTCAACAACGTCGGCGACGAGGCGACGATGGATCTCACGCTGCATGGCAAGATCGGCAACATCCCCGCGAGTGAGGTGGAGGTGGTGGTCGATCGCGAGCCGCCGTATCGCATCCGCATCCGCGGTCGCGTGGATGAGCGGATGTTCTACGGGCCGAAGCTGGAACTCTGGACGGAGATCTCGACGGTGCCGGGCTCGAACGAACTGCGCATCTCGGACACGGTGACCAACCGCGGCGAGTACGAGCAGGAGTTCGAACTGCTCTACCACACGAACTTCGGCCGCCCGCTGCTCGAGGAGGGCGCGCAGTTCCTCGCGCCGATTGCGCGGATCACTCCGTTCAATGAGCACGCCGCGAAGTCGATCGCGCAGCACGCGACCTACACGGCTCCGACGCCCGGATTCATCGAGCAGGTTTATTGCATTCGCCCACTCGCCGACGCTGGCGGACGGACTGAAATCCTCCTGCAAAACAAGGCGTGCAACCGCGGGGTCTCGATGGCGTGGTCAGTGAAGGAACTGCCCTACCTGACGCAGTGGAAAAACACGCCGCCCGAACTCGAAGGCTACGTCACCGGTATCGAGCCGGGGACGAACTTCCCCGCCAACCGCCGCGTCGAGCGCAAGTATGGACGCGTGCCGAAACTCAAGGCCGGCGAGAGCCATACCGCGACGATCGACTTCGCCATCCATCTCGACGGCGGCAGCGTGAAGAACGCCGCAGGCCGGATTGCCAAACTCCAGGGCGACACGAAGCCGGTGATCGACGCGCGGCCCGAACCGAAAGATTAAGCGCGGCGCTAAGTTTTCATTGGTGAAAGTGTATTCGCTAATGAAAAGCTGCCCAGATTCCCCTCCTATGAAACGTTTCCTCCTCCTTCTAGCGCTTGCGTTTGCTGCCGTTACTGCCTGCGATCGACCTACCTCGCAGCCCGGCGCGGCGCAGCCTGCGGGCAAAGGCACGATCGGCATCTCGATGCTTACGCTCGACAATCCGTTCTTCAAAGTCATCGGCGACACGATCACCGCGGAGGGAACGAAGCAGGGCTACGATTCGATCCTCGTCAGTGGCGACAAGGACGTGGCCAAGCAGAGCAACCAGATCAAGGACTTCATCGTGAAGAAGGTCGCCGCGATCGTGCTTAGCCCGTGTGACTCGAAGTCGATCGTGCCCGTCATTCAGGAAGCCAACGCGGCGGGCATCCCAGTATTCACGGTCGATATTCCCTGCAATGAACCCGGGGTGAAGATCGTGACGCAGGTGGCGACGGATAACTTCGGCGGCGGGAAGGAAGCGGCAGCGGCGATGATCGAGGCGCTCGGCGAAGCGGGCGGCAAGGTCGCCGTGCTGCATTTCAAACAAGCCGAGTCGTGCCAGTTGCGGGTGAAGGGCTTCCGCGAAGTGATCGACGCGCACAACGCGTCCGGCAAAGCGAAGATCGAGATCGTCACTGAGCTCGAAAGCGGCGGCGCGAAAGACATGGGCTACAAAGCCGCCGAGGACGCCCTCCAGGCGCAGCCGGAATTGCGCGGCATTTTCGCCATCAACGATCCCGCCGCGCTCGGCGCCCGTGCAGCGCTGGAGAAGGCGGGCAAGACGCAGCAGATCGTGATCGTCGGCTTCGATGGCCAGCCCGAAGGCAAGCAGGCGATCAAGGAAGGCAAGATCTACGCGGACCCGATTCAATTTCCCGACAAGATGGGCGTGCAGATCGTCGAGGCGATCATCGCACATTCCAAAGGCGAGACGGTGCCGCCGCAGATGCTCATTCCCACGAGCCTGTATCGTCAGGCGGATGGGCTGAAAGACCCAGAGTTGAAGTAAGCCGTCGAAACGGGAATCCGACTGCATGCCCACACAGAATTTTCTTCACGAACTCGTCGGCTCGATGTCCGAAGGTGCCGCGGGCAATCCGACGGTCTCGGTGATCGAGGCTGCATTTAGTCACCACGACCTGCACTGGCGCTACGTGAACATGGAGGTGAAGCCAAATGCGCTCGGCGACGCCGTGCGCGGCGCGAAGGCGATGGGTTTCCGCGGATTCAATTGCAGCCTGCCGCATAAGGTCGCGGTGATTCCCTTCCTCGACGGTCTCGGTGAATCGGCGGAAGTGATGGGCGCGGTGAACTGCGTGGTGCGGCGCGGCGATTACCTCATCGGCGAAAACACTGACGGCAAGGGCTTCCTCAAATCGCTTAGCGAAGTGATCGATCCGTCGGGACGAAGCGTGGTGCTCTTCGGTGCAGGCGGCGCGGCGCGCGCGATCGCGGTGGAGCTAGGCCTCGCCGGCGTGGGGAAGATCACGGTGGTGAATCGCTCGGAAGTCCGCGGCACCGATCTGGTGCTGTTGCTTCAGGAAAAGTTGCGGCTCAACGCGCAACTCGTTGTGTGGCGCGGGGATTACGCGATTCCGCACGGGACCGACATCGTGATCAACGCCACTTCGATCGGACTCTACGAGGGCGAGGCCCGGCTCGCGCTCGACGTGCAGTCGCTGCAGCCCGCGATGGTCGTGGCCGATGTGGTCTTCAGCCCGCCGCGCACCGCGCTGCTCCGCGCCGCCGAATCGCGCGGCTGCAAGACGATCGACGGACTCGGCATGCTCGTGAATCAAGGCGTGATCGGCATTCAATACTGGACCGGGATCGATCCGGACGCGGCGGTGATGCGCCGGACGCTCGAGGAGATTTTCGCCGGGTAGAAATCTTATGGGCACGGAGGGAAATACGCCGCTGCTGACGATGCGGGGAATCGTCAAAACCTTTCCTGGAGTGCAGGCGCTTCGTGGCGTCGATCTCACGCTGCACTCCGGTGAGGTGCTCGCCTTGCTCGGCGAAAATGGCGCGGGAAAGAGCACGCTGATGAAGATCCTCGGCGGTGCCCAGCGCGCCGATACCGGCGCGATCGTGATCGACGGCCGCGACACGCACTTCCACTCGCCGCACGCGGCCCGACGCGCGGGCGTGGCCATCATTTACCAGGAGTTCAATCTCGTCCCGGCACTCACCGCGGTGGAGAATATTTTCCTCGGTCAGGAGAAGAGCCGCGGCGGCTTCATCGCGCGAGGGGACGAGCGGCGCCGGGCCACGGAGTTGTTCGATCGGCTCGGCGTGAAGATGGACCTCGATGCACCGTGTCGCCGCCTCACGACTGCGCAGCAGCAGCTCGTCGAGATCGCCAAGGCCCTCGCCTTCGACGCGCGGATCATCGTCATGGATGAGCCGACCGCGGCGCTCACCGCGCACGAAGTTGAGCACCTCTTCACCATCATCCGCGATCTGCGGGCGCGCGGCATCGGCGTGATCTACATCAGCCACCGGCTGGAGGAAATCGGCCGCATCGCCGACCGCGTGAGCGTCCTGCGCGACGGCGCAAACGTCGGTGAGCGTCCGATCGCGGAGATCACCCGGATGCAGATGATCGAGATGATGGTCGGCCGCGAACTGAAGGACGAATTTCCCGGGCGCACACACACCATCGGCGACTACGTGTTGAACGTCATCGGTCTGCGACGCCTGCCCATGGTGAAGGATGTGTCATTCAAGCTGCGCCGCGGCGAGATCGTCGCGCTAACGGGCCTGATCGGCTCGGGGCGGACGGAAACCGCGCGGATGATCTTCGGCGCGGACCGGCCCGATGCGGGTGAGATCCGGCGCGGGCGGCAACTCATGGTCGTGCGCAGCCCGGCGGAAGCGATCAAGGCAGGCATCGCCTACCTTCCCGAGGATCGCAAGCTGCAGGGACTCGTGCTGGACCATTCCGTCCGGGAAAACTTTTCGCTCCCGAATCTCGACACCCTCTCGATCGCCGGCTTCATGAAACGTGATCGCGAGTCGCGCCAATTCCGCCGCTACGCCGAGGTGCTGCGCATCAAGGTTCCGCACGAGGAAGAGCGCGCGCGCAATCTCTCGGGCGGCAACCAGCAGAAGGTCGTGCTGGCGAAATGGCTCGCGCGCAGTTGCGACATTCTCATCTTCGACGAGCCCACGCGCGGCATCGATGTCGGCGCGAAATTCGAAATCTACCAGTTCATGAACACCCTCGTCGCGAAGGGGAAAGCCGTGCTCATGATCAGCTCCGAACTTCCCGAAGTGCTCGGCATGGCCGACCGAATTCTGGTCATGCACGGCGGGCGGATCACGGGTGAAATCACCAATGTCGCCGACGCGACCCAGGAGCAAATCATGGAGCTCGCCGTCGCCTGAGCCCATGAAGCCGAACGTCCTGGCCAACTTCCTTTCCGACTACGGGATGATCTTTGTCCTCGTGGCGCTCTGCGTATTCTTCAGCATCGCGACCCGGCAGGATCAATATCCCTCCGGCGAGGCTGCGGGGCGACAGCTCGCCGAGGACATCCGCCAGCAGATCGGGAAGGGCGCGCGCGTCCTGATCGCCGCGCGCGCGCAGCCGGAGGACACGCTTTTTTCCGCGACGCTGGTGAAGGAACTCGAGCTATTCAACGGCACCGCGATCGTGGTGAAAGGCGAACCGAGCGACGCACGCGAAGCGCTGCGCAAGCTCGTGCTCGGCGGCGGCAAAATTGACGCAATCGCAGGAATCCAGGCCACCGTGGGTTGGCAGGTCTTCAACGAGATCGGCAAGGATTTCCCTTCGCTCGGCAAGCCGCGCATCGTCGGCCCTCACAGCTATCGCGGCTCCAATTTTCTCAAGTCGGAAAACCTGATCAACATCGCCAACCAGATCGCCGTCATCGCCATCGTCGCGATCGGCATGACCTTTGTGATCATCGCCGGTGGCATCGATCTTTCCGTCGGCAGCCTCATCGCGCTCGCCGCAGTGGTGGCCGCGCTTTTGATTCGCGAGATCGGTGGCGGCGTGGCGGCGACGCCGGGAACGCTGACCAATGCCTGCCTCGCCGCGATCGTGGTTTGTGGGCTCGTCGGTGCCGTGTCGGGTGGCGTCATCACCTTTTGCGGCATTCCGCCTTTTATCGTCACCCTCGCCATGATGCTCGTCTCGAGCGGACTCGCCTACCTTCTGGCGAAGGGGCAATCCATCTACCAGGTGCCGGACTCCTTCGTGTGGCTCGGCCGCGGGGCGAATGTTTTTGGAATTCCGAATGCGGTGCTGTTGCTCATCATCCTCTACGTCCTCGCCCACGTGGTCATGGCGCGCACGACGCTCGGGCGCTACATCTACGCGGTGGGCGGCAACGTCGAGGCCGCGCATCTCTCCGGGGTGCCAGTGAAAGCGGTCGTGCTCTTCGCCTACATCGCGAGCGGAATTTTCGCGGGGCTCGGCGGCGTCATCATGGCCTCGCAGCTCAAGAGCGGTTCGCCGACCTACGGCGGAATGTACGAGCTCTACGTCATCGCCGCCGTCGTCGTGGGCGGCACGAGCTTGAAGGGCGGGCAGGGGAAGATGTTCGCGACGCTCATCGGCGCCTTCATTATCGCGGTGATCCAAAACGGCATGAACCTCTGCAACGTCGAGAGCTACACGCAGAAGGTGGTCCTCGGTGTGGTCATCCTCGCCGCTGTGCTGCTCGATCTCGCGCGGCAGCGCTTCTGGGGTTCGTCGAGCCGCTGAGTCAGCCTCCGATTCTTTGGAAACCGAAGGTGGCGGGTTGTGTGGGAATGCCCGCTCTTCCCATGACCCGCCGCCTTTTCCCACTCGTCCTGTTCTCTCTCACGCGCGCGGTATTTTCCGCCGAAACCGACTGGCCGCAATTTCGCGGTCCGACCGGGCAGGGGATCTCCGCGGCGGTGAATGTTCCGATCGAATGGGACGCGACGAAGAACGTGAAATGGAGTGTCGAGCTGGCCAGCCGCGGCTGGTCTTCCCCGGTGCTCGTGAAAGACCGGCTCTATCTCACCGGCGCGGTCACCGATCCCGGCACTTCGGACGTGACGCTCCACGCGCTGTGCTGCGACGCGGCCAATGGCAGCATCGTGTGGGACACCGAAATCTTCCGTCCCACGCCCGAGAGCACCGCGGCGATGCACCGGAAGAACTCGCTCGCCAGTCCCACGCCGCTCGTGGCCGATGACCGCCTCTACGTTCACTTCGGACACATGGGCACGGCCGCGCTCGACCTCGATGGCAAAGTCCTCTGGCATCAGGCCGAGCTGAAATATCCGCCGACGCACGGCACCGGCGGCTCGCCCATCCTCGTCGGCGACGCGCTCATCTTCAGTTGCGACGGTCAAAAAGATCCGTTCGTTGTCGGGCTCGATGCGAAGACCGGCGTGGTGCGCTGGAAGACTGAACGCAATTCTCCGGCGAAGAAGCAGTTCTCCTTTTCCACGCCGCTCCTCATTCACCTCGATGACAAGGATCAAGTCATCAGCCCGGGCAGCGGATTCGTCGCGAGCTACGATCCGCGCGATGGCCACGAATTCTGGCGCGTGGGCTACGGCGAAGGTTACTCGGTCGTGCCGCGTCCGGTCTTCGCGCATGGGCTGCTCTTCCTCAGCTCCGGCTTCGACGCGCCGATCCTCCACGCCATCAAGCCCGCGGGCGCGAGCGGCGACGCGACGGCAACGAACATCGCCTGGACCCAGCGCAAAGGCGCGCCGAACACGCCGTCCTCGTTGGTGGTCGGCGACGAAGTCTATTTCGTCTCCGACGGCGGCATCGCCACGTGCGCCGATGCGCGAACCGGCGACGTGCATTGGAGCGAGCGGCTCGGCGGCAATTTCTCCGCCTCGCCCGTCGCCGCGGAAGGCCGCGTCTATTTTCAAAATGAAGCCGGCGTCGGCTTCGTCGTGAAAGCGGGCAAGACCTACGAACTGCTCGCCACCAACGACCTCGGCGAACGCTCGCTCGCGTCCTACGCCGTCGCCGACGGCACGCTTTTCATCCGCACGGAAAGCCACCTCTGGAAGATCCAGCGCTGATCCCGCGCAGGCGGAGCGCGTTTACTTTCCGACGGCGGTCGCTGGTGGCGCGAGTTGATCGTGCAACTCGTGGACATTGCCGATGATCTTTTCCTCCAGCTCCGGCGCCCACGGCGCGGGATGCGAAGTGTAGCGCATCGCGGTCTCGCCTTCGTAGCCGCCCTCCTCGCGCACCCGTCGGCTCGGGATGTAGCCCATCACGTCGTTGGAATATCCGGCGATCCACACGGCGGCCTTGCCCGCGAGTTCCTTCTTCAGCCGCAGCGCGTAGTCCACCACCACTTCGCCGCCGAGCGCGACGAGCACGAGGTCATCGCCAAAATGCGCGACCTGCACCGGATACGGGTAGGACTCGGGTAGCGTGCCCTCCTTTTCCAGATTCGTGAGAACGCGGCGCGCGTGGGCGGCGATGGTTTTGTCCTTGGACTGCGTTTGCTCGGCGAACTCCTCTCGCGTCGGGATGGGGCCGTATTTGAGATTCACCGCATCCATCGTCGCGCGCACCGGTCCCGCAATCGTCCGCGGCGACGCCACCGTGAGCGCGGCTTCCACGGCCATCGCCAGCGCGCGGCCGTGGCGTTGCGCGAATTCGAGCGTGCCGCGCGGATAGGGGTTTTGATCGCCGCTGCAGCCATTGAGGAAAAGCGCGGTCGTGCCGGCGTGATCGGCCTGGAGATACTCCTGCGCAAAGCCGGCGTAGTCGCCGCAGAACTGGTAGAAGGCGAGCGTCGTGTTGTGGCACGCGTAGCCGAAAAGCACCGCCCGCAAATTTCCCTCCGCGCCGCGCACGCTCAGCACCGGCACGTCCTGATCGACCGGGCCGTCGGGGTACGGGCTGTTTTGAAAACCCTTGTCGGTCGGCAGCCGACGATTCATGGCGAAGCCCGCGCGCGCGTGGCTGTAGCTGAGCTTCGAGGGAGCGAGGTCTTTCAGCGCGGCGCCGATCACGGCGAAGATCTTTTCCTCCAGTTGTGCGCCATAGCGTTCACCCGCGGTGCTCGCATCCCACGACGCGTAGGTCTCATTTTTCCCCATCGAAAACGAAGGCCCGCAGTGCGTGTGCGATGCGTTCAGGAGCAGCGCCGCGGGCGGAAGAGCGTAGGCTTCGTACACGCGCTTTTCGAGATGGGTGCGAAGCTCGCGTGGGACGCCGATCAGATCCATCGTCACGAAGACGAAGCGTCCGCCCGAGGCATCTTCGAGCGCCAGCGATTTCGCGAAGAGATTCTGCGCCTTGCCTTCGGACGGCTTATTCCGCGCGGCATAGCCGGCCATCGCCATGTCGGAGTCGGGCGTGATGACGACGGAAGCGGCGCCGGCTTTCCAAGGCGTCGCCTCGTCGGCCCGGGCGAATCCGCTGATGAGCAGGATTGCAGCGAGGAGGAGGAAGTTCGTTTTCATTTTCTGGGGAGCGAGGGCGCACTGCGTTCATCTACGAAACCCGCGGGCCGGCGCTTTCTCGGAAGAAAAATGCCAACGTTCGCGCCGTCTGCCGATGATGATTGCAGCCCGTAGCACACCAGCTTTTTTCCCCATGAACGCACGCTCCATTTTCCTCGCTCTTCTCGGTTTGCTTCCCGTCGTCGGCGTCGCCGCGCCCGCGCCCAAGCTCGATTTCGGTCCGGTGCGCGAAGAGCACCTGATGATTCCGATGCGCGATGGGAAGCGGCTCTCGGCCTACGTTTTCTTCCCGCCGGGCGAGGGGAAATGGCCGGCGATTTTCGAGCAACGATACGCCGACATTAGCAGCGCCGGCTCGCGCAAGGCAGCGGCGAGATTCGCCGAGGGCGGCTTCGTGATCGCGTTGGTCAACTTTCGCGGTACGCATGAGAGCGAGGGTGTTTACCGTGGCTATCGCGGGTTGCAATGGGGCGAACTGCGGGACGGCTACGATGTTTGCGAGTGGCTCGCCACGCAGCCGTGGTGCTCGGGGAAGATCGGCACCTACGGCGGTTCGCAGGCAGGCTACGCGCAGAACTATCTCGCCGTGACTCAGCCGCCGCACCTCGTCGCGCAGTACATGACGGATACCGGCCTGAGCCTTTTCCACGAGGGCTACCGGATCGGCGGCGCGACCAAGCCGCAGCGATTCATCAAAGGCGGCACCGTCGCTAGCGACATCGCGGACAACGACGCCCTGCTGCGCGAATGGGATGCGCATCCGAACTACGACGACTACTGGCGCGACGAGGACGCATCGCTGCATTTCGACAAGATGGACCTGCCTTGCTTCACCGTTGGCAGTTGGTTTGACTTCATGTGTCAGGGCTCGGTCGCGAGCTTCAAGGGACGCCAAACCCAAGGCGGGCCGCACTCGCGCGGGCACCAGCAGCTCATCCTTGGTCCGTGGCTGCACGGCGGTTATCCGAAGTCGAACAAGATCGGCGATCTCGTCTTCCCGGAGAACGCGCAGTTCGACGTCTACGCGCATATGACGAAATGGTTTAACCACTTCCTTAAAGGCGAGGATGACGGCGTCGAGAAGGACGTGCCCGTGCGCTACTACGTGATGGGTGCCGTTGGTGAAAATGGCGCGCCGGGCAATGTGTGGCGCGAGGCAAAGGATTGGCCACCGGCCACGGAGAAAGCGTCACTTTTCCTCCAGCCCGACGGCGCACTCGCTGCTACCGCGCCTGCCGCCACAACGGCAAGCACCAGCTACGCAAGCGATCCGCGCCAGCCGATGAGCCTGCCCTTCACCGGTTTCCCCGGCGCGAAGGACGCGCGACCCTTTGAGTTGCAGAGCGAGGTGCGCACCTGGACGACGGACGTATTGCAGCAGCCGATCGAGTGGACCGGCGAAGTCACCGCTGAGGTCTGGGTGAGTTCCACCGCGAGGGACACCGATTTCATCCTGCGCGTGAGCGACGTGTATCCCGACGGCCGCAGCATCCTGCTCATGGATTATCCGCAGCGTGCGCGCTACCGCGACGGCTTCGATCGACAGCATCTGCTCACGCCCGGTGAACCCGCGAAGCTCGCGTGGCACATCGGGTTCACGAGCATCATCTTCAACAAGGGGCACCGCATCCGCGTGACCATCGCCAGCACCGGCGCGCCCTTTTACGAGCCGAACAACCAGACCGGCGGCGCACAGACGATCGACTGGATGAAGGACACCGTGAAGGCAATCAACACCGTCTGCCACGATGGCGCGCACGCTTCGCGGATCATCGTGCCGGTGGCGGTGCGGTAGCGTTCGCATGGGTTTCTGAAACGAAGCGAAAATAGTTCTTAACATATACTTGCGGAATATACTTTTGTGTAAGAGCTTCGGCGCATGCTGCTCACCAAAAGCGCCGAACACACTCTCCGGTGGCTTCCTCATCCTGCTGAATGAAGAACAACCCTGAACTCCCTCGCAAGCCCGACGCTCCCCGCCGCCAGCCGTGGAGCAACAGCGTGGAGGAGCGCGTTGCCGCGCTGCGGTTTGGCACCGTGCAGATCGTGGTCCACGAAGGCCGTGTCACCCAGGTCGACAGCACCGAGCGCACGCGCTTCACGCCGAGTGAAGCGGCGGCAGCGTAGCGATATCTTTTTTTTGCCTTGAAACCATACTATTGGAATAAACTCTGGACGATAGTTGTCGCCGTTTCATTGATGGCCGTGACTGGTTGCGACAAGCCTACGGCGAACGGGAAGGCCGACGCTTCCAATGCGGCCAAACCCACGGGCAAGCTCACGCTGCTGAACGTCTCTTACGATCCAACACGCGAACTCTACAACGACGTGAATGCCGCGTTCGCCACGGTGTGGCGGGCGGAGCAGGGGCAGGAAGTGGAGATCCGCAATACCCACGGCGGCTCGGGCAAACAAGCG
>JBAVML010000626.1:0-24990 GCA_049690035.1 Chthoniobacteraceae bacterium
GCACCGGCGGGGGAATAGGCTCGTGAAATTCATCTTCATCCCTTTGGCCCTCGACGGCGAACCCGACCGACCGGAGGGCGAGAAGGTCGAAGCCACGGAGTTTCGATCGCTCCAAATCAGGAACCAGCGGTGAAGTATCTCGCCACCGTCCTGGCTTCGTTTCTTTTTCTGGGGGAGTCCTGGGCGGTAGAAGTTCATCGGCCCGATATTGTTTTCCTCCTCGCCGATGACCTCGGCAATACGGATGTCGGCTGGCACGGCAGCGACATCCGGACGCCGAATCTCGACAGGCTCGCGGCGAGTGGTGCAAAGCTCGAGGACTTTTACGTGCTGCCAGTTTGCACGCCGACGCGCGTGGCGTTTCTCACGGGGCGCTACCCGATCCGCTCTGGCATGCAGTTGAACGTGCTGCGGCCGAATTCGCCGAGAAGGAACCGTCGAGGGCCTTCATGCGTCCGCCGGAGGCGAGTTTCGCGATGGGGCCAGACGTCGCCTCGCTCGCGACGACTCTGCGCGGCGCTGGTTACGCCACGGGCCTGAGCGGCAAGTGGCACATCGCCGAGAACCTGCGGAGGCGGGATGGCGGGAAATACTTTGACCGCTACGGCTTCGATTTCTGCGGCGACGCGAACTGTGACCGCACGCCCTGCGCTGTCATCCGCGAAGGTGACTGGAAGCTCATCCACTAGTTCGGCGATTACCTCGACACGCACGGTTTCACACTGACGACAAGCCTTACGGCAAACTGGACATCGGCCCGCGCACCGAACTCTATAACCTCCGCGACGACCTCAGCGAAACCCACGACTCGCTGCCGATCGTCCGAAAAAGACCGTGCACCTCACCGAAGCACTCAACACATGGCTGGAAAGCACGGGGGCGAAGCGTCCCGAGCCGAATCCTAAATTCGACCAGAGGAAGTGATGGACTGGCAGCGGAGAAAGCTCGGAAGGCGCGAAGTGAGATCTTGCGGCAGTTGATCACCCACGCGCTCCTCGCGTTTGTAACGTGGTCGAGCGGATGAAACATGGACGCGCCCCGAGTCCTCGGATAGCGCTTGGGGCGCGAATGAATCTGCCCAATCAACTCACCACGGCCCGCTTCGGGCTGACCGCGATTTTCGTGGTGGCGTTGTCATCGGACTGGCGATTCGGGCATATTGCGGGACTGGTCATTTTCGTCGCTGCAGGCATCACCGATTACCTCGACGGCGACATCGCGCGGAAGCGGCAGTTGGTCACGGATTTCGGCCGGCTCATGGATCCGCTGGCGGACAAGATCATGATGGCCGCGGCCTTCATCTGCCTCGTGCCGCTGCACGCGTTTCCCGCGTGGGTGGCGATCGTGATCATCAGCCGCGAGTTCGCTATTACGGGCCTGCGGCTGCTCGCCGCGAGCAAGGGCGTCGTGCTGCCGTCGGAGAGGTTGGGCAAACACAAGACGGTCTGGCAGATCGTGACTGTGTGCTTTTTCCTCGTGCTCCTTTCCCTCGCGGAGCTGGAGCGCGCCGGCGCCATCACCGGCCTTTATTGGTGGGCGCACGCGTGGAAAATCGGCGGCGGGATTTTGATCGCGTGGGCGCTTGCGCTGACGATTTACTCCGGCGGTGGATACCTCTGGAAACACCGCGACCTCATCGCGGCGGAGTAGGCCGCGTTACTGCGGCACCACGATCTGGTCGCCGGGGAGCAGCTTCGGATCAAGGGAAGGATCCTTGTCGAACTTGCGCGCGTCGTAGGAGGTCTGCTGGCTGTTGCGGATGATGCGGACGCCTCTGAGCGAGCCCCAATCGCTGAGCCCGCCGGCGAGATCGATCGCGGAGCGCAAGGTGAGATCCGGCGACCACACGAGACGCTGGGGCGCGCGCACTCCACCACCGATGGTAACGACACGGCTGTTCGCCGCCGGGGTGATATTCACCGAGGGGTGAGTGAACAATTTCTCCGAGATCAGCTTGGTCTGGATCAGTTTTTCCACCTGAGTCGGCGTGAGTCCCGACACCCGCATTTCGCCGATCAGCGGAACGTTGACGGTGCCTTCCTGGCTGACGGAGTAGGTCGGCGCGTTGAACTCCTGGGCGAGCTCGATCGGCACGCCGCCGAGACGCATCTCGAAGGTATCGCCCGGGCGCACGGTGGCGATGGCCTGGGCGAAAAGTTGCACGCCCGATACAGCGCTGAGCAGGAGGGAAGTGAAGAAGCGCATGGGACGAATCAGTAGTCTTCGCGATCGTCGCGCGGCGGTTTGATCGCGGCGACGGCAGTCGGCGGTCGCGCGGCGGGCAACGGGCGCGGCGCCTCGGTGCGGCGCGGGGTGTAGTAATCGGTGTAGCTGTTGTAGTAGCCGTACCCGTCGTCGTGGCGGGCATCGACGTTGTTGATGACCACGCCGATGAGAGTGCCGCCGACGTTGGTAACCGCTTGCTTCACGCGCTGAAGCATAGCGCGCGGGAAGCGGCGGTGCTGTACGACCATGATGGTCATGTCCACCTCACTCGCCAAAACCGAGCCGTCGCTGACGCCAAGGATTGGCGGCGAATCGAAGAACACGAGGTCGTACTGCGTCTTGAGTTTGCGCACCAGGTCGGTCATGCGCTGCGAATTCAAAATGCCCACGGAATCGTCCGGCAACTGGCCGCTCGGGATGAAAGACAGGTTGTCGATCCGGGTGGTCGTGACGACTTCCTCGAGGTCCACCTTGCCAAGAAGGTAATCGACGAGCCCGAGGTTGTTCTCCACGTCGAAGAAGGTCTGCTGCGAGGGGCGCCGCAAGTCGGCATCGACGACGAGGACGTTGTAGCCGCCCTTCGCGCAGGTGTAAGCGAGGTTGTTGAGCGTCGTGGATTTGCCCTCGCCGGGGCCGCCGCTGATGAGGGTGAAGGTATTGGAGTCGCGGTTCGGTTTGTTGAATTCCACGTTCGCCCGGAGGATGCGGTAGGCCTCGGCATCGGCGGTGTCGCCCCGCGTCTTGATGAGGATGGAAACGTCCTTGGGAATGACGGCGAGCACGGGCACTTTCAGGAAACGTTCGGCGTCGTCGAGCGTCTTCACGCTGGTGTCGAGGTACTCGATAAAGAACGCGAGCGCGCAGCCGACGAGAAGCCCTACCACTGCGGCCACGGCCATGTAGGCGGGCACGCGGGGCTTGGCGGGATACATCGAAGGCTCCGCCTTCTCGAGGATCTTCGCCGGATTCTGCTGGATGTTGATCTTCATCCGCTCCGACGCCAAGGTGAGTTCCGCGTTCTCCATGACCTTGCGCGCCTGAATGTAAACATTTTTGGCGCCGACGTATTCGAGCATCTTGGCCTTTTGATCGCTGTCCTCTTTTTTTGAAAGGCTGAGTCGCTGTTCGAGATCCTCAAGGCGGGCTTGCTCGATCTTCAGCTTGGTGGCTTGCGACCGGCGGATGCTGTCGAGTTGGCGGCTGAGGATGTCCTCGTACACCGCGCGCTGAGCCCGCAGGGACTTGATGCGCGGGTGATTCTCGCCGACGCCGGAGTTCACGAGGCGCGCCTCTTCCGCCATCGCATCCTGGCGCAGGGGCAGATTTTTGAGCACCGTCGGGTCGTCGATATTCAGAGTCCGGAGCGCGTCCATGAGTTCCTCAGGCTTGAGGGTTTCGATGCGCTGGAGCTGCGTGGAAAGCATTGTCACCGACGCCCGGGCCTCGTTAACCTTGGTGACGTCGCCGGTGAGAAATTGCTGGGTGATGCCAGGCGTGGTGGCGCTGTTTTCCGGATCGGGATCGTTGATGCCTTCGCGCTGGCGGATCTGCGTGGCCACTCCCGCGGCGGTTTCGACTTCCTTGCGCTTCTTGCGCACCTCCTCGTCCAACTGCGCCAGACCTTTGTTCACATCCTGCTCGAGTTCGCCCTGCCGCTGTTCCTGATAAATGATGGCTATGGTGTTCGCGATATTCGCCGCGAGTTGGGAGTCGGTGTTGTAAATTCCGATCTCGATCACCCCAGTGTTGCGAACCTCCTGCAGACGCATGGCATTGCGCAGCTTCAAGAAAGCTTCCTGCTGGCGAAGGCGAGGTGCCCCGGCAGCGGAGAATTCTTTGATCAGGTCGAGTCGCTCGATCACTGGATAGAGGATTCCCGTCGTCTGGAGTCGCTGAAACTGAGTGGTCACGAAATTCGGATTGTAACTCCGCTGCGCCTGACCACCGAAAACTTGGACGGGGCCCGAATTGTCCTCGCGGACCTCCATTTTTACCTTCGAGAAGTACTCGCGCGGCAGGAAATAAGTGGTGACCCCGGCCGTGATCATCACGAGGAAGAACGAGAGCATGATCAGCCCCATCCGCAGCTTGATCACCCGCCAATAGTCTAGGAAATGAAGTTTGACTTCGCTGGGCTCGTTCATGAAGGGCGGTAATCGGAGGAAAGGTTGATAAAAGTAATCGCTATCCGAAGGTCCGCAACCGGGCAAACCGCGGGGAGCAGGTGGTTTGGCGCGTCCAGGTCAGAACGCATAATCGAAGCCCGCGAACAGACGATCACGGAAGTAGTTATTCTCGTCGGCGGGATCGAAGAAGACCGTCGTGTAGTTGTAGTTGAGGTTGAAGGTCCACTTGCGGGTCAGGGTGTAGTAGAAGCTCAAGCCACTATCGAGCGTATCTTCGCTCGTGTCGGTTTTTACGACATCGTTCTTCGAATTACGGTGGATGGCATTGACCGAAAGAGAACCTCGCAGGCGCGGGTTGAACACATGGGTCACCGTGAGGCCGGAGCGAAAAACGAGCACCTCGGTGTTCGCGTCGGGCGGCTCTTCAAAGCCGAACCGATTGCTCCACGAGAGTACACTCGCCTTGCTGAGCTGGTAGTTGAGGGTCGTCTCGAGGTAGGGGGCGGAACGTTTTCCACCGCCTTCATCGAAGGTCCGAATCGACTCACCCACCCGCACGGTCGCCGCCGCTCGTCGGCTCAGCGCCCAATCGACCCCGATCAGGCCGAAATAGGTCTTCGAATCGAGGGTCGGGCTGTTCGGATAGGCAAACTGACTCCAACGGCCCTCGATCACACCGGTGAATTTCGGGTTCCAAAGGTAGCGCATCTCCAGACCCAGCGTCGTATTGGAATAGTCGCCGAACTGGCGGAGCTCTTCCTCAAACATCAGCCGGTTGTAGCTCAGGCTCGCGACCGTGGAAAACCGCGGAGCCCACCGGTAGGACAGGTCGAATTTGCTCGAAAGGACCAGGTAGTTCCCGTTGCCAGTATTGGTCGGAGTGTTGATCTGCGAAAGATCCGGCTGCGAGAGGTAGGATACGTTCAGACTCCCGGTCAATTGGAGCCGCGGCGTAAAACGATGCAGATAGCGGATCGCCAGATCGCCATTGTATTCCGACTTCTTGCCCTTCCGGTTCCAGTAATAGTCGGCATTCACATTCATATCGAGGGTGAAGACCGTGCGTCGCGTCGCCGTCTGCGCTTCGAAGCTGATCGTCTCCCGGGAGATCGCGCTCGCCTTTCGCTTTGGTGCCGACGAGCCGGGAATGACGATTTCTTCAAACTGCGGATCCTCTCCCGGAATCACGACCTGGCGAAATTGTTGACCCTGCGGCGCCGGGCCGATGACCCCGATGCGCCGTGGACGCGCGTCCTTCACGGGGACAAGGACGATCTGCGCTGCGGTGCCCGCCGTCACCTGCTGTCGGACCACGGTGTCCGGGATGTCCTTCGAGTCCGTCGGTGTCTGAAAGATATTGTCGTCGAAGCCGATCGACGCCGAGACCTTCGTGAGGAACTTCGGGCGAGTCAGCCGGCCCTCGCCAGACACAAATAACTCCGGCGCCTTGCCGTAGCCGGTGGAAATCGAAAAGGTCGTCGGACCGGAGTCGGGCGGCTTGGCCGGTCCAGGAATCTCGGATGTCGCCGGCGCCGCGGGACCGGCCGGCGTCCCCGAGCCGAAACTGGAAGCCGCACCTGATCCGGAAGGAACGATCGCCGGACCCGAAGTGGGCGGGAGACCGACGCCGCTACCGGGAGCCGCGCTCGGCGCCGGG
This sequence comes from Chthoniobacteraceae bacterium, assembly GCA_049690035.1. Classification (GTDB taxonomy): domain Bacteria; phylum Verrucomicrobiota; class Verrucomicrobiia; order Chthoniobacterales; family Chthoniobacteraceae; genus Chthoniobacter. The sequence continues at coordinate 6,010 of JBAVML010000626.1, forward strand.
GCGCTGCCAGGCGCGGGGCTAGCCCCGCTCGGCGAGCTGCTGCCGCCCGTCGCACCGCCCGTGCTCTCCTGCGCACCGGCGCCCGGCGCCCAAGTGATGGCGAGCAAAAGCCAGGTGAGCCAGAGCCGTTTTGAGATCATGAATGGAAGCACAGGCGCCGGGCAAACCTTGGGCGCGGACACGCCTTACTCGAATCTGCCGTGCCGAGGCAACCCCTTCCACCGGAGGTGCTGGAACGGAGAGCGGGTAGCGGGAATCGAACCCGCATGGCCAGTTTGGAAGACTGGAACTTTACCACTAAGCTATACCCGCGGAACCAGCGTGAGCATGCCTGCGCCGGGGACGTTGGCAAGCGGGTTTTTGCAGTGGTCACGGCGGGGGGCTCAGGTGAGCGGCAGTTCGACCACGCGGAACTCCGTGGCGCCGCCGAGCTCGATCGGCGGCCGGTCGTTGCCTGCTCCGGCGTGGAGCGGGATGCGGGTGGTCCCGACGGTGATGGCGGCGACATTCTGCGCGGCGATGCCAAACTTGGCCGGGTCAGGCGTGATGCCGCCCTTGAAGACGACGCTCGCGATCTTGGAAACAATTCCCGCCACGTTCTTGACGCCGGTCCCAGCGGCAACCACATCGTCCGCGGTTCCGAATCGACCGTCAGTGCCGGCTTGTGCGCCCGCCACGAGATTGAGCCCATGCACCGTCGAGCCAAACGTGACCGTGCCGATCGACGCGTCGGCGCTGGTCGCCACGGTGCTGTTGTAGCCAGCGCGGATCGTGGCGAATTCCACCGCGCCGTTGACCGTGACCTTGCCGATCGCGAGGTCCGCGAGCGTTCCGGTGGCGCTGATGACGACGGCGTTGGTCGCGTTGCCGGTGAGTTTGCCGACGGTGAGCGAATCGATTCGCTGCGCGGAAATTGCGCCGCTGCTGGTAATCGCACCCGCGCCCTTCGCGCCCGCGACGATATCGCCGGCGATCACGACGGACTTCAACCAACTCGCCTTGATCGCGCCCGAGGTCGTCAGCGCGGTCGCGCCGCTACCGGCGCCGATCAGGCTTCCCGAAATGACGAGCTTGTCGATCTTTCCACCGGCTAGGATCGCGCCGCTGCCGTTCGCCGCGGCGCCGTGGACGTTTCCTCTCACGGTGACGCTCGCGATGTTGCCCGCCACATCGAGCAGCCCGGAGTTCACGCCCGTGCCGCCTTTGAGCGAGTCAAGGCTCCCAATGTACTCGGCGAAAATGGCGACGGCGCCGATGCTGGCCAGGCTGTTGACGGTGGCGCCCGTATTATCCACGCCCACTCGCACGCTGCCGCTGCCTTTCCCGGCGCCGCCACTGACGGTACCGACGCTGAGCGAGGTGACCTTGCCGGTGCTCTGGATCGACCCCGAATTGTCGCCGACATCGCCGACGAGACTCCCGCCAATCTTGATCGCGCCGATGGTGGACTTGCTGGAGATTGCACCGCTGCCGGCGCCGCTGCCGCCCTGCACGTCGCCCGCAGCAGTGAAGCTCAGGATGCTGCCGGCGATATCGATACGCCCGGAGTTGACTCCGGTGCCACCAGTGATCGAGCCATGCGCAAATCCGGTGAGAGTGACCGCACCAATGTTGCCGGCGACGGAGATGGCGTTTCCCGAGTTGTTGACCCCAACGCGCACACTCCCGCTGCCCTTACCGGCGCCGCCGAGGAGCATCCCGAGGCTGAGCGAGGTGACATTCCCCCCGCTCTGGATCGAACCCGAATCCTCGCCGGTGCCGCCCGCGAGTTTTCCCCCGATCTTGATCCCGCCGATCGTCGAGGTGCTGAAGATTTCGCCCGAGCTGGGTCCGGTGCCGCCCTGCACGTCGCCGAGGATGGTCACGCTGCCGAGTTTCCCGCCCGTTTCCGTCGTACCGCTGAGCACGCCCGAGGCGGCGCCGGTACCGCCGATGATGCTGCCGATGGTGGCGCTCGCGATCCGCCCGCTGGCGGTGACGCGGCCGGAATTGTCTGGCGCGCCGCCTTTCAGCGCGCCGCCGATCTTCAGGGAATTGATCGTCCCAAACTCCGCTCCGAGCACGTGCAAGTAGCCGGCGACATCCGTCTCCACATTCACCGCGCTGATCGGGCCCAATACATCGCTCTGGGTGCGCAGGGTCGTGGGCGTCGCGTTCGAATCGGTGCCGAGCGAGTCCGGCTTCACGCCGAGCGAATAGACGTTCAGCTTCCCAATCGCCGGCGTGGAAAATTGATCGCCCGCCGTGATCCTCGCCAGATCGCCATCCACCGTGACGGTGCCGAGATCCACGCCGATGACCTGCAATTCCTGCGAAATGAACAGCGCCGCCTGGATCAGCCCCACATCGACCCGGCCATCGGACACCCGCGGGTAACCCGCCTCCGGCTCCGCCGTGATGCTCACGCTCGCGCCGGCAAACCGGCTCCCAAAACTCACCCCGGAATTGCCCACGAGATCGAGCAATTGCAACTGCTTGCCACCGACGCTGCCGGCGTCGGGAAGCGTGAGGAGCCCGGTGAGGAGCCCCCCCGCCGAATTGAAGAACGACCCCTTGCTCACCGTGAGCGTGACGACGTCACCATCCACGTCGGTCCACCGCAGTTTGTTCGCCGCGATCACGCCGATGTCGTCGTTGAAGAGATACACTCGCGCGGTGGCCTGCGCGTCGAAGCCGAGCGGGTGATCATTCACCACCGTCACATCGACGGGCGCGCCCTTGAGATTCACAAAAAAGCTCTCCGTGCCTTCGTAGGCCGTGTCTCCGGTGATGGTGATGGTCGCATTCGCGGAAAGTGCGCCGGTCGTGATCTTCACCGGCAGCGCGGAGATGGCGGTGTAGTCGGAACCAGCCACGGCGGTGCCGTTCACGGACGTCAAAGTCAGGTCGAGATCGTTCGGGAGCGCAAATGAGAGAGTGGGCGTGAGCGTGACCGTGTTGCTCGTATTTCCTTCCACATGCTGCACGTCACCGAGCGCGAGACCAATGGTGGTATCGGTGTCATTGATCGTCGCCGTCGCCGTGACGGTCGCGCCCAGCGCCGCCCCGATCGGGTTGGAAATCGTGGCGCGGAAAGTCTCAGTCGGCTCCTTGAACGTATCGTCGGTAATCGTCACCGAGACTTCCTGCGTCAGCGCGGCGCCTGCGGCGAAAGTCACCGTGGTGGTCTTGGCGAGATAGTCCGTAAAGACCCCGGGCGCGGGCTTCGCGGTGTCCCCCGTGACGCCTGTGGTGAAGGTCACGGTCGCGTCTGTCTCGACCGGGTGCGAGAGCGTCACGGTAAATTTGCTCGGCTGACCCGCGCCTTCCGTCACGGGCGCGGCGTCGGCGATCGTCACGAGTGCCGCCGCGTCGTCATTGGTGATCGTTCCGGTCGCCGTCGCCGCGCTGATCGTGTTCGTTCCGCTGGGATCGCTCAGCTTCGCCGTGAAAGTCTGGTCGGCTTCCAGAAATTGGTCGCCGTTGATATCCACCTGGACCTGCTTCGAAGTCTCATTCGCCTCGAAGGTGATGACCGTGTCCGCCTGCGCCACATAGTCGGGAAAATTGCCTGAAGAAACCGCCGTCCCGTCCGTGGTGGAAAAGTGGACCGTGACCTGTTCATTCACCGCCTCCGAAAGGGTGACCGTGAAATTGAGCGGCGTGGTTCCCGAGTTCCCCTCAGTGACGGACGCGCTGGCGATGCTGATCGTCGCCGGAGCGATGCGCGCCTCGAGAGGCTCGATATTGGGAAAAGTCATAGGCGGGAGCCGCGGAGGCGGGTGAAACTAATGCCGGGGTCGGGAGCGTCAAGCCGTGGAATAAATAAATTAGCGAAATACGGTCCTTGCCGGTGCCGCGACCAGTTTTCCCCGCCCCGCGATCCGCCACCACCGCGCACTCCACCAGATTCGGACCGGGAGCCAGCTCAGCATCCAGGCCATCGTTTCCACCATCCCGCCCACCAGCATCGCCACCGGCAGGCCGGGAATCGGAAAACTCAGCACCGTCGCGAGCCGTCGCGCCGCCAGCCAGCGAATCACAAACCAGCCCACCGCCCCACCCCAGCACCACGGCCGCCACGCCTTCTCGACGGGGACTGCGGCCAGAATCACCGCCGCCGTCGCCCCGTGCGTCAGCAGCATGCCGGCGAATCCCGCCGGCGCACAAGCGCGGTAGGTCGCCGCCACCCGCCGTTGGTGCCGCCACCATTCGCGCCAGGTCAGCGGATCGGAGTCGAGCGTCGTCACCGCCGCCGCGAGCCGAACCGTGCGTCCGTGGGCGACGAGAGCCGCGCCGAGTTCGCGATCTTCCGCGAGGAAATCGCCCAGCGCCCGCCAGCCACCGATCTCCGTGAGATCGCGCTGCCGCAGCCCGGTGCAGGCTCCGAGCGTGAAATTCACGCGGCCCCAGCGCCGTACCAGCGCCAAACCCGGCCAGAGCGAGACGAGCGTCGGCACCGCGTCGAGCCGCTGCGGCCACGTCGCCGCACCGGCAAACCGGTAGCCCGTCGTCAGCGCGTCCGCCGCATGCTCCTCCCACTCGTGCCGAAAGGCATCGAGCCAGGCCGCGTCGATGAGCGCCTCGCTGTCGCTGAGAATCAGCCGGCCGTGCCGGCATTCGGATTCCATCTGCACGAGTTTGGAAATCTTCGGGTTCACTGCCGCATCCTCGCGGCAGGCCACGGCGATGATCTCGCGATCGGGGAAAGTGCGCTGCAGCGTCTCGCACTCCTGCCATTCCTCCGAGCCGACCGCCGCGCCGAGCACCAGCTGATCGCCCGGCCGCATCGCCCGGGCGAGCGCCTCGAGCTTCCCGCGCAGATCCGGCACATCCGGCTTCAGCGGACGCAGCAGCGTCACCGGCGGCAGTGTCTCCGCGATCGCCGGCGTCTCCTTTAGCCACCGCCCCACGAGCACCGCTCCGAGCCATTGATACAGCGCGCTCCACGCACACACGGCCACCGGGATCGCCAGCCACCCCGCGCTCATGCCTTGCACACCATGCGTCGGCGGGGCGAAATCATCGGCGCACTTTGAAACATCTCATTCTCACCGGCGACGACTTTGGCCGCAGCAGCGCGGTCAACGAAGCCATCGAGCGCCATCACCAAGCCGGTCTGCTCACCCAGGCAAGCCTCATGGTGAATGAACTCGCCGTCGAGGAAGCCGTGCGCATCGCCCGGCGCAATCCCTCGCTGTGCGTCGGCCTGCACCTCACGCTCTGCGCCGGACGAGCCGCGCGGCTCTCCGCGATTGCGGATGAAGACACGCGCTTCCCCGCATCGCCCGCGATCGCCGGCCTGCGTTACGCCTTCGACCCGCGCACCGCCCAGCCGCTCGGACACGAGATCGCCGAGCAGTTCGCCCGTTTTCGCGAGCTGGGATTTGGGAGAACGTACGTGGACGGGCACACCCATTTGCATCTCCACCCGATCATCCTGCGCGCCCTGCTCGGACCGCTCGCCGCGGGCGATTTCAAAATGCTCCGTCTCATCCGCGAGCCCGGAAATTTCACGCCCGTCGCACTCGTCTTCCGCGCCCTCAGCGCCACTGCCGCGCGTCCGCTGCGCCGCCTCGGCATCCGCGCCGCCGATCGAGTCTTCGGCCTCGCCGATACCGGGCGCATGACGGCGGGGCGGCTGATTCACTTGTTCCAGCAGCTTCCCGAGGGCTTGAGCGAAATCTATTTTCATCCGGGACAGGAACCCCTCGAACCCGACTTCGCCGCGCTGCAACAGATCCTCGCCGAGCGAAACATCGTCCTCACTTCCGCCGCTACGCTCCCGCCACCGCAAAGCGCGGCGTGATCTCGCGCTGCGTCGCGCAGAGCACCTCCACCGCGTTTCCGCCGATCGCATCCAGCCGCGCCCGCGCCGCGCCGATCGCCAGCTCCGGGCTGTTGCAGTCGCGGCTTAAGTGCCCTAGCACCGCGCGCCGCAGCCGTCCGCCGAGCAGCTCCGCGAGCACCGCCGCGGCCGCTCCATTCGAGAGATGTCCGTGCTGCGACATGATCCGCTGCTTCACCGACCACGGGCGCTTGGTGTCGTTCTGCAACAGCTTCTCGTCGTGATTTGTTTCGATCAACAGCGTCTGCGCGTGCCGCACGCGCTCGATCGCGAGGTTGGTCGCCTTGCCCAGATCGGTCAGCACGCCCAGCGTGTCGTCGCCGTGATGCAGCGCGAAGCCCACCGGGTCCACCGCATCGTGCGGCACGGAGAAGGTCTCGACCGTGATGTCCTTGATCGAAAACGCGCTGCCGTTCTGGAAATAGCGCCAGTCCTTGTTCCGCGCGCCATCCCGCTGCAGCGATTCGGCCGTCGTGCGGTTGCAATAGATTGGCGTCGCCCATTGTTTGCACCAGACTTCGAGGGCGCCGGCGTGATCGCCGTGCTCATGGGTGAGCAGGATGCCATCGATCTCCAACGGGTTAACGCCGCAGGCCGCGAGGCGCTGCGCCGTCTGGCGCGCGCTCAGCCCGGCATCGACGAGGAGCCGCGTCTGCGGCGTCTCCACGAGCGCGCAATTTCCTGCGCTGCCGCTGCCGAGGACGGTGACAAAAAACATCGTCCCAGTAAACGGCACGCGGCTCGCGCGGGCAACGCGGGAAAAAACTTTCTGCGCCCGCGCTGCATCGGAATCCCTATTTTGCGGCCGCCCAATCGACCGAATTTCGCAAGAGCATCTGATATTCGGGAAGGTCGTGGGCGCGGGCGTCGTGGCCGAGGGTGAGGCCGACGATGCGGGACTTGGGATGCTTCACGATCCAGACTTGCGGGAAGGTTTTGCCGGTCGTGGGACTGGTCGCGGTGGCGAGGACGTCGATCGCGTTGCCCGCGGGGTCCGCGTTGTAGTTGTAGAGTTCGTCGGTGATCTCAAAGTTCGCGGTCACGCCTTTGGTCACCGGATGGTCGGCGTTGGCGATCTTCACGGGATAAGCGCCGAGCTTGTCGTGGCCGCGCGTGCCGCCGCCGACGACTTGCAGGTTCCACTCGGGGAAATTCTTCCACGCGTACCACGTGCCGGGATGCAGTGCGATGATGCCGTGGCCGGCATTTGCGTAGTCGATCAAGGCCTTGCGCGTCGCGGCGGAGAGCGGCTGGTTCGCGCTCCACACGAGCACGTCCACGCGGTCGAGGATCGCGGGCACGCCGTTCGCGTTTTGGGTGAAATCCACCCAGCCGACGTGCGGGGCGAGCGTCTTCTTGTCGGAGTCGCCGAAGAACTTCACGAAGTCGTGCGACGATCCGCCGCCCACGAGCAACACGCGCGGTCCGCTCGCCGGACGCGTGGTCGGCGGCTGCGGCACGGCGTCGTCGAACTGCGGCTTAAAGCCCGCATCTTCGTCCGCTTTTGCGGCGGGAGCAGCGCTCGTTTTCGCCGGCTCTGCCGCAGCCGGCGGCAGCGGCGCGGCGTTCGCGTCCGCGAGTTCCGCGGTGATCGCCACGAGCGTCGGGGCGATGCCGTTGTCGAGTGATTCAATGGTGATGCGATCGATCTCCACCGCGCCCAGCGCGAGCGGCTTGCTGAACCAGCGCAGTTGATGTCCGCCTTTCACGATCTCCGGCGCAAACTTCGAGCCGGGCACATCGAAGTGGCCGTTGTAGTCGGCGAACTCCACGCCATTTTTGAAGGTCATGCCTTCGCGCTGACCCTGCGTGGTGTGGATGGTCACCTTCAGCACCTCGGGTCCGTCACCGCTGCCGCGTGAGCCCCAGCCCGCCACGCCGCCGAGGAAGTGCAGCCGGTTCGCTTTGAAGCCGCCGAGCTTCACCTCAACCTTTTGCGGCAGCGACTTCGCGTACGATTTCTCCGGACCGCCTTTGAGCACCAGGATGTTGAGCGGCGCCTTGTCGGCGGAGACGATGTTGAAGGGAATCTTCTCCACGCTCACCGTTCCGGTCTTGGCGAAGACGAAAGAATCGCCCTTCGCCTCCTGTTTGTAATAGAGGCCGGTCGAGGTCGAGGCGGTGAAAGCATCGCGCAGATCGACGGTGCGGAAGCGTCCGCCATCGACGCTTTGCATGTAGGCGATGATGTCGCGCAGCGTCTCGCCGCCGAGTCCCTCGAAGCCTTCCGGCATCAACGAACGCCCCGTGTTCGTGCGCGATTTGATATCCGCGACCTTCACCTGCTGCACGCCGGCGAGGCTCTTCAGCGTGATCGTCGTCGGATTCTCGGAAGCGATGACGCCGGCGAAGGCGCCGCCGTCTTTCGTCCCGATGTTCCACTGCGTGAAGGCGGGATCGACTTCCGCATTCGGATCGACGATCGCGCCAAGCAGTTCGCTCGCGCCGTGCGCGCCCATGCCGGTGAGGCCGGGCCCGATGTCCGCGCCGAAGTCGCCGAATTTATGGCAGATCGCGCAGGTCGTGGTGAAGAGCACCTTGCCCTTCGCCGCGTCGCCCTTTTGCTCGACGAGTGGCTGCAGCTTGGCGATCGCGTCCTTCTTCAATTTCGCGGTCGGGTTCAGTTCATCGAGCATGGCGACGGCGCGCTTGGCGACGGCTTTGTCGGGATGCGAACGCAAACGGAAGGCGCTGGCTGGCCCGAGCGTGGTCGGATCGATTTTCTTCGCTTTGACCGCGTCGAGAAAGGCGTTCGTCCAGTCGGCGCGCTTGAGCACGGTGTCGAAGGCGGCGGGCTGCGCGTCGGCGGGCAGATTGGCGAACGCGCCGGAAAGCGCGGTGCCTACGGCCGCGTCGTCGATCTCGGCGAGCGCGCCGATCAGCGAGCGTTTGAAGTTCGCGTTGCCCGGCTCGGCGAGTTGCTCGATGATCGCGGGAAGGATTTCCGCTTTCGTCTGGCGAAGCCCGAGCAGACTGCGCGCGGCGGCGACGCGATCTTCATCCGTGGTCGCGTGGCGGAGAGCGGCGAACATCTCGTCGCTCATCTTCGTCACTTCGGTTTTCATCGCGCCGGCTTTGTCCCAGCTCGCGATCAGCGGCAAGGCGCTGCGCTGCGCGGGCGACTGTCCGGTGAGGATTTTTGTGAACGCGGCTTGCAGCTCGGGCTTGAACTCCGGCGCTTGCTTCAAGGATTTCGTCAGCACTTCAAACACGTCCGGCACCACTGCCTCGCCCGCACCCGGTGTGATCGCGCCGAGGGCAATGACCAGCTTGGCGGCGGCGCCCGCGTCCTGCCGATCGGCCACGACTTGCGCCGCGGCGACGACCAGCGGCTTCACTTCGGCCGGGGCGTTCCAGCGGAGGCCGGCTTTGAAAAGCGCGACCGGATTCACCGCGGCGATCCCGAGGGCGGCGCTGCGCTGGAAGTCGTCGGCGAGCTTGGGCCACGCCTGCACGACGGACTGTGCGCCGGCGTCATCGACCTCGGAAGCCGCGAGCGCGCGCAGGGCGGCGACCCGCACCTGCCCATCTTCATCGGTCAGCAGCGGCTCCATCGCCTGGGTCCACATTTCGTTGCTCTCGAGAATATTGGCGGCATTGCGCCGCACCGCCGGACTCGCGTCGAGCGTGCGGGTGACGGCGAGCAGCGAGTCGCGGCTGCCGATGTGCGAGAGCGTCCAGAGCGCCGCAATGCGGACATCGGGATCGGTGCTCTTGACCAGCGGCTCGATTACCTCGGTGTCGGCGGAGTGCTCGATGAGCAGACGCGAGGCCGTCATGCGCACCGCGCGGTTCGGATGCGCGAGTGCCTTGACGAGATCCCCGATGCCCGCTTTCGAGAGATCCGGCACGGCGATGTGCTCGGCCTTCTTGTGATCGATGCGCCAGATGCGGCCGAAGTAGTGATCGCGGTCGGGGCGGACGGCGGCGTTGACGTTGTTGTGATCAGGGCCGCGCGTGTCGTTGTGGATCACGGCCTGATTGTAGAAATCGCAGACATACATCGCGCCGTCGGGGCCGATGCGCGTCTCGATCGGGCGCCACCACATGTCTTTGCTGCGCACGAATTCCGTCTCCTCGCGGCCGGGCAGTTTGTGGAAGGTGAAGCTCGAACCTTCCGGCGTGAGCCGCGAGTGATGGATGATGTTGATCGTCGGCTCGGTGCAGAAGTAGTCGCCGTGGTATTCCGCCGGCCAGGTGCCGCCGTCGTAGATCGCGCAGCCCGCCGCGGCGGTGAAGGAACCGACCCAATCGATCTGCACGTAGGCAAGCTGCTCCCACGACATCGCGGGGAAAGTTTTCAGCGAAGGCTCGACGACTTTGAAGCTCGTGGTGTTGCCGAGCTTTCCGCGCGCCAGCGCGTACTCGGGCAGCACGGTTTGCATGAGGAGCTGGCCGCTTGTCGGCTGCGTCCACATCACGCGATTGTCGCCGGTGATGGTCAGGCCCCAGGTGTTGCCGCCCTTCGACGAATATTGCTCGATCTTCGATCCGTCGGGCCGGAAGCGCACCACGCCGCTGCCGATCGTGCCCTGCGTTTCGCCCTGCGCGTTGGTCACGTTGCTCGATGCGCTGTAGCCGTGCGTGCAGTAGATCCAGCCGTCCCAGCCCCAGCGCGGGTTGTTGATCACGGCGTGCGTGTCTTTCGTCCCGAGGCCGTGGTAAAGCACCTCGACTTTGTCGGCTTTGCCGTCGCCGTCGGTGTCGCGAATGAAAAGGATGTCCGGCGCCTGCGTGACGATGACGCCGTCCTGGTGGAAGACGAAGCCGGTGACGAGATCGAGGCCCTCGTAGAAGACCTGCTTTTTGTCCATCACGCCGTCGCCGTCGCTGTCGACGAGGATGCTGATCTTGTCCTGACCTTTGCGCTCCTGCTCGCCGGGCGTCGGGTCGATGCCGCCATGGTCTTTCCACTCCTTGCCACGATAATCCGGGCGCATGCCGCGGCGGCCATTCGGATACTCGGGCGTCTCCGCGACCCAGAGTCGGCCCGCGGGATCCCACTCGATGCACATCGGCTTGGTGATCAGCGGCTCGGCGGCGATCAGCTTCATGTTGAAGTCGGGATGCACTTCGAGATTTGCGAGCGTGTCCGCCGGCTTCTGCGGTCCGCCGGCGGGGTAAGTGAGCGCGCTGATTTCCCCTGGCTTGGTGAATTCATCGAGGTTCGTCCGCTTACCCGCCCAAGCGATGCCGCGCAGAAGGATCGCGCGGTAATGCGGCATTTCAAAAGTGCTCCAGAGGTGCCCCGGGATGCTGACGAATGCGCGGTATGGTTGCGTGCCGCCTTCCGCCGTGCGCTCGTAGGTCCACATCTGCGGTTGGATGTCGTAGATGTGCGCCTTGCCGCCTTCGGCCGGCTTTTTGCCCTCGCGCACATTCGGCGTATAGCTCGTCGCCAGCACGCGCACCTCGGGCGAGATGTCCATGTCGTAGTAGATCTCGTCGTTGAGGTGGAAGTTCGACGCTCCCTGCGTGATCGGGTGACCGCCGCCGAGCCGCTGATTTTCTGTGTAGTAGAGATCCATCGGCCCTTCCTTCCACTTCGTCTTCCCCGCGACCCACGAGCCGCCGATCGTCTGCTTCCAGTAGGGCGTGGTGTCCGGCTTGTTCGCTACCGACGCGGTGTGAATGACCACGATGCCGCCGCCGCGTTTGATGAACGTCTCCAGCGCCGGCCGCTGCTCGGGCGTGATGTTCCCGCCGTCCTGCGCATACATCACCAGCACGTCCGTCGCGGCGAGTTGCTCAGACGTGGGAAATTCCAGCGCGCCGTCCACTTTCATCCCGCGCTCAGTGAGCAACGGCTGCCACTTTTCCAGAAAGCGCTGATGTTCGTGCGCCTCGGGACCGTGCGACTTTTTTCCCCCGCGAATGAAAACGCGGAGCGGATCGGCCTGACCGGCGGCGAGAAAGACGAAAAGGGAGAGGAAGAGGAAGAGGCGTTTCATCGGAGGAAAATACGAACGAGGTTGCGGGGTGGAGACCGCCGAACATGGCAGGCCTTGGCCCGCGTGGCATGCCCAAAGAACACCTGTGCCTATCGGCAAAGCACATGGCTGGCAGAGGCTCGCCGAGTCTGCTACCTTCCGGCGCATGGCCGCTGTGCTTCACAATCAGACTGCCGAGAAACGCTGGACCTTCGCCGACCTCATGCAGTTCGACGAAACCGAGCGTTACGAGATCTACGACGGAAGACTCATCCCCATGGCTCCCTCCCCGAATACCTATCACCAGAGACTGGTTGGTCGTCTTCACCTGCTGCTCGCCAACTTTGTTCAGGCACACCAGCTCGGTGAAGTCTTCCTCGCGCCCTACGATGTCGTCATGGCCGAAGACAACACCGCGCAGCCGGACCTGCTTTTTATCGCCGAAGAAAACGCGGGCATCGTGCAGAACTGGGTCTTCGGCGCGCCCGATCTCGTCGTGGAAATTCTGTCGCCATCGAGCATCTGCCGCGACCGTTATGAGAAGCAGGAGCAGTATGCCCGCTTCGGCGTGAAGGAATATTGGATCATCGACCCGGCCAATCATTCGCTGGAAATCCTGGCGCTGGAGGACAAGCGGTTCGTCGTCCACTCGAGTGCGGCGGAGACGGGCGAAGCCACGTCACGCGTGCTTGCGGGACTGACCGTCGATGTGACGCAGTTGTTCTAACTGCCCGTGGCCAGTCCCGCGGCATCGCTCGCCGAAACGCACATCGTCGGCACGGAGACTCGCGAGTGGAAAGTGCGGGCGGCCGAGTGTCCGCCGCTCGCGTTGCATCACATCGCGCACGTTGGCGTGGCCGATGCGGCGGCGCCCTACGAAATGGTGCGGCTCGATCTCGGCGGCACCTACTTTCTCTCCTGCTCCGCGGGCAAGGGGCGCATCCTGCTCGATGGCCGCTGGCAACTTATTCGCGAAGGCTGGGCCTGCCTCGCGCCGCCGCACGCGCTGCTCGCTTTTCAGGCGGTGAAAGGTGCGCGCTGGGAATTTGTGTGGGTGCGCTATCAGCAGCAGGCCGGGCAGAAGCCGCTGCTCTCGTCGTCCTCGCCCGCGCTGGCGAAGTTCGATCCGCAGCCGTTGCGCCACGCGGTGCTCGGGCTCGTGCATGAAATGCAGAGCCGGACCGCGCCGGTCGCGGTCAGCCATTGGGTCGAACTCATCCACACCTACGTCCGCCGTTTCGCCCAGCCGTGGCAGACCGACGACCGACTCGGGCATCTGTGGGAATTCGTCGCCACGCGCCTCGGCGAGCCGTGGTCGCTCGATCGGCTCGCGCAAAAGTGCCACCTCAGCACCGAGCACCTCCGCCGCCTCTGCCGCCGCGAACTCGGCCGCTCGCCGATGCATCACGTCATCTTCCTGCGCATGCAATCCGCCGCAAAGCTGCTCGCGACGACTAACGACAAAATCGAAACGATCGCCACCGAAGTCGGCTACGAAAACCCGTTCGTTTTTTCGACCACCTTCAAGAAATGGGTCGGCTGGCGTCCGAGCGAATATCGCGCGCGGCAGCGGTAACCCAGGCGCACACCGGATCTTGTTCGGAAAGGGCGCAAGATCGGTTCACTAAGAAAGCGGTTGCCGGTCGGTCTCCGCACGACGACCGATCTGATCCGAATTTTCATGTCTCCACGCCGCTTCATTTTCAGTCTGCCTCTCGCGCTCGCGCTGCCCGCCACCGTCTTAGCCGAGACTGCGGGCGACGCGTGGAAGGACGTGCGGCCGATGCTGGAGGCGAAGTGCTACGACTGCCACGGCGGGAAGAAGACGAAGGGCGGCGTGGACTTGAAAAAGCTCGATGGCGATCCGCAGCTCGCGCGGGAGTTTGAGCTGTGGGTGAAGGTGAAGGAATCCATCGCCGCGGGCGACATGCCGCCGGAGGAGAAGCCGCAGCTCAGTGACGGGGAAAAGGACAAGACGCTGAAGTGGCTCGATCATTCCCTCGAAGAAACCGTCCGCGCGAATGCCGGTGATCCGGGCAACGTCACGCTGCGGCGGCTGACCAATGCGGAGTATGACCGCACGATCCGCGACCTCACCGGCGTCGATCTCGCGCTCGCGCAGGAGTTCGCGCCCGACGGCGGCGGAGGCGAAGGATTTTCCAATATCGGCGATGTGCTTTTCACCAGCCCGCAGCAGCTCGAAAAGTATTTCGCCGCGGCGCGCAAGCTGGCCGATCACGCGACGATCATGCCCGGCAGTGGCGTGCAATTTTCCCCGCAACGCGTGGGCCTGCGCGGGCCGGTGCAGGTGAAGGCGCAAGCCGAGCAGGGGCTCTACGTGTGGTATCAAAAGATGGCCGAGCCTTATTTGCCGAAAGATGGCGAGGATATGCGCGAGGCAGATTACATGCTCGCGGCATGGCGGTGGAAACATCGCGCGCTCACCGGCGCGGCGTCTCTCGAACAGCTTGCGAAGGAGGCGAAGCTGACGCTGCCCTTCCTCGAGAACTGGTGGACGCTGCTTTCCGATCCGAAGGGCGAACCGCACTCGCGTTACCTCGATCTCACGCGCTTCGCCTGGCGCGATCTGCCGCCGCCGGACGCCGCGAAGCCGCAGGAGTTGCCCGCGGGCTTGATGGAAAAGCTCGCCGCGATCCAAGCCGAGCGCCGATCGTGGCTCGGGCCGAAGGATCATCCCGGCGAAGGTGTGCAGCGGCATCAGCAGGATTCGGATGGCATCCGGCGCTACGACTTTCACGTCGATGTCGCGGGCAAGGCGCAGGTTCACCTCGTCCTCGGTGACGTGGCCGATGGGAATACCGGCGACTGGGTGACCTTCGACGGGCTGACGCTGGAGGAGGGCAAGAAGAAGCAGGCGTATCTCGATTGGTTGCGCAATCGCCTGCGGGTCGAGCAGGAGCAGCTAGCGGCGGATCCTGCGGAGGCGGCGAAGCTGCAGCCGCGGATCGCGGAGGCCGGGGCGGTGCTGGCGAAATTTGGCAAGGACCCGCGCGGCAAGGAAACGAAGCCGGACGCACTCGTGGTGCAGGCGCCGGCGGTGATCACGCTGCCGCTCCCGCCCGAGGCGACCGGCTTCCGCGCCGGCGGCAAACTCGACATCGACGGACCCGACGCCGACGAGGCGAGTGTGCAGTGGACGGCCACGACCGGCACGCCGCCGGATCCGACCAAGGTGCTGCCGGGCGTGCTCACGGTGTGGAAAACGCGCGGCAAAGCGATCGGCCGGCTCGGCCACGAATTCGGCGTGATGAAGGTCGCCTTCCCCGACGAATACCTGCGCCGGCTCGAGGAGATCTCGCGCAATTTCCAGCGCGGCGGCAAGGCCGCGAGCGTCTACTACTTCAGCGACGCGCAGCTCACCTCGCTCATTTCTCCGGAGGAAAAATCGCGCTGGGAAAAGATGATGATCGACTGGCCGCTCGTGCGAAATCCGCAGCTCAACGCGCAGCAATCGAAGGATTGGGACGAGCGCGTGAAGCGTCACCTCGCCGACTTCGCCACCCGCGCCTGGCGCCGCCCGCTGACGGCGGATGAAATCAACCAAGTCGCCGCGCTCTACGACGCGGCGCGGGCCAAGGAGCTCGATCGCGAATCATCCGGACGCGAGGTGCTCGTGCGCCTGCTCGTCTCGCCGAAGTTTCTCTTCAAGCTCGAAGACGCCGCCGAACCCGGCGAACGCAAACTCAACGCGTGGGAACTCGCCACGCGGCTCAGCTATTTCATTTGGGCCTCGACGCCGGACGACACGCTGCGCGCGGCCGCGGCCGACGGCTCGCTGCTCCAGCCCGAGGTGCTCGCGCGGGAGACGCGCCGGATGCTGCGCGACTGGCGCGCGAACGGGCTCGCGCAGGAGTTCGCCGGGCAGTGGTTGAAGTTCAACGGCTTCGTCGCCAAGGCGAACATCGACGCAAAAAAATTCCCCGAGTTCACCCCCGAGCTCCGGCGCGACATGGATCGCGAGACGTTCGATTTTTTCACTCACATCATCCGCGAGGATCGCCCCGTCGGTGAGATCATCGGCGCGGATTACACCTTCCTGAACGATCGACTCGCCACGTTCTATGGCATTCCCGGCGTGCAAGGCGGCGAGTTCCGCAAAGTGAACGTCGCGCAATATCACCGCGGCGGCGTGCTCGGCATGGGCACGCTACTCGCAAAGAATTCCTACCCGCATCGCACCAGCCCGGTGCTGCGCGGAAATTGGCTGCTCGTCTCCGTGCTCGGCTTGCCCACGCCGCCGCCGCCGAACGACGTGCCGAAGCTCGACGACAGCGTGAGCGCCGCGTCCACGCTGCGTCAGCGGCTCGAGCGCCATCGCGCGGACAAAAATTGCGCGGCCTGCCACGACCGCATCGACCCGCTCGGCTTCGCGCTGGAAGGTTTCGATCCCATCGGCCGCGCCCGCGCGAAGGACGAAGCCGGGCTCGACATCGACGATTCCGGCCGCTGGAAAACGAGCCCGGAATTCCGCGGCATCGAAGGCCTGCGCGGCTTCCTCGCCCAGCACGAAGCCGAGGTGACGAAAAACTTTTGCAGCAAGCTCGTCGGCTACGCCCTCGGCCGCTCGCTGCTCCCGACCGACAAGCCGCTCATCGAAACGATGCGCGCCGAGCTCGCCAAGTCCGGTGGCAAGTTTTCCACCGCCGTGCTCGCCGTCGCGCAGAGCCGGCAGTTCTTGAATCGAAGAAACGATTAGGCTCACCTGCCGAACTCGCGAGCGAGCCGCCGCGCCTTGACTCGCTCCGTGGCGTCTGGTGCTTTACACGGGACTCATTCGCCAGCATGGCTTCCTCTCCGGATTCTGCGTCAAACGATTCGGCTCCCCCGCAAAGCCGCTGGGCACGCGCGACTTCCGGAGCGGGAACTGACGACGGACGCGAGGCGCTCCGCGAGCTCGCGGGGAGTTATTGGTATTGTGTCTATGCTTGGTGGCGGCGTGCCGGACTCGAAGCTTCGCGAGCCGCGGCAGCAACGCTGGCTTCCTTCACCCGCTGGCTCGGCGACGCGCCTCCCACCGCAGAGGACTCCGGCGTGGCGCGGATGCGCGAATGGTTGCCCGCGCGTCTCGCGGAGCAGGCTGCATCGGAGCTAAAATTGAGTGGTCGCGCCGCGCTCGAGATCGAGGCCGCGTGGGCCGCGCAGCGTTACGCCGATGAACCGCACGGCGAGCCGGTCGCGATCTTCCAGCGCCGCTGGGCGCTGACGGTGCTGGAATTCACCACGACCACCCTGCAGGCCGAGTATGCCGCTCGCGGTGAGGAGGCGCTTTTCAACGAACTGCTCCCGTTTGCCGGCTTCGAGCCCGGCGACGACGAGCGTTACGCCTCCGCCGCTTCGCGCACCGGTCGAACGAGTGGTGCAATGCGCAAGGCCGTCTTCGACTTTCGCACCCGCCAGCGCGAACTGCTGCGCGCTTACGCGGGCGACACCGTGATCGACTCTGCGGACATCGACAGCGAACTGACCGCGCTGCTCTGCGCCTGCGAAGCCGCCGGCGTGCAGATGACGCCGCTGCCGGGCATGGAGACCTCTCCCGCGCCGCTGCCCACCGCGATCCGCGCGCTGCGCCCGGATGAAGTTTTCGCCCGCGCGATGCAGAGTGTGCGGATGACCCACGCCGGGCCCGGCGGCTGGACGCCGCCCACGGTCGAGGAAGCGGCGCGCCTTTTCCCGCAATACGAAGTGCTCGCGCTGCTCGGCCGCGGCGGCATGGGCGCGGTCTATCAGGCCCGGCAGATCGAGCTGGATCGTCTCGTCGCGATCAAGCTGCTGCCGCTCGAGGTCAGCGTGGACCGGGATTTCGCGGATCGTTTCCGCCGCGAGGCGCGCGCCATGGCGAAGCTCGATCACCCGAACATCATCGCCGTTTATGACTTCGGCACGACGAGCGAAGGGCATCTCTATTTCACGATGGCCTTTGTGGAAGGGACGGACCTCCAGCATCTCATCCACAAGGTCGGGCTCGCGCCGGATCAAGCGCTGGCGCTCGCCGGGCAGGTCTGCACCGCGCTGGCTTACGCTCATGGGAAGGGGATCATCCACCGCGATATCAAGCCAGCCAACGTGATGGTGAACCTCGATGGCCAGGCCAAGGTCGCCGACTTCGGCCTCGCGCGACTCGCCGAGGCCTCGCCGGAGAGCCTCGGCATGACCCGGACCGGCATCGTCATGGGCACGCCCGACTACATGGCGCCCGAGCAAACGCGCGGCATGCACGTGGATCATCGCGCGGACATCTACAGCCTCGGCGTGATGCTCTACGAAATGCTCTGCCGCGAAGTGCCGAAGGGCGCTTTCCAGCGGCCCAGCGAGCGCATCGGCTGCGATAGTCGCATCGACCAACTCGTGCTCAAGGCGATGCAGCAGGCACCCGAGCGCCGCTACCAAAGCACCACGGAAATGAAGACCGACGTGGACGCCGCACGCACGGCGCTCCCGGCCGCCGATCCGGTGAAGGGGAAGCCTGCGCCGGTGCCGGCCCCGGGGAAATCACGAGCGCCGCTGCTGGTTGTCATCGCGGCGACAGCCGTGCTGGCGCTGGGCGCGGCGGCGTGGATGCACTTTGGAGGGGTCCGGCACTCCACGGAAAAGCCGCCGGCGGGCGACGCGGCTGCCGCCACGCTGAGTCCAGTGGCGGAGACGCCGGCGGCCACGCCGCTGGTGGCCGTTGCCAGCCCTGGCCCGGCGAAGGTCCCGCCCGCCGCCACCCCGCCGCCGCTGGTGAAGTCGAGCGAGGTGCTCACATTCGACCGGCACCGCTATCAATTGGTGCGCGCGGATTCGGTCACTCGTGACGCCGCCAAGGCAAAGGCCGAAGCGTTGGGCGGGCATCTTGCCACATTCACCACCGAGGAAGAGGAGGTGTGGGTGCGCCGAAACCTCCTCGAACCCTTGGACACCGCCGATGTCCGCTTCTGGATCGGCGGCGGTGCGGAGGAAAACTCGGCCGACGTCCGCTGGCCAGACGGTCAGCCGGTGGGAAAGCTGCACTGGATCGGCGGCAATCCCGGCTGGCGTGCCGCCGATCACCACGAAGGAAAACTTGCTGCGGGACTCCTCGTCAGCCCGCCAAATGGCGGTGGCTCCTGGGTGAGCATCGCGCCGGCGAGGCATATCTACTCCGGCTTCGTCGTCGAGTGGGACGATGGGAAACGCGATCCCGGACCCGCACCCGCACCCGAGGCCCCGGCCCCGGCCCCGGTG
>JBAVML010000627.1:0-2068 GCA_049690035.1 Chthoniobacteraceae bacterium
TGCTCGTGATCTGGCTGGCGTGGGGCCAGCGCTGGCGCGACGGGCTGCGCCGCGTCGGGTGCTGGGTCGCCGGGATGCTCCTGGGCTACCTGCCGCAGTGGCTGATGTTCCTTTTCGTGCCGAATTACTTCCGGGCGTTCCTGGCCAGTCTCGCGGAAATGCTCGGCAACGGCACGAACCTCGGCATGCCGGTCCGCTGGCCATGGATGATCCCGGCGAATTCGCCGGCGTGGCCGCGCTTGTTCGCGACCGCGGAGGGCTGCTTCTATCTCGCCTTGCCCGTCTTCCTTTTCCTCGCGGCGATCCGCCTGTGGCAACTCGGCCGCCAGCGCCTCGACGGCCAGCCGCTGCTGCTCGCGGCCACGTGCGTGACGCTGCCTTACACGCACTACGTTTTCTCCCGGCCGGATATCGTCCATCTTGCGCACGCCGGGCCGATCCTCTCGGTCGGGGTTCTGGCGATCGCTCTGAGCTTTTCGGGAAAATGGAGTCGCACCGGTTGGATCGCGCTGCCCGTGCTCGTCTTTGCGAGCTTATGCGCCAATGCCTCGCAATACGGGATCACCATCGAAGCGTTCGCCGCACCTCGCTCGCTCGCGGCTGTGGACGTCGCAGGCGAGCGAATGGTGCTCTCCGCGTATCGCGCCAATGTTTTGCGCAACGCACAAGCGCTCTCCGCCAAGCTGGCCAAACCCACCGAGCCGATCCTTTTCCTGCCGAATCTTCCCACGCTTTATCCATTTACCGGGCGCGTTTCTCCGATCCACGACATCTATTTTTTCTTCCCTGCGAAGCCTGAGGAAGATCGTGCGCTGCTTGCCGAGATCGAAGCGGCGGGCGTGCAGTGGGTCATGTTGCACGACTACGCGCTCGACGATCGGGAAGATCTCCGTTTTCGGAATATGTACCCGATCGTGTTCGAGCACCTCCGACAGAATTTCCGGCCGGTGCCAATGCCCGCCCTGCCACGCGACATGGTGGTGCTGCAGCGCGTCAAACACTCGTAGCGCTCATTTTGGAGCCGCCCCGGTTACTTTGGCGGAGCGGCGGCGGCGCCCGTTTCGATCCGGGCGCGCAGAGCGAGAAACTCCTTTTGCCCCGGGCGTGCCTGCAGCGCTTTTGTCAGCTCATCCCGGGCCGCGTCCACTTTTCCATTCTCCAGATAGGCTTGAGCCAGCAGATAGTGCGTTTTGGGCTCGGGTTCCGTTTGCAGGACACCGATCAGGAACTGCTCGGCCAGCGACCACCGCTTTTCCTCCATCGCTAGTACGCCCAGATTGTTGAGCGTGCCGGCGTGCCGCGGCGAAAGATCGAGCGCCCGGCGGTAGTAGAGCTTCGCCCGCGTGCGGAGGCCGGTTTTCTCGCGCGCGTCGGTGGCGCGGTCCGATTTCGCCAGCCAGAGATTGCCGAGCGCAAAGTTGATGTCGGCGTTGTCCTGCACGTAGGCAAAGGCAGTCTCGAGGTTGCGCTGGGCGCGCTCGAGTTCGCCCGCCTCGGTCGCGCGGATGCCGGCTTTGTAGTGATCGAGCGACCATAGACTGATGTCCTGCCGCGGAGTCGAGACGAACACCGCGGCTCCCGCGGCGACCGCGACATAGCCGGAGGCGGGCATCCAGGCTTTGCGCAGGAGCGCGGTCCACAATTGCCAAAGCCCGGATGCGCCGAGAATCATCAAACCCGGCACCGCCGCCATGCGGTAACGCTCCGTGACGAAGACCGTGAGCACCGCCGCCATGTGAAGCAAGACGGCGGCGGCGATCCAGCGGGCACGTGGAAAACGAACCACCGTCGGAATCAGCCCCGCAAGCCCGAGCGCGGCGATGAAACCGAAGCGGAGGCCGGGAGGCAGGATGCCTTCGTCACGAAGCAGCTTGATGATTGAGAGGTCGTCGTATTGGTATGCGTTCCAGAAGCTCGCAAACTTGACGCTCATCAATCGCAGCCATGCGACGCGGTTGGCGGAGATGTAGGCATTGGCGCGCTCCGACCAGAATTTCGAAACCTCCCAGCGCTTCAGTTTTCGACCGGCGGCTTCTTCCGCCAGAGTGATCGAGTCTTTTAACAAGCC
>JBAVML010000628.1:0-3607 GCA_049690035.1 Chthoniobacteraceae bacterium
GATGTAGAGTGCGGCGAAGAGCCAATCGACGATGGGTCCGCCGACGCTCGGGATCATCACGTAGCTCACCACCCGCCAGACCTCACCGCGCATCACCGCCGCCGGATCGAGGGTGAGGTACTGGAGAAAGTGCGGGTTGAGCTTGTAGAGGACGAAGACGAGCGCGTTGAAGACCGCGACGATCCGAATCAGGTTTGGGACGGCGAGATGTCCAAGATGATGTTCGGCGCGGTCGATCCACTTCATATTTTGAGCGCGCAGAGTCCGCCCTCGCCCTGCCGAAATCAACCGGCATGTGCGCGCCCGGTTTTCGCGCTAGACAGCGATCCGACCGTGCCTAGCCTGCGCGACGTGTCCGCTGCATCCGCCGAACTGAAAAAGACCCCGCTCCACGACGAGCACGTGCGGCTCGGCGCGAAGATGGTCGATTTCGGCGGCTGGTCGATGCCGGTGCAATACTCCGGCATTCTCGACGAACATCACGCGGTGCGCACCGGGCTCGGCGTCTTCGACATCTCGCACATGGGCCAGTTCGTTGCCCGCGGGCCAAAGGCGGCGGCCTGGCTGAACGGTCTGCTGACCAATAATATCGACCGGCTCGGCGTCGGCGAATGCCAGTACACGCTCCTGCTCAACGACGCCGGCGGCGTGATCGACGACCTCATTGTCTATCGCGTGGCCGACGAGGTGTATCTGATGGTGGTCAACGCCTCGAAGATCGAGGAAGACTACGTATGGATGCAGGCGCGGCTCGATCCCGAGGTGGAATTTCAAAATCGCAGCGCCGACTTCGCCGGGTTCGCCGTGCAGGGTCCGCGCTCCGCGCAACTCTTCGACGCTTTCTTCAGTGGCAAATATTCGCGCCCCGCGCGCAACGAAATCCTCGCCATCGAGATCGAAGGTGAGACCTACTTTATCGCTCGCACCGGCTACACCGGCGAGGATGGCTTCGAAGTCTTCTGCCCCGCCCCGCGGGCCGTGAAATCCTGGAATGACATCCTCGCCCGCGGCGCGGATTTCGGCATCAAGCCCTGCGGCCTCGGCGCGCGCGACACCCTGCGTCTGGAGATGTGCTATCCGCTCAATGGCAACGATCTCTCCGCCGAAACCACGCCGATGGAGGCCGGGCTCGCCATCTTCGTCGATCTGCAAAAGCCTGCTTTCACCGGTCGCGAAACCCTCGCCCGCCAGCGCGCGGAAGGCGTGAAGCGGCGCCTCGTGCCTTTCAAAATGGTCGGCGCCTGCCCGCCGCCGCGCTCGCACTACGGCGTCTTCAAGGACGGTGCGCAAATCTCCGAGACCACCAGCGGCTCGCTGTCACCCACGCTGAAAGTCGGCATCGGCATGGCCTACATTCCCACCGAGTTCGCGCGCATCGGCGAGCAGATCGAGATCGACATCCGCGGGCGTCGCTTTCCGGCCATCATCGAGAAGAAGCCGCTCCATCGCGTCGGCACCGCCAACTGATCCTTTCTACACATGAACGTTCCCGAAGACCTCCACTACGCACCCACTCACGAATGGCTGCGCCTCGACGGCGCGGAAGGCACCGTCGGCATCACCGATCACGCGCAGGCTGAGCTGACCGATGTCGTCTACGTCGAGCTGCCGACCGTCGGTAAAACGGTGAAAGCCGGCGAGCAGATCTGCGTCGTTGAATCCGTGAAAGCAGCCAGCGACATCTATTCCCCGATCTCCGGCACCGTCACCGCGGTGAACGACGCGCTGACCGCGAATCCTGCGCTGCTGAATACCGACCCGTTCGTCGAAGGCTGGATCTTCAAAATCAAGATCGACGCCGGCGAAGAAGTCGCGCAGCTCAAGACGCCCGCGCAATATCGCGAACAGCTCGGCGCCGCGGGCACCGGATCCCACTAAGCCGGCGCCCGGCCGTGAAGCGATTCCTCCCTTCCGTCGCCCTGCTCGCAGCCGCCGTCCTGGCGCGCGCAGACGTCGTGGTCGTGCAGAAGATCGATGGCGGCGGGCAATCGGGCGAGCAGACCATCCGCGTCAAAGGCGGCAAGGCGCGCTGCGACATCGGCGGCGCCGTGAGCGTGATCTTCGATCGCGAAACCGGCGAAACGACCACCCTCTCCCACGCCCAGCGCGGCACCGTCACGCTCTCGCCCGAAGCGAATCGCGCGATGCTGGAGAAAATGCAGAAGGCCCGCGGCTCGACCGAACCCCCGGCGCTCATCCCCACCGGTAAGAAGGAAAAGATCGGCGAGTATCAGTGCGAAATTTTCACGGCGGAGCTGGGCAACGTGAAAGTAACCTACTGGCTCGCCAAAGATTTCCCCCAGCTTCAAACCTTTCTCAGCCACCTCGATGTGCTCGAGAGTTCGCCACTCGCCGGGGCTAAAGGCGGTGTCGCCCCGCGGACCAAGGATCTACCGGGAATGCCCATCAAGGTTCTCATGGACATGGGCGGCCAGAAAGTGACGGTCACGACGCTCTCCGCGAAGGAAGAGAACGTGGATCCCTCGATCTTCAAGATTCCCGCCGGCTACAAAGATCTGCCTTCACCACCCGCGCCCTGATGCCGCGGGTGAGCCCGACAGCTCGGTGACGGGCTCGAGTTTACCTGACTCGAGATCAACGGTTGCAAGGCGGTGGCGCGCTCAGCGTGAAAGGTCCCACGCTCGCCACAGTCACGAGCAGCCACTCCTCGGGAAACGACCACCTACATCGGCAGCGCGATTCTCACGGACATTGGCATCCCGCGAAGGTTGGGATCGTCCCCCCGGTCAAGTCGACAAGGAGACTCTGGAAATCCGTGCCGAAGCTGCTCTACTCCACAGCCCCATGCCCGAAATCACCGAAGCCCACGTCCGCGAGAAACTTTCCACGGTGAAATATCCGGGCTTCAGCCGCGACATTGTCTCGTTCGGGTTGGTGAAAAATATCCGCATTGAAGGCAGCGATGTGGTGGTGCAGATGTCGCTGGCGACGAATGACCCGAAGGTGCCGCAGGCGATCAAAGAAGGCTCGGAAGCGGCGCTGGCTCAGCTCCCCGGGATCGGCAAGGCGACCATTCGCATCGACATCACGGCCCCGCCGCAGACCCCCGCGGCGGGTGGCGGAGGAACGATGGCCGCTGTCGCAATCGAAGGAGTGAAGCACGTGATCGCGGTGGCTTCGGGCAAAGGAGGTGTGGGAAAATCCACTGTTGCCGCCAATCTCGCGGTGGCTTTGCAGGCCAATGGCGCGGCGGTGGGCTTGTGCGATTGCGATCTCTACGGTCCGTCGATCGGCTTGATGTTCGGCACCAATGAGCGCCCGATGGCCACGGAGGAAAATCGCATCCTCCCCATCGAGCGCTACGACTTGAAGCTGATGTCGATGGGCTTCCTCCTCGACGACGCCGCGCCGGCGATCCTGCGTGGGCCGATGGTCACCAAATACACGCAGCAATTTCTCCGGCAGGTGGAGTGGGGGACTCTGGACTTCCTCGTGCTCGATCTCCCGCCCGGCACCGGTGACATCCAGCTCACCATCGTGCAGACCGTCGCGCTGGCCGGCGCGGTGATCGTGACCACGCCGCAGGAGGTGGCGCTCATCGACGCGCGCAAGGCGGCGACCATGTTTCAAAAGGTCAACGTTCCCG
>JBAVML010000629.1:0-20315 GCA_049690035.1 Chthoniobacteraceae bacterium
GGT
This sequence comes from Chthoniobacteraceae bacterium, assembly GCA_049690035.1. Taxonomy (GTDB): domain Bacteria; phylum Verrucomicrobiota; class Verrucomicrobiia; order Chthoniobacterales; family Chthoniobacteraceae; genus Chthoniobacter. The sequence goes on from JBAVML010000629.1 coordinate 4, forward strand.
CGAGCGCGGCGGCTCTGCACGCCGCGGAACTGCGGGCCAGCGGGGCGAGCAGCGCGAACGTGGCGAGCTCGATCGTGCTCCGCGACGAGAGCGGGAATTTCGACGCGGGCAGCCTCAGCCTGCTCGGCGCGCTCAATCTGCCCTCGACCACGAGCCCGGCGCTCGGCGTAGTGCTGCAGAGCGGCAGCCCGGTGTTGCACAGCTTCGGCACGTCGAACTTCTTTGCCGGCGCGGCGGCGGGTAATTTCACCATGACCGGCGGACACAACGTCGCCAGCGGCGCGTTCGGACTCTTCGCCAATACCTCCGGCGCGGACAACACCGCGAGCGGCTACGGCGCGCTCTCTTCCAACATGTCGGGCGCGAACAACACGGCCAGCGGCGCGAACGCGCTGGCGGCGAATCTCACCGGCAGCGGCAACATCGCGCTCGGCGCGAATGCCGGCAGCCTGCTCACCACCGGGAGCAACAACATCGCCATCGGCCACGCCGGGGTCGCGGGCGAAAGCAACGTCATCCGCATCGGCACGGCGCAGACGGATACCTTTCTCACCGGCGTGATCCACGGCGACGGATCGGGCCTCACCGGCATCGCCGCCGGGCCCGGCTCGATCGGCAGTGCGCAAATTGCCGACGGCTCAATCGGCAGCCCCAAGCTCGCTTCCGGGCTGACCCTCGGCGGGGTGACCATCGGCACGTTCAGCGGCGGATTGACCGGAAATGTGATCGGCAATCTCGCGGGCAACGTGACGGGAAATGTCACCGGCAACGTGAGCGGCAGCGCGGCGAATTTCACCGGCGCGCTCACGGGCGATGTCAGCGGGACGCAAGGCGCGACCTTGGTCGTGAACGTCGGCGGAGTCACTGCGGCCAACGTGGCCACGGGGACCAACCTCGCCAATGCGGCGACCAATCTCGGCACCGCCAGTACGCTCGTGAAACGTGATGCGAGCGGGAATTTTTCCGCCGGCACAATCACTGCCGCGCTCCTCGGCAATGCCACCACCGCGACGACCGCGGACACGGCCACGACCTCGGGCAACTTCACCGGCGCGCTCACGGGCGATGTCAGCGGGACGCAAGGCGCGACCTTGGTCATGAACGTCGGCGGAGTCACTGCGGCCAACGTGGCCACGGGGACCAACCTCGCCAATGCCGCGACCAATCTCGGCGCCCCGAACGCGATCGTGAAACGCGACGCGAGTGGAAATTTTTACGCGGTCACGGTCACTGCGAATCTCGCCGGCAACGCGTCCACCGCCACACTCGCGGCGACGGCGACCAGCGCGGGCACGGCGACAAGCGCCGAGACGGCGAACACGGCGAACACCGCCACCAGCTTCACTGGCGCACTCGGCGGCGATGTTACCGGCACGCAGGAAGCCACGGTGGTGAATAAAATCGGCGGACTCACCGGGGCCGACTTGAACGCGGCTCTGACGTCCCTCGGCGGTGCAGTCACGACCCTCAATGCGGCGACCGCCGCGAATACCGCGGGCACGATCGTACTGCGCGACGGCGGCGGCGGCTTCGCGGCCGGTGCGATCACCGGCAGCCTGCTCACCTCGCAGGGAAATCTCAGCTTCCCGGACACGAACACCGCCGGCACTGCGGGCGTCTTGCTGCAGGGCGGCTTCCCGCTCCTGCACGCCTACGGCAACTACGACCTCTTCGCCGGATTCGGCGCGGGAAATTTCACCATGACCGGCCTGCGCAACACCGGCACCGGCGCCTACACGCTGCCGGGAGTGACTTCGGGCAGCTACAACACGGCGACCGGCGCGCATGCCTTGCAACTCGACACGACGGGCTCGTCGAACACCGCGCTCGGCGTCTCGGCGCTGAGCCACAACACCAGCGGGAGCAACAACATCGCGCTCGGCCGCGATGCGGGAAATCTTCTCACCACCGGCGACAACAACATCTCGATCGGCCATGTCGGCGTGGCGGGCGAGAGCGGCATCATCCGGCTCGGCACGGCGCAGACGGATACTTACCTCACCGGCATCGTTCATGGTGATGGCTCGGGGCTGACGAATCTCGGTGCGCCCGCGCTGGGTTCGATCACCGGCGCGCAGCTCGCGAGTGGCGCGGTGGGTAGCGTGCAGCTCGCTTCGGGTCTCACGCTCGCGGGAAATACCACCGGCGCTTTCATCGGCAGCCTCACGGGCAACGCCAGCACGGCGACCTTTGCGACCAGCGCCACGAGCGCCCTCACGGCGACCAGCGCCCTGACCGCCATCAGCGCAACGACGGCGGGAGTCGCTGATACGGCGAACACGGCGGCGGGCTTCACCGGCAACCTCGCCGGAGATGTCACCGGCACGCAGGGCGCGACGGTGGTCAGCACCGTGGGTGGAATGTCAGCGGTGAACGTGGCGGCGGGCGTCAGCCTGGCCAATGGGGCGACGGACGTGAACACCGCGAGCGCATTGGTGAAGCGTGACACGAGCGGCAATTTCGCTGCGGCGACGATCAGCCTCGCGGGCAATCTGATCCTGACCCCGACGAGCGGCAGCAGCGGCCTAGGGGTGGGCGCGATCGTGCAAAACGGCCAGCGCCTGATCCATACCGCGGGCGCGTTGAATTTCTTTGCCGGCGCGGACGCGGGCAACCTCACCCTCACCGGCGAGGGCAATACCGGCCTCGGCTCGGGGACGCTGCGCTTGACCACCAGCGGCGGCTACAATACCGCCAGCGGCACGGACGCGCTCGCAGCGAACACCACCGGCGAGGGGAACGCAGCCAGTGGCGGCTTCGCGCTCGGCAGCAACACGGCGGGCAACAACAACACGGCCGTGGGCCTGCAGGCGCTCTATGGCAATACCACGGGGAGCTACAACATCGCCCTCGGCCAAAATGCCGGCGCCGCTCTGGAGAACGGGAGTCACAATATTTACATCGGCCACGATGGGCTGGAGACGGAATCGAATGTCATCCGGATCGGCAAGGAGCAGACGAACACTTACCTCGCCGGGGTCATCCACGGCGATGGCGCGGGCTTGACCAATCTGGCCGCTCCGGCGGCGGGCTCGATCACCGGCGCGCAGATGACCGACGGCACGGTCGGCAGCCCGCAGCTTGCCTCCGGCCTCACCCTCGGCGGCGTAACGATCGGCACGTTCACCGGCGGATTGACGGGTAATGTCACGGGCAATCTGACCGGGAACGTGACCGGCAATGTTACGGGCAACGCCACCGGCTTCACCGGCGCGCTCCTCGGCGATGTCACCGGCACGCAGGGCGCGACGGTGGTGGCCAAGATCGGCGGCCTGACCGGCGCGGACTTGAACGCCGCGCTCACCACGCTCAGCACCACGGTCGTCGATGTCGCGAACGTCTCCACCGCATTGACCTCGACCAACACCGGCCTCGCCACCGTCTCTACGACGCTGAATACGGTCGCCACTTCCCTCACCGACGTGGCCACCACGGTGGACGCGGTCGCCGCGACCTTGAACGCGGCTTCCACGGCGAGCAACCCGAACACAATCGTGAAACGGGACGCGGGCGGCTCGATCAGCGCCGCTGCGCTTACCGTCGGCAATATTGAGCTGACGCAGAACCTTTCGCTCCCGGAGACCACCGGAAACGGAAGCGCCGGCGTGATCGGGCAAAGCGGCACCTGGCTGCTGCACAGCTACGGAGAGGACAGCTTTTTCGCCGGCAAGGGCGCGGGCAATTTCAGCATGTTCGGCGCGAACAATACCGGAGTCGGCAAGCAGGCGCTCGACAGTCTCACCGGCAACTCGGAAACCCCGGTTACCGACAATACGGCGATCGGCGCGTATGCCTTGCATGCCAACCTTTCAGGCTCCCTCAACACCGCGTCCGGCTCCGGCGCGCTCACGTCCAATCTCACCGGCGCCTCCAACACCGCGAGCGGCGCGGGCGCGCTCGCCGGCAATACCACGGGCAGCGGCAACATCGCGATCGGCCGCCGCGCGGGCTACAATCTCACGACGGGCGACGGCAACATCGCCATCGGCAATGAGGGGCTGGTGGGAGAGTCGAACGTCATCCGCATCGGCACTCCGGGAACGCAGACCGACACTTATCTCGCCGGCATCATCCACGGCGACGGCTCGGGGCTCACGAATCTCGCCGCGGGGATTGCCGACGGTTCGATCACCGGCAATCAACTCGCGAGTGGCTCGGTTTCCACCAGCAAACTGGCCGTGGGCTCGGTGGCCAACGCCCAACTCGCCGCGGGTTCGGTGACCGCAACGAAGCTCGCAGACGGGGTGGTGACCAGCGCCAAGCTGACCTCCGATCTCACGCTCGGCGGGTACACCACCGGCACGTTCGTCGGTAATCTCACCGGCAACGCTGACAGCGCCACGGCCGCGGTCGTCGCAGGCACTGCCGGGGCCTTCACCGGCCAACTGACCGGCGACGTGATCGGCACGCAGTCGGCCACGACGGTCGCTTCGGTCGGTGGGAAGAACGCCAGCGAGATCGCTGATGCCGTCGCGCTCGCCAATGGGGCGACGAATGTTTCGACCGGGGGCACGATCGTGAAACGCGATAGCAGTGGCTATTTCGCCGCGACGGGCATCAGCACCACGACGGGCGGCATCGAGTTGATCCAAGGCAATCTCTCCCTGCCCATGACCGGCGGCAGCGGCGCCGGCATCGGCGTGATTTCGCAGAACGGCAATCGCCTGATCCACAGCGCGGGCTTGTTCAACTTCTTCGCGGGCATGAACGCCGGCAATCTCTCCGTGGCCGGCACAAACAATACGGCGATCGGCCCGAACGCCCTGCTCGCGGTGACCAGCGGCGAGTACAACACAGCCGTGGGCTCTGCGGCACTGGGGCTCAACAGCGAGGGCAGCCAGAACACGGCGAGCGGCTGGAACGCGCTCGGCGCCAACACGAGCGGCTCGGGCAACTCGGCCTTCGGCCACCACGCGATGGGGGTGAATACGACCGGCTTCTTCAATACGAGCAACGGCTTCGGCGCGATGGGTGCGAACACCACGGGAAAGTTCAACACCGCGAGCGGCCAGGGCGCGATGGAATCCAGCACGACCGGCGACAACAACGTCGCCGACGGCCAGCGCTCGCTCTCCGGCAATACGACCGGCAGCCGCAACACCGGCGCGGGCGTGCAGGCGCTCTTCGGCAATACCACCGGGAGCGACAACATCGCCCTCGGCTACCACGCCGGTTTCAACCTCACCACGGGGGACAACAACATCATTATCGGCCATGAAGGCGTGGCGGACGACGCCAACATCATCCGCATCGGCACGACGCAGACGCACACCTACCTCACCGGCATCATCCACGGCGACGGCTCGGGCCTCAGCGGCCTCGCGTCGGGGATCGCCGCCGGCTCGATCAGCGGCAGCCAGCTGGCCAGCGGGGCGGTCGCCAGCAACCAATTGGCCAATGGTGCCGTGACCAGCGCGAAGCTCGCTGTCGACCTCGTGATCAGCGCCGCGAGCCTGAACAGCGTGGGCGCGGTCACCGCGGGAAGTTTCGCCACCGAGGGCACCCTCTCCGCCGGCAACCTCACGTCCAGTGCCATCTACCTTCCCGCCACCTCCAACGTGAGCAGTACGCCGGGCGGCCTCATCATGCAGAATGGGAGCCGGTTCATCCACAGCTTCGGAATCAGTAACTTCTTTGCCGGCTCCCACGCGGGCAACTTCATCACCGAGGGCCCTGGGAATACGGCCACCGGCGCGAGTGCCCTGGAGAGCCTCACCACCGGCGGCTACAACACCGCCAGCGGCTTCAACGCCCTGGGCGCCGATACCACCGGTGAAAACAACATCGCGATCGGCTCGGCTGCCGCGATGGAAAATACCACCGGCAACCAGAACACCGCCCTCGGGACGCACGCGCTTTACGCGAATCTGACCGGCAGCGGGAACATCGCGCTCGGCTTCGATGCCGGCTCCAGCCTCACCGGCGACAACAACATCGCCATCGGCAATGCGGGGTTTGTAGGCGAGACCGGCACCATCCGTCTTGGCAATCCGAACGTCCACCTGGACACCTTCCTCGCCGGGGTCGTCCATACCGGTTTCATCGAAGTCCAGAGCGCGCTGAACCTGATGACCCCGACCAGCGTCATCCAGCAGCAGGGGGTGACGCTCCTGCATGCTTTCAACGGTTTGCCCATCGAGGGCGTGGCCAACGGGCAGAACTTCTTTGCCGGCCTCGACGCGGGCAACTTCAACTTCGCGGGGAGCGGCAACACCGGCCTCGGCGATCACGCGCTCGCCTCGCTCACGGGAGACACCTTGGGCAAGCCGGATGACAATACCGCGATCGGCGACCGGGCGCTCACGACCAACGTGACGGGCAGCGGCAACACCGCCAGCGGAGCGCAGGCACTGCGTTTCAATACCATCGGCAGCTACAATACCGCCGTCGGCCGGTTTTCGCTCTTCGCCAATAACGGCGGCAGCGGCAACAGCGCCCTCGGCGAGTCGGCGCTCAACTCCAACACCACCGGGGCGTCGAATACGGCCAGCGGGGAAGCCGCGCTGCGGAACAACATGACGGGCAACTTCAACACCGGCATCGGGGTCTCCGCGCTGGAGAACAACCTGGGCTCGAGCAACACCGCGCTCGGGGCCTTCGCCGGCCAGAACATCACCGGCAGCAACAACATCACCATCGGCAATGTGGGCGAGGCAAACGAAAATGGCGTCATCCGCATCGGCGATTCCGCTCAGAGCAGCGCCTTCATCGCCGGCATCTTTGGCGTCACCCTCGATAGCCCGGTCGAGGTCATGATCGACACCGCTGGCCACCTCGGCACCACCTCCTCCTCGCGCCGTTACAAGGAAGAGATTGCCGACATGGGCGACGCCAGCGCGCGGCTCCAAGCCCTGCGCCCCGTCACCTTCCACTACAAGAAGCCGATGGCCAACGGCAGCAAACCGATCCAGTACGGCCTCATCGCCGAGGAAGTGGCCGCGACCTTCCCCGAACTCGCCGTCTTCAACGCCGCCGGCCAGCCCGAGACCGTGAAGTATCAGGACCTCGCCCCGCTCCTGCTCAATGAAGTGCAAAAGCTGCGCACCGAGAAGGACGCGCTCCAGCACGAGAGCGAGGACTTGAAAACCCAAGGCGCCGCCCTCCGCACCCGTCTCGAGAAGCTCGAAGCTGCGTTCATGGAATTCAGCAGGTAAGCGCGGCGCCGAGCACGCCCGGAAACCAGGAAACCAGGAATGGCTCTCCTGGTTTTCTGGCGTCCTGCTTCGCCCGTCATCCGTTCCCGCTGGCTGCCACCGAGATCGTTCGCGACGCTACGACGACAGTCCCCACGACAGCAGCCGGTAGCTGTCGTCCCACACCTTCTTGTCGCCGAGAATGACGGCGATGACTTCGCGGCCATTGTAAGAAGCGCTGCTGATCAGGCAGTGGCCGGCGGCTTCGGTGTAACCGGTCTTCATGCCGTTGCAGAGCGGCCATTTGCGCAGCACCTGGTTGGTGGAACTGAAGGATTGCACGCGGCCATCATTGTAACGCCAAGTCACGGAGCGCTGGCAGACGATGCTGCGAATGACCCGATTTTTATAAGCGGCGAGCGCGACCTTCGACATGTCGCGGGCGGTGGAATACTGACCGGGCATCGGCAAGCCGTTCGGGTTCAAGAAACGGGAGGTGTTCATCCCGAGCTGGCTCGCCTTGGCGTTCATCTTGGCGGCGAAGGCTTCGAGGCTGCCGGCGTTGTCGCGCGCCAGGCAGCGGGCGACATCGTTCATGCTTTTGACGAGCAGGATCTGGAGGAGCCGCCCGCGCTCGTAGCTGTCGCCGGGTTTGATGTAGAGCTTGGAGGGTTCGCAAATGGTGTCCACGGGCTGCACGCGGACCGCGGAATCGAGCCCGCCTTCCTCGGCGATGATGAGACCGGTGAGGAGCTTCTGAGTGCTGGCGACGGGGCGTGCGTCGTCGGCGTTGTGCTCGAAGAGGACCTTGCCGGTCTGCGCATCGAGGACGATGGCGGACGCGGCTTGGATCGGCGGCGGGCCGCTGTCATCCTGCGCGGCGAAGGCTTCGGGGACCTCCTTTTTTTCCGGCGCGGGCGCGCGCTTTACCGCGGTCGCCTTCGGAGCGACGGTGGTGGCCTTGGCGGAAGGCACCGGTTTTTTCGTCGTAGTCGAGGTCGCGGCGGAGGCGACGGTGAAGGAGGCGAGGAGGGAGAAAACGAGCAGTCGGCGAATCATGGCGCGCGCTACTAAAAGAATTCGCCGCCATTCTGCAAGCGGCAGCTTACTCCTTCGGCTCGGCGAGACTCTTCTCCACCTGCGGATCGGGAGCCGCGCCGAGATCGAGCGCCTGCTGATAATGACGCCGAGCGAGTTCCACCGCGGGCGGTGTGCGCTGGAGATAAAAGACCGCGAGATTGAAATGCGCCTCGGGATAATCCGGCGCGAGCGCGATCGCTTTCCGCATCTCGTCCTCGGCCCCGAGGTACCAGCCTTTGCGGCCAATCGTGACGCCGAGATAGTGATGCGCGCGCGCGTCCTTCGGCTCGAAATAAACGGCCTGGGCGAGTGCCGCGAGCGCCGCGTCGAGCTTGTTTTGATCGTAGTAAATGACCCCGAGAATCAACCATCCGAGCCCGCTCTCTGGCTCGCTGCGGACCACGCGCTTGAGCAGCTTTTCCGCGTCGTCGTACTTTTTCGCGCGGTATTCGAGGAGGCCAAGATTGATCGTGGTCGGGAGGTTGCCCGGAGCCAATTCGAGGACCTTGAGGAAATCTTTTCGCGCCGCATCGAGCTCGTTCTTCGTAAATTCCGCCAGCGCGCGATTGGCAATTTTTTGAGCCTCTTCGGAGGCCTTCTTTTTGCCCGGTTGATTCAGTTCCACCGAGGGCCCGATCCGAAATTTCGGCGCCTGCGCTTCCGCCGTGCAACACAGCACGAGGAGGAGCATGCCGACGAGACGCGGCCTCATGCTACTTGGATCCGCCGAGCTCGCTCGCACGGGTGGTCGCCGCCCGCACGGCGCTGAGCAAGGCCGACCGGATTCCTCCGGCTTCGAGCGCCTCGATCCCCGCGATGGTGGTCCCGCCGGGACTGGTGACTTCGTCGCGCAACACCGCCGGATGGCGTCCGGTTTTCAACACCATTTCCGCCGAGCCGACCACGGTCTGCGCCGCGAGCTGCAGGGACAGATCGCGCGGCAGCCCCATCAGCACCCCGGCGTCGGAGAGCGCCTCGATCACCAGGTAAATGTATGCCGGGCCGCTCCCGCTCAAGCCGGTCACCACGTCGAGCAGTTCTTCCTTCACACAGACGGCAAGGCCGACGGCGCCGAGAACGTGCGCCGCAAAATCCGCGTCGGCTTTCGTGGCCGTGGATCCGAGGGAATAGGCCGATGCACCGCGCTGGATCAGTGCCGGAGTATTCGGCATGACCCGGATGATACGCACGGCGGGGCCCGCCGCTTCCTGAAGTTTGGCGATCGGCAACCCCGCGACGATCGAGATGACGAGCTTGTTCGCCGCGCTTTCCCCGATGGAAACCAAAGCGGCAAGCGCGTCGTTCGGTTTCACGCAAAGCACCAGCGCATCGGCGAAGGCCACCAGTTTGTCGTTCGTCTTCGCCTCGACGCCCACATCGCTCGCGAGCTTCTGAGCGACGGCGTGAATCGCGTCGCTCACCGCGATGTCTTCGCGCAAGACGACACCAGCCTGCGCGACGCCTTGAACGAGCGCGCGGGCCATTTTTCCAGAGCCAATGAAGCCAAGTTTCATCGCGCCAGACATAGCCCGCGCCGGGCTCATGGGAAGGCAAAACGCGGCGGATGGGATTTTCCGCGGCAAAAAATAAGGACGGGCGAAGCTCCCTGGAGTTCGCCCGTCCTTTCGAGGAGGAAAACCTCAGTGATTGTTTAGCTCGCGCCGGCCGGCTCTTCATTGGCGGGCGTAGCCGCGACGAAGGTCAGCTTGCCCTTGTCAGCGCTGACGTTGGCGGTGTCGCCAGCCTTGAGCGAGCCGCGGAGAATTTCCTCGGCCATCGGATCTTCGAGATAACGCTCGACTGCGCGGCGCATCGGACGCGCGCCGTACTGCGGGTCGTAGCCTTTCTCGATGAGCAAGTCCTTGGCTTTGTCGTCGAGGACGATGTTGATCTCCTTGATCTTAATCCGCGCGGTGACCTTCTTGATTTCGAGATCCACGATCTGCAGGAGCTCGGGCTTGCCGAGAGTGTGGAAGACGATGAGGTCGTCGAGGCGGTTGACGAACTCGGGCTTCAGCACGCGCTTGGCTTCGTCGAGGATCTTGTCCTTCATCACGTCGTAGGCCTGTTCGTCGCGATTGCTCACGCCGAAGCCCATCGTCGAGGACTTCTTGATCAGCTCGGCGCCGATGTTGGAAGTCATGATGATGATCGTGTTGCGGAAGTCGATCTTGCGGCCGAGCGAGTCGGTGACTTTGCCTTCCTCCAGAATCTGGAGGAGCAGGTGCATCACATCGGGGTGCGCTTTTTCGATTTCGTCGAAGAGCACGACCGAATACGGACGCCGGCGCACAGCCTCGGAAAGCTGACCGCCTTCCTCGTAACCGACGTAGCCCGGAGGCGAGCCGATGAGGCGCGAGGCGGTGAACTTTTCCATGTACTCCGACATGTCGATCTGGATCAGCGCGTCGCGGTCGCCGAACATGAATTCGGCGAGCGTCTGGGCGAGGAAGCTTTTGCCCACGCCGGTCGGGCCGAGAAAGATGAAGGAGCCGATCGGGCGGCGCGGGTCTTTGAGATCGGCGCGGCTGCGGCGGAGCGCTTTCGAGATGGCGATGACGGCTTCGTCCTGGCCGATGACTTTGCCGCGCAGTTCTTCCTCCATCTTGAGGAGCTTCGCGGTTTCAGCCTGCTCCATGCGGTTGAGCGGGACGCCGGTCCACTTCGAAACGACATGCATGATGTCGTCCTCGGTGACCATCACTTCGCGCTCTTCGCGCTGTTCGCGCCATTCGGTGAGGATGCGTTCGAGCTTCTCCTTGGCCTGCTTCTCGGTATCACGCAAGGCGGCGGCTTTTTCAAAATCCTGCGCCTTGATCGCGCCTTCTTTGCGCCCGCGGATTTCTTCGATCTCCTTCTCGATTTCCTTCACGTTCGGCGGGCGCGTCATCGAGCCGATGCGGGCGCGGGCGCCAGCTTCGTCCATGACATCGATCGCCTTGTCGGGAAGGAACCGTCCGGTGAGGTAGCGGTCGCTGAGCTTCACGGCTTGTTCGAGCGCTTCTTCGGTGTAGCGCGCTTTGTGGTGCGCCTCGTACTTCGAGCGCAGGCCTTTCAAAATGAGGATCGCCTGATCGACGGTGGGCGCCTCGACCTTCACCTGCTGGAAGCGGCGTTCGAGCGCGGCGTCCTTCTCGATGTATTTGCGATACTCGTTGAGCGTGGTCGCGCCGACGCACTGCATCTCGCCGCGGCTGAGCGCAGGCTTGATGATGTTCGATGCGTCCATCGCGCCTTCAGCCGAGCCGGCACCGACGATGGTGTGCAGTTCGTCGATGAAAAGGATGACGTTTTTCGTGCGCCGGATCTCATCCATCACGGCCTTGATACGCTCTTCGAATTGCCCGCGGTACTTGGTGCCCGCGACCATCAACGCGAGGTCGAGCGTGATCACTTTCTTGTCGCGGAGCAGCTCGGGGACGTTGCCGCTGGAAATTTCCTGCGCGAGGCCTTCGACGATCGCCGTCTTGCCGACGCCGGCTTCGCCGATGAGCACCGGATTGTTTTTCGTCCGGCGGCAGAGCACCTGGATGACGCGTTCGATCTCGCTGGCGCGGCCGATGACGGGATCGATCTCCCCTTTCTTGGCCAGCTCCGTGAGGTCGCGGCCGAAGGCCCGCAGCGCGGGCGTCTTGACGTCGCGCTTGCCGCCAGCCCCACCGCTCGGGCCTTCCGCAGATTGCTCCTGCTCCGCTTCCGGCGGAGTGAAATTTGGGTCGAGTTCCTTGAGGATCTCATTGCGCGTGCGCTCGATATCCACCTCGAGATTCTTCAGCACCCGGGCGGCCACACCTTCACCTTCGCGCAGCAGGCCGAGCAGGATGTGCTCGGTGCCGACGTAGGAATGGTTGAGCGACTTCGCTTCCTTGCCCGCGAGCGCGAGCACTTTTTTCACGCGGGGCGTGTAGGGAATATTGCCCACCATCTTCGTCTCGGGTCCGCTGCCGACCTGCTTCTCGACTTCCATCCGGACGGTCTCGAGATCGAGCCCCATCTTCTGGAGCACGTTCACGGCGACGCCCTGGCCGAGTTTGATCAAGCCGAGGAGGAGATGCTCGGTGCCCACATAGTTGTGGTTGAAGCGATCGGCCTCCTTGCGAGCGAGGGCGAGGACCTGTTGTGCGCGTGGTGTGAAGTTGTTCATCATTGGTAGTTCGGCTGCCTCAGATTTCCAAGTTGCACTGCTTTCGTATTGGATTGCTGTGGCGAGTGCAACTTGGCGCTGCAAAAACGTGGGCGCAAGCAGTGTCGCATCCGCGACGGCACTTTTTCGGTCATAAAGGCACCCGTAGCAGCGTTAATGCCGTCTGCGGCTAGTTGTTCCCGGCAGGAAGGGCGACGCTGTGGGCGTAAAAGCGGATCTCACCTTTGGCAAATCCCGATGGATGATTGGCGAATCCCTGCTTGAGGCTCGTGCAGTTGTAATTGTGGCCACCGGCTTGAATCACGTCCGGCCCTTCGGCAGCGATTTGCGCTTCAGTCTTTTTCCCGGGTCGGACGATCGCGATGTGGCCGGATTTCTTTGGGTCGTGGTTTTTGTAAACGGCAACCACGACCATTCCCTTGTTGGCGAGATCCTGTGCCGCCACGCCATTCGCTACGTTACGCCAGCCGGCGTCGGCGCCCTTCTCCGGCAGCCAGTCAAATTGCGCGTTCGCGAGCAGCACCGCGCTGTGCTCCGGAGGACGCAGCAGATAGACGCCGAGACGCTCGCACGTCGCCGCGGCAAATTGGCTGCAATGCGTATGCTTGCCGTCATCGCTCACGGCCTTGCCCGTCGGCTCACCAGTTCTCCAATCCACGGTCACGCCCGCGGGCCAATGCTCCTCGACGTGCATCGAGTCGAAGACCTTCTCGAGCGTCTCGGCAGCTGGTGAGATCGGTTCGATCGCGAAGCAAATTCGCGGGACGGCGCACAGGACAGTCGCCAGGAGATAAGGGATTTTCATTCAGCTTGAACGTCACGAGCGAGCGCTTGTTTTCCTAGCGACGATATTTTGCTTTCTTCCTGCCGCACCGCGCTTCCGAGTTTCGCTGCGCGGTTTCCGTGATATTCGTCCCCGCCACCCATCGATGGAAGCCGCCCCGAACTCCCCTTTCCCACCGCTCTCCACCTTTGGGCTCTTCCGATTGCTGGCTTGGGTCCACTGGCGTGCACTGCGGGCGCGGGTCCGCAATGGTTGGCGCGAGGCTCCGCTGCTCTTCTTCGTGCTCGGCGCATTCATCCTCGGGTATCTTGCGGTCGGCTACTGGCTCTTCCGTGCGGGGCTCGGATACCTGCATCACTTCCCGCTCGTGGGCACGCTCCTCTCGCAGCGCATCCTGCATCTCATTTTTGGTTTCTTTTTCGTGATGCTGGTTTTTTCCAATCTCGTCATCGGCTACTCCACGCTCTTCAAGAATCGCGAGACGAGTTGGCTGCTCTCCCTCCCTGTGGCACACGAGAGCGTCTATCGCTGGAAATTTGTCGAGGCGCTCGCGGTTTCGAGTTGGGCTCTCATTTTCCTGAGTGCCCCAATGATGATTGCCTACGGCCGGGTGCATGAGGTGGCGCCGATCTTCTACCTTCAAGTTGCGCTCGTCTATCTGCCGTTCGTCGTCATTCCCGCGCTCGCGGGTTCGTGGATCATTGTCTTTCTCGTCCGCATTCTCTCCCGGCGCGGGGTGAAAAAAATCGGCCTCATCGCCGCGCTCGTCGTCATCCTGTTGCTCTTCTTTGCCATCAAGCCGATCACCGACGCCGAAGCGATGGCCGCGCAGGACGTGATCTCGTTTGACCAGCTGCTCCGGCACACGCGGCTGAGCGTGAATCCGTTTCTCCCCAGCGCGTGGCTGGCGCAGTCCGTCCTCGCCTGGAGCCAGGGCCTCACGCGGCAGGGCACGTTTTCCTTTCTGCTTTTGTTAAGCAACGCGCTCATGGGGCTGCTGGTCGGCTTTGAATTCGTCGGGCGTTTCTTTTTCGGGAGCTGGACGCTCGCGCTCAGTTCGCGCGCCGAGCGCTTCCAGCGCGAGGCCGAAGCCAAACGCCAGCGCGCCGGACACCGCGGTCTCCTCGAGCGCTGCACCGATTTGCTGCGCCCGTTGTCACCGCCCGCCGCCGCGCTCGTGCTCAAGGACGTGCGGCTCTTCTGGCGCGATCCCGCGCAGTGGATTCAGTTCATGATCTTCTTCGGACTGCTCTGCATCTACGTGCTGAACCTGCGCAACGTGGCCTTCAATTTCCAAAATCCATTTTGGGAAACGATGATCAGCTACCTCAACCTCGCCGCCTCCGCGCTCACGCTTTCCACACTCACCACGCGTTTCGTCTTCCCGCAATTTTCCCTCGAAGGTCGGCGGCTCTGGATCATCGGCCTCGCGCCGTTCGGGCTGGAGAAAGTGCTGCTGCAAAAATTCTGGATGAGCTGCCTCACGGCCACCACGGTCACCACCGCGCTGATGATCGTCTCGAGCCTCATGCTCCATCTCGATCGGGAAAAGGTAGTCTTCTTCGCCATCGCGATCGCCGCGATGAGCGCAGCTCTGAGCGGGCTCGCCGTGGGCCTCGGCGCACTCTTCCCAAACTTCAAGGAAGACAACCCGAGCAAGATCGTGAGCGGCTTCGGCGGCACGCTCTGCCTCGTCGTCAGCTTTATCTACATCACACTCTTCGTCTCGCTCGCTGCGCTGCCGGATTTGCGTCGTGTCGCGAGCGTCGATCTCCCCATGCCGGACGGCCTCGCCTTTGGGCTCGCCGGGCTGCTTAGTTTCTTCGTCCTGCTCGTGCCGCTCATCGGCGCAACTCGGCGCGTGAAAAATCTGGAAATCTAAACGCGGGCTCCTAGACTCGCGCTCATCATGCCGGAACGCGCCCGCTCTTCCAAAGACCCCGAACTCGAACTCCCCGATGATGACGCCATGAGTGGCGAGCATCTCGACAACCAGGTCCAGAAGGCGCAGGAGCAACTTGTCGCCCTCAAACGCCAACAGGAACAGATCGAGAGGCAGAAGCGCGAACTCGAGGAACTCAGCCGCCGGCAAGAGCAACTCGGCATTGGTCGCCAGGAGATGCTGGAGAAATTCACGCGCGCCATCGTAGTCCTCGAGCGCGAAACCTACGAGGCGCAACGGCGGGTGGAATTGCTCCAGGGAATCCACGAATCGTTCAACTCCCACGTCTCCGTGCTCGAGTCGATCAACCCCAAAACGTGGGACGGCCTCGACATCAACAAGGAGCTGAACAAAGCGCTCAGCGCCGTGGACGATTCGCGCGCGGAATACGCGAAATCCATTCCCAAGATCAGCCCCGACACGACTAACGAAAGCGGCGATCCAGTCGCGGCGACCGCCGGCTTCCAACTCGACTACGCGACTGGCGAGCAAAAGGATTTCAGCTACTGGCTCCGCGCCGGCTTCGCCTTCACACTGCCCCTCGTCGGCGTGGCCATCATTCTCATCGTTGTCATCGTCGCCGTCTTCACCCGTCCTGCCTGATGCGTATGGGCCTTTTCTCAAAGCCTCCAAAAAAGAGCGCGCCGGCGAAAGCCACGCCGCTCACCGCGAAACAACGCGCGCTGCTCGAAGAAGAACAGCGAGTCAAAGCCGAGATGGAGCGCTGCACCCGCTTCGTCAAGGACGCCCCCGAGCGGGCTCGCAAAATCCAGCGCGAACAGCGTGACGAGCTCATCCGCCGCGCCTCCACCATGCATCGCGGTGGCGGCACGACGAAGGTCGTGGACCGCCGCTTCGAGATCGATGCCAATGTGGCCGCGCCCGTGCATCGGAAGACCCGCGCCGAGCGCCGCCAGGGACGGCTGATGTTCTTCATCCTGCTGCTCGCGCTCGCCGGTTCGATCTTCTATTTCTATTACACTGTCACGCATGGGTGATTTGTGACGCGCGCGAATCTTGCCTTCGCACAGGCCGGCCCTTAGCTGTCCAGGAATGAAGAAACTGCTCGCCGAATTTCTCGGCACCTTCGGCCTCGTCTTCGCGGGCACGGGTGCGATCGTCATCGACCACGCCAGCAGCGGCGCCATCGGCCATGCGGGCGTCGCGCTCACCTTCGGGCTCGTGGTGCTGGCGATGATTTACACCTTCGGCGACATCAGCGGCGCCCACTTCAATCCCGCGGTCACCATCGCCTTCGCCGTGGCCCGGCGCATGGCGTGGATCGAGGTACCAGGTTACCTCGGCGCGCAGTTGCTCGGGGCTTTGGCGGCCAGCGGGTTGTTGCGTCTCCTTTTTCCCGCGGACGTCACCCTCGGGGCCACACTGCCGGCAGGCCCGGCGAGCCAGAGCTTCATTTTGGAAGTGGTGCTCACCGCGCTGCTCATGCTCGTCATTCTCAGCGTGAGCACCGGGGCTAAGGAAAAAGGAATCACCGCCGGCATCGCCGTCGGCGCCGTGATCGCGCTCGAGGCCATGTTCGCCGGACCGATTTGCGGCGCTTCGATGAACCCCTTCCGATCGCTGGCGCCCGCGCTTGTCGGCGGGAATCTCGCGCATCTCTGGATCTATCTCGCCGCCCCGGTCCTCGGCGCGCTCATCGCCGTACCGCTCTGCTGCGGTGTGCGCGAGCCTGGCTGCTGCCTGGCCGCGAAGCCCTGCTGAGTCATGACCGAAGCACCGCTGGTCCTCATCCTCTGCACCGGCAACTCCTGCCGTTCGCATCTCGCCGAAGCCATCCTCCGCGCCGCGGCTGGCGACTGCATCCGCGTCGCCAGCGCCGGCAGCAAACCCGCCGGCTACGTCCATCCCCTCGCCCTCCGCGTTCTCGCCGAGATCGGTCTCGATGCGAGCGACCATCGCTCGAAGCACCTTAGCGAATTCCTCGAGCAACCCGTCGAGACCGTCATCACCGTGTGCGGCAATGCCGACCAGGCCTGCCCGATGTTCCCCGGCCAGGTGAACCGCTACCATTGGGGCTTCGACGATCCCGCGCACGCCACCGGCACCGAAGACGAGCAACTCACGGTCTTCCGCCGCGTCCGCGACGAAATCCGCCGCGTCTTCACTGCCTACGCCGCCGGCCGCCGCGACGAGGCGGCTCGGGCGAAATAGCCGCGCGATGGTTCCCCGGGAAATTCCCCTTTCCCACCGCGCGCTTTTTCTTCTCTACTACGCGCCCTTATGAGCGCCGCCTTCGATGTCCGTTACACCGCGCAACTCGCGCGCCTGAATCTCAGCGACGCAGAGATCGCCAAGTTTCAGACCCAGCTTTCGCAGGTGCTCGAGTATGTGGAAAAGCTCAAGCAGGTCGATGTCACCGGCGTCGAGCCCACGGCGCACGCGAACGAAGTCTTCAACGTCTTCCGCGCCGACGAATCGCGCCCGTGGTTCACGCCCTCCGACGCGCTCGCGAATTCCCCGCGCCAGGCCAACGACCTCTTCATCGTGCCCAAGGTCATCGAATAGCGCCGCTGTCTTTTTTTAGGATGAATATCCCCTCCCTCTCCGTCGCCGACCTTCAGCAAAAGCTGCGCGCCAAGGAAGTGTCGCCGCTCGAAGCGCTCGAAGCGCTCGACGCCCGCATCACCGCGACCGACTCGCGCATCCACGGCTACCTCTCGCGCGATCTCGCGGCCGCGAAAGAACTCGCCGCCACCGCCGATGTCTCGCTACCGCTCGGCGGCGTACCCATCGCGATCAAGGACGTGATCAACGTCACCGGTGAGCAATGCACTGCCGCGTCGAAGATCCTCCAAAACTACCGCTCGCCCTACGACGCCACCGTCATCCGCAAGCTGAAGGCCGCCGGCGCCATCCCCTTCGGGCGCTGCAATCTCGACGAGTTCGCCATGGGCAGCTCCACGGAGAATTCCGCCTTCGGCATGACCTTCAACCCGTGGGATACCACCCGCGTCCCCGGCGGCTCCAGCGGAGGCTCCGCCGCGGTCGTCGCCGCCGATGAAGCCTTCGCCGCGCTCGGGTCCGACACCGGCGGCTCCATCCGCCAGCCCGCGGCCTTCTGCGGCATCGTCGGTCTCAAGCCCACCTACGGCCGCGTCTCGCGCTTCGGCCTCATCGCCTTCGCCTCCTCGCTCGACCAGATCGGCCCCTTCACCAAGACCGTGCGCGACTCCGGCCTCCTGCTCAACGCCATCTCCGGCCGCGACCCGCTCGATTCCACCAGCCTCGACGAGCCCGTGCCCGACTACACCGCGCGCGTCGGCCGCGACTTGAAAGGCATCCGCCTCGGCATCCCGCGCGAGTATTTCATCGATGGCATCGAGCCCCAGGTCATGGCCGCCGTGCGCGCCGCGATCAAGCACTACGAAGGCCTGGGTGCCGAGATCGTCGAAGTCTCGCTGCCCAACACCGAGCACGCCGTCGGCGTCTATTACATCGTCGCCACCGCCGAGTGCTCCGCGAATCTCGCGCGCTTCGACGGCGTCCGCTACGGCCACCGCGCGCAGGGCGCCGCCAATCTCCTCGACCAGTACGGCCGCACTCGCGAGGAAGGCTTCGGCCCCGAAGTGAAACGCCGCATCATCCTCGGCACCTTCGTCCTCAGCAGCGGTTACTCCGAGGCCTACTACGGCCGCGCGCAAAAGGTCCGCACCCTCATCCGCCGCGACTTCACCTCCGCCTTCGAAAAAGTGGACGCCATCATCTGCCCCACCTCCCCCGAAGTCGCCTTCAAGGCCGGCGACCGCAGCGACGACCCGCTGAAAATGTATCTCGCCGACATCTTCACCATCGCCGCCAACCTCGCCGGCATCTGCGGCATCTCCATCCCCTGCGGCTTCGCCAATGTCGAGGGCACCCAGCTCCCCATCGGCCTCCAGCTTCTCGCCCCGCCCTTCGAGGAAGCGAAGCTCCTCCAGATCGCCCACGCCTACGAGCAATCCACCGACTGGCACCGCGCGCGGCCCGGCATCTAGCGGCTGGCCGGCAGGGCGAAATAGTTTTCGATCCCCGTCGAAATCGCGGTCGCGATGATCTCCTGCATCGCCGGCTGGCGCAGCAGCAGATCCTGCTCTCGGTTCACGATCACGCCGCACTCGACGAGCACCGCGGGCATCAGCGCGGACTTGAGGACAATGAGGTCGTCGTATTCGTAAATGCCGCGCTCGGAATCGAGGATGGGCCGGTTCTCGCCCTTGATCGCTTCGCTGTGGTGCGTGGCGAAAGGTAGATTCTTTTCGAGCTCCGCCCCGACGAGGCGTGCGACCACGAGGCTCTTGTTGAAGTCGGGGTTCTTCTTCGAAACGAAGACGCCGTAGCCTTCGAACTTGTCGCTAAAGAACTGCTTCTTGCCGCTGACTTCCTGCGTCTGAAGATACTTGTCGTTCGCCGAATCGTGATGCACCGCGACGAACAATGCCGCGCCCGCGAGCGCCGCGCGGCGGCTCCGCTCGGTAAGGGTGATCGGGTTGCCCTCGGGATTGATCACCACCGGCTCCACCAACTTCGATGTGGCGAGCCGTTCCTTCACGAGCCGCACGATGCGCAGATTGAACTCGAACTCGGGCACGCCCGTGGCGCTGATCGCGCCGGGCTGCGCGCGGGTGTGGCCAATATCGAGCGCGACGACGCGCCGGCCGTCGGGCCGCTTGGCGGGCTTGTAGGCGATCGGTGTGGGCGAAGCGACCGGCACCCTGGCATCCGGCTTTGGAGCATCGGCTGCGCGGGCGTGCGAGATGCCGAGCAGGATCCCGAGCGCAAGCGCCGCCAGCCTTTTCATCGCCACAGCCTATCGTCCGCCGCCCGCTTTCCGATCCACATTCTGGCGCGCCTTCACGATCAGCCATTCCCCGCCGATCTGCTTGAAATCGAGGAGGTCGTTCGCCGTGCCGCTCGCCCGCTTACCGGTTTTCGGATTGCTCACGTTCCAGTCATAGGTGACGGAGGCGCGTTTCACGTCCGGCTTATCGGTGGCGCGCACAGCAACGTCGCGGACGTTCGTGATTTCATAAACCGGCCAGCGTTCCTTCAGCTTCTGGCGGCTTTTGCGGATCGCGTCGCGCGACTGCATCCCTTCGTCATACAAGTCCACTTTGGCAGCGCAGAGGCGAAGGTAGGTGTCGATATCGCCGGAGGAGATGGACTTCAAATGCGCCGCGACGCGATCGAAGATGAGCGCGTCTGCATCGCCCGTCGGCGCCGGCTCGATGG
>JBAVML010000630.1:0-5536 GCA_049690035.1 Chthoniobacteraceae bacterium
ACGCGATGCTCGAGGACCAGCGTCGGCTCGTCGAACTCGACCGCGACCCCGTGCTCAACTGCATCCACGGCTACCCGCGCGATGAAGAACCCGGGCCGGTACCCACGGATGTCTTCTCCTTTCACGCCGACAGCGCGCCGGTGCAAGCGGATACCTGGCTGTGCACTTACCACGGGTCGGCGAGCGAGGGGTTGCGCAATGACGAAGCGCAACGGCGCGTGGACGTGCCCGAAACCCGCGCCGCACTCCTTCACGTTTTTGGCGGGGAAGATAACGACGACTTCCGCGAATACCTCAGCGAGCACTGTTACGATCTTCATTACGCGCCGGTCCCGCGGGCGCGGCCTTTCTCCTTCGGCGTGGGCGATCTCTGGCGCATCGCCGTGGACTGGCCCGGTAGCACCGTTCCCCCATGCATTCACCGCGCTCCCGAGACGCTTCCCGGCCAGCCGCCACGGCTGCTGCTGATTAGTTGAGCTGGAACGGACGGGCTTTCTGGCTGGGATAGCGCGGACTTTGTTGTGCGCGGCCTGTCTGCGCCAAACGAAGCAGCCGGGGCTGATGGCCCCGGCTGCGAATTGGTTCGTCTGAAGTTTGGGTGGGATTACTTCTTTTCCTCGGGCTTGCCCGCGCCGGGTTTGTCTCCCGGTTTGCCCTCGCCGGGCTTGCCGCGGCGCTCGCCGCCAGGACCGCCAGGGCCGCCGGGGCCACCAGGACCACGGGCTTCTTTCCACTTTTCCTTTTGCTCGGGCGTGAGCACGGAGCCGATTTCTTCGAACTGCGTTTTCATCATTTCACGCATCTTGGTCTTGTCCTCTTCGGTGAGGTTTTCACGACCTTTGGCCATGAGTTCCTTCATCTGCGGGGCGCTCTTTTCCTGGATCGCCTTGATCTTGTCCTGCTGTTCCTGGGAAAGGCCGAGCTTCTCGGTCATCATCTTCAGGCGCTCTTCGGGGTTCATGCGGCCGGGTCCGCCGGGTCCGCCGGGACGTTTTTCGCCAGCGGGTTTCGGTTCTTCGGCACGGACGGCGGCGGGGACCGCCAGCAGCCCGGTGGCCGTGAGGATGAGGAGAGGGAGTAGTTTCTTCATGATGCACGACCAACCCCCGCCGCCGGGTCGAGTTGCAGCCTGCCGCGAAAAACTTTCTAAGATTCCTCGGGTACGAAAACCCGCAGCTTCCGCGAGGAGATGCGGAAGGTGACGGGAGATTCGGTGGCGACTTCGCCATCGACCTCCACCGGCACGGGACGGTCGCAGCGCACGATGGCGCGCTTGGTTTGGAAATACTCCACGTCCCCCTGCTCGGTGTGGATGCCCATGAGGATGGTGCCGAGGTAGCGCGCGATATCGAGGTAGCCGAGATTTTTGAAGATGAGCACGTCGAGCTTGCCGTCATCCACCTTGGCGTCCTTGAAGAAGGCGAGGCGTGTGCCGTAGTAACGACCGTTGCCGACGAGGACGAAGGAACCTTCGCGCTCGACGCCATCTGCCTCTACGAGCAGGCGTGGCGGCGTGCGCGCGGCGATCTGCGCGGCCGAGACGATGTAGCTGAGCGGGCCGAGGTTGCGCTTCGATTCCCACGTCGTCTCTTGCAGCGCCTGGGCGTCGAGCCCCACGCCGGCGAGCTGGACGAAGTACTGGTCATTGGCGCGGGCCAGGTCGATCGTGCGCGTCACGCCGGCGCGGACCACTTTCCACGCGCGCTGCAGATCGTTGGGCAAGCCGAGCTCGGCGGCGAAGACGTTCATCGTGCCCACTGGCAGCACGCCGAGCGTGACCTCGGAGCCGGCGAGTCCGTTGACCACTTCGTTGATCGTGCCATCGCCGCCGGCTGCGACCACGGCGCGGAAGCCATTCTCCACCGCCCACGCCGCGAGCGCGCGCGCATCGCCGGGGGCGGAGGTGAGCCGGGTGACGGCGCGGGGAAATTTCTGGATTTCCTTCCACGTTCCACGCGCCTTTTCGCTGCGGGCAGCGGGGTTCAGGATGATGAGGGTGTCCTGCATGGAGGCGCGGGCGTTTCCGCCTTTTCAATCAAGGCTGCGCGACTAAGTTGGGCGGCGTGAAAAAACTTTCCAAGGCTATTTTGATCGCCGTCGGGGCGCTCATCGCCTTGGTCGTCGCGATCGTCTTCGGCGTCAATCTTTACATCCAGTCGCCCGGCGTGCAGGCGCGCATTCAGGAGGAAATCAGCCGCGCCCTGCGGGTCCCGCTCAAGATCACCAACACGAGCGTGACGCCCTGGAGCGAGCTGCGGATCACGGGCATCACCATCCCCAACGGCGGCAGCAATCTGCTCGAGGCCGCGTCCTTCAACGCGCGCTATCGCCTCCTGCCGGTCCTCGGCGGCAAGCTCATCATTTACAATATGAGCGTGGACAGTCCCAAGCTCGTGTGGCCGCAAAACGCCGAGGGAAAATGGGAGCTGCCAAAACCGGGCGCGGCCGCTGCGAAGTCCGGAATCGCCGCCGGCCCCGCGCCTGCCGCTACCGCCACCCCAGAGGCCGCCGCTCCCGAGGCTGCCCGGCAGGCGGCCGAACCGAAAACCCAGGAGCCGAAGGTGAAAAAGAGGAGCGGGTTTCAAGTGGTCGTCGAAGGCTTCGAGATCAAACACGGGAACATCGAACTCCTCGACACCGCTGGCCAGCGTGTCGCCACCTTTTCCGATGTGAACATGATCTACACCACGCTTTCTCCCGAGCGTGTCGAGGGCACGGCCAACATCGGCCGCGTCGCGTGGCTCGAGACTTTTGTCTTCGAGAATGTCCACACCCCTTTCAACTACACGCCGGACGTCGTCGATCTGCCGCAGATTAGCGGCACGATCGGCGGCGGGCCGATCAGCGGGAGCTTCAACCTGCGCTCCACTGAGCCGAAGTCGCCCTACACCTTCGGTCTGAAGTTCGATCAGGTCGATCTCGCCCGCGTCGCCAAGGACGCCAACTGGGGCGAGGGGCAGGCCTCCGGACTGCTCGGAGGCGTCCTGGATCTCAAGGGCAGTTACCCGCGCTTTGCGCGTTCCGAGGGCACCGCGCGCCTCACTTTGCAGAACGGCCGCTTCAAGGAGTTTTCGTATTTCGAAATGATCGGCAATGCGCTGCAAATCAAGCAGCTCTCTGATTTGCGGCTCAAGGATTCCAGCGCCAGCGCGCGCATCGCCGACGAGAAGATCAACTTTGAAAACATCACCCTCGACGCCTCCGAACTTCAACTCACGGCGAAAGGTGTCGCGCGCTTCGATGGCAAACTGCAGTTCGCCGCGCGTCTCAGCGCGCAGAGTGCGCTCATCAAACAACTGCCCGGACTGGTGCGTGATAACTTCGCGGTCGGGGAGGGGGACAGCCGCTACATCGATTTCAATATCGGCGGCAAAGCGGCGAAGCCGAAAACCGACCTGCTCGACAAGATCGTTGGCCAGAAACTGGAAACACAATTTGACGAACTGGTGAACGGCCTTTTCGGGATGAAGAAAAAAAAGGACGACGACAAAAAGGATCAGGACAAAGCGAAGGAAGAGGCCAAAAAGACGGAAAAGAAGAAGAAAAAAAAGGACGAAGCGCCCGCCGAGGAAAGCACGAAGGCGGGAGCCGACAAAGCGCCGGTCCCTAGTCCCGCGCCGGGCGCCGTCACGCAGTGAGAGTCATCTCTGGCACCGCCGGCGGCATCCCGCTGCACACGCCGCGCACCGATTTGCGGCCGAGCATGGAGAAGGTGCGCGGCGCCATCTTCGACAGCCTCGGTGACGCCGTGCCCGGCGCGCGCGTGCTCGATCTTTTCGCCGGGAGTGGCGCGCTCGGTATCGAAGCGCTCAGCCGTGGCGCCGCCAGCGTCACGTTTGTTGAAAAGGACCGGCTTGCCGTCGCCACGATCCGCCGGAACTTTGAGAAAACGCGACTGACCGGCACCGTGCAGGCCGCCGACGTCTTCAGCTACCTCGACCGCTTCGCCGCCCCCGAGTCCTTCGACCTCATCCTCGCCGATCCACCCTACTCCAAGATTACCGGCGAGCGCGACTTCGCGCCCGAACTCATCAACAACGACGCCCTGCGCCGCGCGCTCGCGCCCGGCGGGACCTTCGTTCTCGAACATCTTCCCGGCTCACCGCTCGAGCTCGGCGACCGCTGGGAATGCCTGCGCGACAAACGCTACGGCGCCACCGCGGTCGCCTTTCTGCGTCCCGCGCCACGACCCGCCGAACCAGCCTCGTGATTCGTGACCGTGACTCGTGAGTCGTCGTCACGCGCACCGGCGATTCATCCAGCACCACTCACCATTTTCCAGTGTCCCCACCCCTCCCCGCCGCCGCCCGACGATCGCTGCTCGTTTACAATCTGTTCTTCCCCCTCGTCCTGCTCGGTCTCTTGCCCGGCCTGCTCATCCGCATGCTGCGCCGCGGCGGGTTCCGCGAAAACTTCGGCCAGCGCCTCGGTCGCTACAGTTCGACGGTGCATGACCGCTTTTCCCGCGACCGCTGGTGGTGGATTCACTCCATCAGCGTCGGCGAAACCCTCGTCGGGCTGAAACTCGCGCAACAACTCCACCAGCGCGATCCCGCATTACGCCTCGTGATCACCGTCACGACTTCCACCGGCTTTGCCCTCGCCCGCGACGCGCGCGCCGACTGGCTCGAGATCCTCTACAATCCCATCGACGCCCGCACCATCGTCGCCTCGGCGCTCGACCTCATCCAACCCGAGCGACTCATCCTCATCGAAGGCGAAGCCTGGCCAAACCTCCTCGCGGGCTGCCATGCCCGCCGCATCCCCGTCGCCCTCGTCAACGCCCGCCTCTCCCCGCGCAGCGAGGGACGCTTCCTCAAAGCACGCTTTTGGATCGCCCCGATCTTCAAACTCATTGACCAAATCTGCGTCCCGGAGGCCGGCGACCTCGCCCGCTGGCAGCGCCTCGGCATCGACGCCCGGCAACTGCACGTCACCGGCAGCATCAAGTTTGATTCCGCCAACGACGCCCCTCCCGCGCGCACCGCCGAATTCCGAAAGTTGCTCGAATCCATTTCCGTTCCAGCCGACGCCCCCATCTTCGTCGCGGGCAGCACCTGGGCTCCTGAGGAAAAAATCATCGCCGAAACATTCCTCCAACTCCGCCGCGACTTCCCGCAGCTCTTCCTCATCATCGTCCCCCGGCACATCGAACGCACCCCCGAGATCCTCCGCGAACTCGCCTCACTCGACCTGCACATTTGCCGCCGCTCCTCGCTCCCCTTTGCCACTCTCACCACTTGGGACGCCGTGCTCGTCGATACCACCGGCGAGCTTCGCGACTGGTATTCACTCGCCACCGTGGTCTTCGTCGGCAAAAGCCTGCACGGCGTATCAGAAGTCGGCGGCCAAAACCCGGCCGAAGCCGCGGCCTTAGGCAAACCGATCATCTTCGGACCCCACATGGAAAACTTCGCCGCGCTCGTGACCCTGCTCCATTCGCACCGCGCCGCCATCCTCGTCGCCGACGCCGCCGCACTCGCCCGCGCCACCCGCTCACTCCTCCTCGACGACGCCGAGCGCGCCGCCATGGGCC
>JBAVML010000631.1:0-12606 GCA_049690035.1 Chthoniobacteraceae bacterium
GCGGTTTTCGTCGTGCTCGCGACGCGCGCCTTCTGGCATTTTGCGCTGCGTCGATACTCGAGCGCGAGTTCGTGAAATGAGGGCATCGCGACTGCTTTAGGAGGTGAGAAAAAAGGGCTGAATTCCCCTTGCAGTGAGGAATGAAAGCCCGTAAGTAACGCGCCTCATTTTCCACCCCGTTTGCGACGATGAGGGAGTTTCCCCACGAATCATATGGCCAAAGCAAAACCAGCGAAACCCGCTCCGAAAGCGAAGAAGCCCGCCCCGAAAAAGGCGGTGACCTCCAAGCCTGTACCGGCAGCAAAGAAAGCCAAGCCGGCCCCGAAGGCGGCGCGGGTCGCGCCGAAATCGAAGCCAGTGAAGACGATCGCTAAAGTGCCTTCAAAGCCGGCTGTCAGGCCGCCCGCTGGCAAGGCGAATGGCGCCGAGCAGAAGACAGCGCCAAAGTCGATCGCACCTAAAACTGCCGCGCAGAAACCGCCAAATGGCAAAAAATTGAACCTATCCCCATTCCTTTTGAAACAGCAGGACCGTCTGCTGCAACTCCGCGACTCCCTCCTCGACGCCATGGCGGGCGTCGCCAAAGACAATCTCCGCTCGCGTGCTGAAGGCAGCGAAGCCAGCGCCTTCGGCATGCATCAGGCCGACGCGGGCAGCGATGCCTACGACCGCGACTTTGCCCTGAGCCTGCTCTCGCAGGAGCAGGACGCCCTTTACGAGATCGAGGAAGCGCTCAAGCGCATCGAACTCGGCAGCTACGGCATCTGCGAAATGTCCGGCAAGCCGATCGCGCACGCCCGCCTCGAGGCGCTGCCCTTCGCCCGCTGCACCGTAGAGTGCCAGTCGCAGCTCGAAAAACAGAGCAAGGTCAGCCGCGCTCGTGTCCCTGTCACCTCCCTCTTCGGTCTGACCGACGAAGAGCCTGGAGAAAAAGAAGACGAAGAAGAACCGGTCAGCAACACCGATAAGGAATAACCAGTCATGGCCCGCGATTTCATCATCCTCGAATGCACGGAGGCGAAAGCCCTCGGCAAACCCGTCTCGCGCTACATCTCGTCGCGCAACAAGAAGAGCCCGAACACGCCGAACCGGCTCGAAAAGAAGAAGTACAACCCGAACCTGAAGCGTCACACGCTGCATCGGGAAACCAAGTAATCATATGCAGCCAAAGACTCCGCAACGCCGAACCAACTTCCGCAAGGCTAACAAATCGATGCCGCGTCGGCGCATCGATATCGGCCTTGATGCGATCGACTACAAGAACCCCGACATTCTCAAGCGCTTCATCACCGAGAGCGGCAAGATCCTGCCTCGCCGGGTGACGGGCATGCCCGCGCATTTCCACCGCAAGATCAATCGCGAGATCAAGCGCTCCCGTGCGGTGCTCTTGATGCGCTGACTTCGATCCAGCTGAATTCAAAAAGGACGCTTCCGCGAGGGTGCGTCCTTTTTCTTGCTCGCATTTCGCGCTGACGCGGCGGCTGAGCCGACGTGCATCATCCATCCCCCGGGGCTGGCTGTCAGGCGGAAGGAGAACCTCCGTGCAATTCCCAGACTTTAACCACCCAGCCGCCGTTTCGGCTTCGCGCCCGGGCGGCGGGAAATCGGCGCGCGCGATGTCGGCCGCCCGCCGGTTTCCGGATTTCGTCCAAACTTCTGTCCCCGCGTTTCATTGCTTTTGTCCCGCGCGTCGCGCGCCCGGAGATGAAAGAGGAGCGGGCAACCGGTGTAGGGCGAATGTTCCCGCAGCCGTGCTTCGAGGAAACGGCGGTAGGTTTCGTCGAGAAGCTTTTCATCATTCACAAAGAGGATGAACTTCGGCACGTTGAAGCTGATTTCACTCACGCTCTCAGGCTGGGTGACGAAGAGGATTTTTAGTCGTTTGCCGCTGCGCATCGGAGGCGGCTGTGCGGCGATCGCGGATTGGAACAGGCGATTCAGCACACCGGTGCCGATCCGGGTCTGCGCCTCCTTTTGCACCCGCTCGATGGTCTTGAAGAGGCGCGTCATTTCCGCGCCCGTCTTCGCCGAGACGAGCAACGTCGGCGCGTAATCGAGGAAGAACAGCTCGGCACGAATCTCATCGAGCACCGCGGTGAGCGCCTCCTTGTCGCCGGTGCGCTCCTTGATGAGATCCCACTTATTGATCGCCACCACACACGGCTTGTGGCCCTCCTGGATCATCCCCGCAATCTTCTTGTCCTGTGCCGTGACGCCCATGGTGGCGTCGATCACGAGACAGCAGAGATCCGCGCGACGGATGCTCGACTCGCTGCGCATGACGCTGAAGACCTCGACGGAGTTATCCACCTTGCCCCGCGGGCGAATCCCAGCGGTGTCGATCAGCACATAGCGGTTGCCGTGGCGCTCGTAGGGAATATCAACTGCATCGCGCGTGGTGCCGCTGATGGGGCTGACGAGCGTGCGGTCGTCCTGCAGAATGGCGTTGGTCAACGACGACTTGCCGACGTTCGGGCGGCCCACGATGGCGATCTTGATCGGCGGGCGTAGCGCCGGGTCCGGCGGCTGATACTCCACCGGCGGGAGCAGGCGCTCCGCCCAGGCGACCAGCGGGAGAATGCCACGGTTGTGCTCGGCACTGATCGCGATCTGATTCTCAAACCCGAGCCGGCTGAACTCCGCGGCGCGCGGCATGTGCTGATCCACATCGATCTTGTTGATCGCGAGCAGCAGCGGCTTGGCTGTCCGGCGCAGCATCTGGGCCAGTTCCAGGTCGAGCGGAGCGAGGCCGTCCTGGCCATCGACGACAAAGATGAGCACGTCCGCCGCGGCGAGCGCGATCTCCACCTCAGCGCGGACCTGGCCGGTGAAGCTGGCATCGACATTCGCCCCGATGCCGCCAGTGTCGATAATCTCGAAAGGATCGTTGCCGAGCTTGCAGACTGCGGTGATGCGGTCACGCGTCACGCCGGGCATGTCGTGGACGATGGAGATCTTCCGGCCGGCGAGGCGGTTGAAGAGAGCGGATTTGCCGACGTTGGGACGTCCGACGATGGCGACGGTGCGGGAAGACATTAGTTAGATGGATGACTTGGGATCGCCATGCCCTTTCACATGAAGCTGGCGAATTCCATCGAACACGTAGCCAGCGCCGGAGATGAACGTCGCGAGGCCGGCAAGATAGACGGGGATGTCGAGGAAATCCACTTGAAGCATCCACGAACCAAGCGCGACCGGGCGGTGAAACAAGTTGAGCTGCAACATGCATAAAGCGATCGCCACCATCTGGAGCGCAGTCGCCGTCTTGCCTATCCAGCTCGGCCTCACCTGCACCGAGCCATTCAGGTAGTGGAGCGTGAGCGCACCTCCAACGATGACGATATCGCGCGCCACGATGAGCACGGGAAACCAGACCGGAAACTCGTAGGCCCAATTGCTGACGCTGAGCGTAATGATCGCCGCGAGCAGCAGTCCCTTGTCCGCGATCGGATCGAGCACGACGCCGAGGCGGCTGCGTTGATTGTAGCGCCGCGCGATGTAGCCATCGATGCCATCGCTCGCCGCTGCGACGACGAAGATCGCGATCGCCGTCCACCGCTGCCAATCCTGCGGCTCGCCCCGCTGCACACCGCGACCGTAGTAGATCGCCATCATGACGAAGAGCGGGATCATCAGGATCCGCGCGATGGTAATTTTGTTGGCGGTCGTCATGAGGCGCGAAAATCAAATTGGAAATGCGACTGGAACGCAACCGTCCCTTCGCCCATGTATCGGCGCTCGATGGGCCTGCTTTCCCGCTTTCAGAAGAATACGCCGCCGAATCCCGCCAGCGATCCGCCAAAGATCAGCAGCCTCGTCTGGCGAAAGGCGGATTTCATTTCGGTGCCGATGGGCAATGACGTGCAGGTTGTCTATCCGCGGCGCGGCACGCCGGCGTCCCTGCCCTCGTTCACTCTCGAGTTCGTGGCGAACTGCCTCGATTTCGCCCCGATCGAGAGCCACATCGCGGACTACGCAGCGTTGCACGGCTTGCATTCGATGCAGGTGGATTCACTCCGCGAATGGCTGCCGCGTCTGATCGAGGCGGGCGCGCTGACTTCGTCGGAACATGTCCGCGCGGCATGCGCCGCGATGCGCACGGACGAACCGGCGCCGGCACCCATCGGAATCATTGGCTTTCCCACCGGCGGCGATCGCGTTCCGCTGCTCGCACGGGCGTTGGAGAGCTTTGCGCTCAATCTTCGGCAGCACGGGCGGACGGCCGAGTTCGTCGTGGCGGACAGCTCCACCCACCCCGAACAACAGACCGCGTTCCGCACGAAAGCCGGCGAACTCGCGAGGGAGTTCGACTTCACGGTTTCATATTCAGGTGAGGAAGAGCGCCGGCTGTTTGCCGCGGCGCTGGTCGAGCGCGGAGCGTGCCGGCCGGAGTCCATCGAATTTGCCCTGCTCGATCCGCTCGCCACAGGCTTCGCCTGCGGCGCCAATCGCAACGCATTGCTGCTCCACGGTGCCGGCAAGTTGTTGTGCAGCGTCGATGACGATGTGGTTTGCCGGCTTTCCACGCTGCCGGAAGTCCGCCCGGAGCGCGTCTCGATGTTTTCCAATTGCGATCCTTTCGCGCGCTGGCTCTTCGCCGATCGCGCCGGCGCTCTCGCGGCGGCGAAGCTCGTTGAGCGGGATTTTCTCGCCGCGCATGAAGGATTGCTCGGCCGCAGTGTCGGCGATTTTTTCCCGCCGGAACTGACCATCAACGAACTGAGCCTCGTCGATGCTGGCGACGATCTGCTGCGCCGCCTTGCTGTCGCGCCGGCGCACATCCGCACGACGTTTCTCGGCCACTTCGGCGATCCGGGCATCCCGAGTTCCAGCTACTACCTCTACTACGAGCGCGCGAATCGCGACCGGATGGTGGCGTCCGAGGAGCACTACCGCGCCACGCTGTCCAGCCGGAGCGTGCTCGCCGCTGCACCGGCGCTCTCGATCGGCGATGCGAGCGTGTCGCCCGGCATGGCGATGGGATTCGATCATCGCGAGTTGCTGCCCCCGTTTTTTCCCGTGCTGCACGCGGAGGATTTCATCTTCGGCTCGATGGTTTGGCAGTGCTGCGCGGGTTCGGTCGCCGGGCATCTGCCGCTCGCCATTCTGCACGATCCGCCGCCGGGAAAATCAATCCTGACGCCCAGCCACCTGGGTCCGCAGCGCCGGGTCGTGCTCTTTGAATTTGCCCATCTGTTGCGACGCGTGATCCGCGATGTCGAGCTCCCCCAGCGTGCGTCCACTGCCGACCGCACCCGCGCCCTCGGCCGGGCTCTCAGCGAAATTGCGTCAATGCCGCTGGTGGACTTCATGGAAGTCCTGCGCCAAAAGCTCCTCGAACACGAAAGCGAGAAGCTCGGTTATCTAGACAAACAGCTCGAGCAAGACGACATGCCCGAGTTCTGGCGGCGCGATGTCGAGCATCTGCTGCTCAATGCGCGCGAGTCACTGGCCGAGGAAGACTTCGACATTCCCCACGATCTCAAAACCGGACGCACCTCCGCGGAAAACCGGCTCTTCATGCAGACGCTCATCGCACGCTATGGCCAGCTCGTTCAGGAATGGCCCGCGATTGTGGAGGCCACGCGCGAGTTGCAGGAGTCCGGAATCGGTCTCGCAGTCGCCGCGCAATAAAGCTCGGAAGGACGCGTCCCCTCCCAAGTCTAATTCCCAGCCGTGCTTAGAATTGCAGCGTCAGCCCGAGCGACGCCGTCACGCTCTGGTAGCTGGCGCGGTCAAAGCTCGAGTCGTTATCGACGAAGCTCGTCGTGAAGCTGCCAAAGAGGTTCTTGGTGATCGCGCAGACGAAATTCACGCCGACCAGGTTGCGCGAATCGTGGCGCTCGATGTCGGTGTAGTCGTTGTATTGCCAGGCGTAGAAGAGCTGTCCGGTGAGATTCTGCCGGAGCTGATGCGCGAGGCCCACGACGACGCGATGCGAGTTGCGGTTGTCGATGCTCGGGTCGGCAAAGTAGTGGCCGTAATTGTAGCCGACGAACGCCACGGAGCGACCCGCATTGAAGGAGATGCCCCAATCCGTCCCGGTCGAAACGCCGACCGCCTGGGTAATGCGGTCGCCGGTATCGAAGCTGTCGTAGCGGTAGGGTTCCGCTGAGACGTAGATACGGGGCAGACCCGTCTTCGGCCGGTAGTCCAGCGTCGCATTGGCGCTGTAGCCGGCGAAGCCGCGGTCTTGATTGTCCGCATAAAGACCCGACTCGACTTTCGCCGCGAGATCGAACGTGAAGTGCTTCCCAAGCGCCACATTGTAGCCTCCTTCCACCGTCGGAAGTCCGATGAAATCGCTGCTGCTGTGATCACCGGAAAGCTTGGCGTTCGAGGTATATTCACCGCGAGCGGACACGTTGACGCGGAACTTGCCCTTGATGGCTTCCGGCGGAGACATCGACTTGCCGTCCGACTCACTGCCGGCGTCGCCACTCGGCGAAATCTCGCCCAAGTCTTCCATCTCATCCGCGCTCTGCGTTTTGGCGGATGTGTTGTAGCTGTAGTTCTTCGCATCCACAGCCAAGGCGTGGAGGCTCATCGCGCCAATGGCGAATGCAGTGATCAGGTAGGGCCGGGCTTTCATCTCAGTAGCTGGGGCGAACGCGTTCCGGCGGGCGCTGGTTCGGCGGGTTTTGTTTTGGCGGCGGCACAAAGATGATCGGATTCGTCTTATCTGCCGGTGGAGGATTGTCCTTCACGATCGGGAAGAAGTTGCCCAAGGCGCCCGGATGGTTCGCCGTGCGATCGAGCGTTTCCTGAGTCACGAGGCCGGTGAAGTCCGGCTTCAGTCCGCCCGTCAAGAGGTCTTCGCGGAAGGGCGGGAGCGGGCCGTTGAAGGTCATCAGCGCACCGCTCAGTTCCGTCCCGGGCTTGAAGAAGGCGACCGTGATCGTGCCGTCTGGATTTTTGCGGGCAAACTGCCCGGCGCTCACGACCTGCCCCGATGGGATTAGTTTCACGGAACCTTCGATGATCGCGATGGTATCGCCGGAAACCTTGCCGACCGTGCCGGTGATGGCCGCCGTCAGGCTCGGCGTCTTGATCGTCGCTCCACCCTGTCCTTTCGGAACGTAAAAGATGAACGTGCCCTTGGTCAGGTTCAGTGTGCGCGAGTCAGCCTCGAAAGAAAAAACCGTGTTCTGCCCGATGCGCACGATCGTGCCGTCCGGATACTGAAGTTCGGCCCGCGAGTCGCTTTCGCTGAGGAGAAAATTGCGGGCGCGAACGACATCCTGCGGCGCGGCCGGCCGGGTGACGCTCTGACCGCCTTTCTGCTCGCCGTAGTTCACCTTGTTCTGCACGCGCGTCACGGTTGCTTCGCTGTACGGGATAGCAGCATGGGCGATCAGCGCACCCGCCGAAAGCAGCGCCAAGGCAGCCACCGTCCAGATGGTCGTCGATGAGTTCAGGGTTCCGGAGCGATTCACGGGCGGAGTGATGGACATTTCGCCGCAGGGCGTCAAGCCCCAAGTCGGCGAACGATTCAGGCATTGTGCGAGGAGGAAGCGCAGGGCTATGTACTCGCCCGATGTCCGCC
This sequence comes from Chthoniobacteraceae bacterium, assembly GCA_049690035.1. Lineage (GTDB taxonomy): Bacteria > Verrucomicrobiota > Verrucomicrobiia > Chthoniobacterales > Chthoniobacteraceae > Chthoniobacter. The sequence goes on from JBAVML010000631.1 coordinate 7,547, forward strand.
ACTCTACACCGACGCGCCCTCACGGGGCTGTGCCTGTCTTGCGTGGCGTTGATCACTCTGCTCTATCTCACCGTTGCCCCTTACCGCAGCCTGGAGACTGCGGCCGGCGACTGGCTGAGCACCAATCCCGCCGCGCGCCTTTCGCCGCGCAACCCACAGCTCGTGTACCTGGGCATCGGTCCGGCGGCGATGTCGCTCGATACCCTGTGGCCGGAAGACCTGGAAAAATCACCGACTCTGCGCCTGATGAAGGCGGGTTGGCCGTGGAATCGTGCCGTCCACGCCGCCACCATCGATCGCCTGGTCGGCGCAGGCGCCAAAGCCGTCGTTTTCGATATGGTGGTCCCCGGTCCTCGCGCTGGGGACGCGGCGTTTCGCGCCGCTCTCGACAAGTACGCCGACCGCGTGGTCATCGGCAGCAATTTGGAAAAGCGCCTGGAAGACGGCGGCGATGGCACCGGACCGGCGAACCTCAAACGAACCCACATCCTCCCCTCCGCGTCGCTGATCACGCACGGCGCAATTCCCGACTCGCGGATTGGCTTCGTCAATGTCCTGCCCGATGCGGACGGAAAGATTCGCCGCACGCGCTTCCGCACGACGTTACCCGAATTCTTCGACATCGCGGCAGGTAAAGATGAACCCGAACTGTTTTCTCTCCCGGCCCGCGCGCTGCAAAAGGGCGGCTTCGGCGATCTCGTCCCCAAAACGCGGAAGCCGCTCGTCCTGCGCTACTCCGAGGAGTTTCTCCCGCTCTCGATCCATGAGATCTTCGTCGAGGATCAATGGACGAAACCGCCGTATCGCAGCGGCGCTCTCTTTAAAGACAAGATCGTCCTGATCGGCGCCACGGGAAACGCCGCCGAGGACCGCCTCCAGACGCCGTTTGGCACCGCACTCGGGCCCACGATCCATCTCAGTGCGATCAACGCCGCGCTCAATCGCGACTTCATTCACGAAACGCCCCTAGCCATCGACCTCGGGCTGATCGCCCTCGGTGGAGGGCTGGCCTGGATTCTCGGCGCGACCATTCGCCGCCCACTCATCCGCCTCGCCGTTCTCTTCGCGACGCTGGCCGGCTGCTACGGGCTCGACCAGCTGCTCTTCAATGTCTTCGGGCTGCTCCCGATCCTGGTCAGCCCCATGCTCACGCTCGCCAGCAGCGGCATGGCGTGGTCGGCATGGGAGCAAGTGCTCGATCTGCGCGACAAGGCGCGGCTGCGGCGCACCTTCGAGCGGTATGTCTCGCGCGACGTGGTGAAGGAACTCGTCGATAACCCCGCCGGCTGGCTGCACACCGTCGGCGGCGCGCGCAAAAGCGTGACCGTGCTTTTCTCCGACATCCGCGGCTTCACCACGCTCACGGAGTCCGCCGAGGATCCGCACGCGCTCGTCGCGCAGCTCAACGAATACTTCGACGAGATGGTGCAGATCGTCTTCGCGAACAACGGCACGCTCGACAAGTTCATCGGCGACGCCGTGATGGCGCACTGGGGCAGCATCACCAGCGAGGGGGAAGCGATCGACGCCCTGCGCGCGGTGTCCACGGCGGTGGAAATGCGCGAAACGCTGGCGCGCCTCAATCGCCGCTGGAAGCAACGCGGACAGCTTGAGCTTAACATCGGCATCGGCGTGAACTACGGCGAGGCCATCGTCGGCAACCTGGGCTGCGAGGCGAAGATGGAATTCACCATGATCGGCGACGCGGTGAATCTCGGTTCGCGCCTCGAAGGCGTCACCAAGAGCTACAACATCGACGTCTGCCTCGGCGAACATGTGGCGCCATTCGTGCGCGAAGAGTTCCAGCTCCGCTCGCTCGATCTCATCGTCGTGAAGGGCAAAACCAAACCGGTGGAAATCTTCACCGTGCTCGGCCGGCGCCTGCCTTCCTCCGCCGACCCGGACTGGCTGGCGGTGCACGAGGAAGCAATGCGTCGCTACCGCCTCGGTGAGTTCAAGACCGCCGCCGCGCTCTGGCGCGAAGTGCTCGCACAGGCGCCCGGCGACCCGGTGAGCGCGGTCTTCCTCGCGCGCTGCCTGGAGTTGCAGAAGGAACCGCCCAACGGTGAATGGACGGGTGTCTTCGAAATGAAATCCAAGTAGATTCCCCATCATGCCCGACCTGAATCCCGGCTCCAAAGCCCCCTCCTTCACCGCCACCGCCATCGGCGGCGAATATGGCGACGGCCAAACCGTCTCGCTCAAGGACTTCAAAGGCCGGACCGTGGTCCTCTATTTCTATCCGAAGGACGACACGCCCGGCTGCACCACCCAAGCCTGCGCTCTGCGCGACTCGTGGGCGAAGTTCACGGGAAAAGCAGCGATCTTCGGCGTGAGCATCGACCCACCGACGAGCCACGCGAAATTCATCAAGAAACACGCGCTCCCCTTTCCGCTGCTCGTCGATGACGGGCGCGAAATCGTGGAAGCCTACGGCGTGTGGGTGGAAAAAAGCATGTATGGCAAAACCTACATGGGCACCGAGCGCTCGACCTTCGTCATCGGCCCGGACGGGACGATCAAAGCGATCCTGCGCAAGGTGAAACCGGCGGAGCACGTGGAGCAGTTGCTCGCGGCGCTCGCCTGACGCGCAGCACTTCCGCCAATGACAATCATCCGGAGCGCGCGGAAAGGGGCCGCGGCGATGAGAAGCCGAGACGTTGCTCCGCGATCGCCCGCCGGAGTTGGCGATGAGCTGCAATGCCGTCATGTTGTGGCCGAGGCGCGATTCCCCTCGCGACCGCACACCCGATGAAACCCAACACCTTCCTCTCCCTCTACGAGAAGCTCGAAAGCCTCGTCCACCGGCTGCCCTCGGCACTGCAGCAGCCGATCCTGCGCGAGATCACGCCGATCAAAACGCTCTTCCTGCTCCAGCGTCCGCCGAGGCTCGTGCTCCTCGGCCCCGATGGCAGCGGGAAGGTGGAACTTGTCAACGCACTGTTCGGCGGCGAAGCGCTGCGGCCGGGTGAAGAAAATCTCAGCGACGGCGCGTGGCAGGAAATCGGTCGCACGGGGCGCGGTACGCTGAAGATTCTCGACGCGCGGCGGCCCGCTTCGCTGAACATGCTGCGCGCCGCGCTCGCCGCGGAGCCGCCGGACCTTTTCATCTTCGCCAGCCCGAGCGCCGCGACGGACGAGGAACGCGATCACGCGCAGGAGATTCTCGGCTTCGCTCAAGTTCAGCACGACACACCGACACGCCTGCTCGGCGTGCTCACGCCAGGTGTCTCCGCGGATGGCGAGCGCGCGCGGCAGGACTTGCACGCCGCGCTCCACGCGCGGCAGGCGCTCAGCGACCGCATGGTCGGCACGCTGGCCATGACCACGGCCAGCGAAATCGAACGGCTCGCGGAACTCATCGCGATCGAACTCCCCGGTGAAGCACAGCTCGAGATGGCGCGGCTCTCGGGCAATCGCGCGCTGCAAAAGCAGATCGCGCAGGTCGTGATCAAATCCGTCACCGCCATATGCGCGGCCATCGGCACTCAGCCGATTCCGCTGGCCGACTTCCCGATCCTCACCTCGCTCCAGGCCACGATGGTCGCCGGCATCATGCACATCAGCGGGCGCGAATGGAGCCCGAAGCTCGCCGCCGAATTCATCGCCGCACTCGGCGCGAACATCGGCGCCGGCCTCGTCCTGCGTGAAGGCGCACGCGCTGCGGCGAAGCTCGTGCCGATCTGGGGCAACGCCATCTCCGGCGCGGTGGCCGGCGCGGGCACCTACGCGATGGGCCGTTCGGCCACCGCGTATTTCATCGAGGGCGTCTCGATCGCCGATGCGCGTCAGATCTTCCGCCGGAAGAAGGAAAAGCCGCTGCTCAAATAGGACGGACGCGCTCCGTCGGGAGGTCCACGGACGCGACGGTGCGCGTCCCTCCAAGCTCGCGCCCCTCCGAATTTCCTCCGCGCCTCCTCGCCTCCGCAGTTATGTAGGCCACGTGAAGCTTTCCACCATCCAGTCCAGCCTCGCCGAACTCGGCATGCAGCCGAGCAAGAGCATGGGCCAGAATTTTCTCCATGATCAGAACCTCGCGGACTGGATCGTCGCCCAGCTCAATCTCAAACCGGGCGAAGCGTGGATGGAACTCGGGCCGGGGCTCGGTTCGCTCACCGAGTTCGCGCTGCAACGCTCCACGAACGGGCTGGTGATCGAAAAGGACGGCCGCCTCGCGGCTTTCCTGCGCGAGCGCTTTCCCGACCTCGAAGTCATCCACGGCGACGCGAGCGACTTCGACGTGCGCGACCTCTTCGCGCGCGGTCCGGTGAAGGTGCTCGGCAATCTCCCCTATTACGTTTCCAGCCAGATTCTCTTCGGCTTCACCACCGAGCCGAGCCCGGTGAGCGCGCTCATCTTCACGCTGCAAAAGGAACTCGCCGAGCGGCTCTCCGCGCAACCGCGCACCAAGGAATACGGCGCGCTCTCGCTGCTCGTCGGCCGGCGCTGGCGAGTGAAATATCTGCGCACTCTGCCGGGCGCGGTGTTCGTGCCGGCACCGAAAGTGGAGTCGGGCATCGTCATGCTCACGCCGCGCGATCCCGGCGAGGTGCCGACGTGCGACGGCGTGCGCTTCACCGATCTCGTGAAGCACGGATTCGCCCAGCGCCGCAAGATGCTGCGCAAAAATCTTTCGCTGTGGTCCGACGCACGCGGCGTGCCTCCGCTGGATTGGCCGGCGCTCTGCGCGCATCTCGGATTACTGGAGACCTGCCGGGCCGAGGAACTCTCGCTCGCGCAATGGATCGCGCTGACCAACTTCGTCACCGCCGCGCCCACCGAGACCGGACCCGCGCAGGACGTCCACGGCGAGATCTTCGACGTGGTGGATGAAGGTGATCGCGTCATCGGCCAGAAGTCGCGCTTCGAGGTACATCGGCAAAAGATGCTCCACCGCGCCGTCCACATTTTCGTTTTCAACGAAGCCGGCGAGCTCTTCCTCCAACGGCGCTCGAAATGGAAAGACGTGCATCCGCTGCGCTGGGATTCGAGCGCCGCGGGCCATGTGAACGCCGGCCAGACTTACGACGAAACCGCACCGCGTGAGATCGAGGAAGAAC
>JBAVML010000632.1:0-16952 GCA_049690035.1 Chthoniobacteraceae bacterium
TCTTTACCCCCTTTTCCTTCGGCTCCCAAGGCCACGAGGCCTTGGCAAGTTCCACCTTCACTTCACTTATGAAGTTTCTTGTCTGGGAAATCATGGTTTTCGATTGGAGCACCAAACACGGCAGGAGGGACTTGAACCCCCAACAGGCGGTTTTGGAGACCGCTACTCTACCAATTGAGTTACTGCCGTAAGTTGGTTGGAGCCGGAAACACGCGGGACGGATCCATGATCCGTCCCGCGCGAAATTCGGCAAGGGATTACTTTCCGGTGACGGGAGCGTCGGTGATCTCGGCGATACGGCCGGCACCGACGGTCTTGCCGCCTTCGCGGATGGCGAAGCGCATGGTCTTTTCCATGGCGACCGGGGTGATCAGCTCGACTTCAACGGAGACGTTGTCGCCAGGCATAACCATCTCGACGCCTTCGGGAAGGCTGACCGAACCGGTCACGTCCGTGGTGCGGAAGTAGAACTGCGGGCGGTAATTGGTGAAGAACGGGGTGTGACGGCCGCCCTCTTCTTTGGAGAGAACATAGATCTCAGCCTTGAACTTCTTATGCGGCTTGATCGAGCCGGGCTTGGCGATGACCATGCCGCGCTCGACGTCGTCCTTCTTGGTGCCGCGGAGGAGCAGGCCGACATTGTCACCAGCGCGCGCTTCGTCGAGGAGTTTGCGGAACATTTCGATGTCGGTGACGGTCGTCTTCGCGGTCGGACGGATGCCGACGAGTTCGACTTCTTCCATCTTCTTGAGGATGCCGCGCTCCACACGACCGGTGGCGACAGTGCCGCGACCTTCGATGTTGAACACGTCTTCGACTGGCATCAGGAAAGGCTGATCGATCGGGCGATCGGGCACGGGGATGTATTCGTCCACCGCGTCCATGAGCTCCTGGATGCACTTCGCGTCAGCGTGGTTCGGGTCGCCGGAAGCGAGAGCCTTGACGGCGCTGCCTTTGACGATTGGAATCTTGTCGCCGGGGAAATCATACTGGGTGAGCAAGTCGCGCACTTCCATCTCGACGAGGTCGAGGAGTTCGGGGTCATCGACCATGTCACACTTGTTCAGGAAAACGACGATCGAAGGCACGCCGACCTGGCGGGCAAGGAGGATGTGCTCGCGAGTCTGAGGCATCGGGCCGTCGGCAGCGGAGACGACGAGGATCGCGCCGTCCATCTGCGCGGCGCCGGTGATCATGTTCTTCACATAATCCGCGTGGCCGGGACAATCGACGTGCGCGTAGTGGCGCTTGTCGGTCTGGTATTCGACGTGGGCGGTGTTGATCGTGATGCCGCGCTCCTTCTCTTCGGGAGCCGCGTCGATGTCGGCGTAGCCCTTGGCCTCGGCGAAGCCTTTCTTGGAAAGAATGGTGGTGATAGCCGCAGTCAGCGTGGTCTTGCCATGGTCAACGTGACCGATGGTGCCGATGTTGACGTGCGGTTTGGTGCGTTCGAATTGAGCCTTAGCCATAGGGTCGGGTCAGGAGTGGTTGGTGGGTTGTTTTATTTACTAGTTGAAATTTTCTCTGCTGATGGAGCCTGCAACCGGGATCGAACCGGTGACCTCATCCTTACCAAGGATGTGCTCTACCAACTGAGCTATGCAGGCACTGCACCCAGCTGATGAAATCGGGGACTTCATTTTACCGGATCCATTCTCCAGTCCAAGAGGGCGAAAAACCCCGCATCAACCCGGCTTCGCGCCGTTGTCGATTGGGGTGTTCTCGTTCCTCTCTTCCTGAAAAGTGGAGCGCGAAACTAGCAGAGCGCATTTTCGTGTCAAAAGATTTTCCAGGTTGATTTACCCGCGGATTCCTCGCAGCGCCGGAAGGGTGGAAAATGAGGGCTCGCGCGCTACGTCGCGGGCTCTTCCTTTGCTCGAAAAAAGACGGCGACATTGCCGACCTGCATCACCAGTTCGCTCCGCGTCTCCGTGGCGATCTGCGGCGCGAGCGTCTTCCGCTCCTCCTTGAAATCGGTGAACTTCATCTTCACCAACTCGTGCTGCGTGAGCGCCTGATCGAGGCTCTGGAGAAAGGCGGGACTCATCCCGCCGTGCCCGAGCTTCACGACGGGCTCGAGTCTTTGCGCGCGGGCTTTGAGATCGCGCTTCTGCGCGTTGGTGAGTGGGCTGGACACCCGCGCACCTTCAGCGGCGCGTCACGACGCGGCAAGCGCGGTCTTCCGAGTCCCCGCGCGATTTCCGTCCGCGCCGCGCGTGCGGAAAAGTATATCGACGGCATTCCGCACGTACTGCTCGTCCGGCATCGCCTCGACGGATTCGGGCGGAAAGGTCACGAGCGATTTGAAATGACCCGCGAGTTCCGCAAAGAGCTGCACGCGCGCAGCCGGCTCGAGTTCGTCGCGGCGGACCAGCGCCTGCAAGGCGAGCCGCGCTTCCTCCGGCGACACCCGCTGCCGCAGGCGCGCCTCGAGATGCGGGTGCTGGCGCAGCGAGTTGAATTTCCCCGCGAGCAACTGATCGAGATCCGGCTCCGCGTGTTGCGGCAGATGGACGACCACGGTATTCGCCGCGAGATCGCCGAGCCGCTGCGCGCGCCTATTCAGCAGACAGGCCGCACCGCCGATCGCGTAAAAGCCCGGCAGCATGTCCACGAAGCGCAGCAGATTGCGCATCAGCACCTGGTGAAATTGCAACCGCAGTCCATTCACATCCATCACGCGCAGCCGCATCATGCGCTTCCCGGGCGTCTGCCCGCGCCACAGCCACTCCATCGCCACGCCGTAGCCGATCGAGATGCCGAAGTAGCAGAGGATCATCAACGCCAGCGCGAAATCAAAACTCAGCACGCCGACCAGCAAACACAGAATGCTCGCACCATAGGTCAGTGCCGTGATCAGGATGAAATCCACCGTCCACGCGAAACAGCGCACGAGCGGGCCCGCGAGCGGGTAGGAGAAAACGATGCCTTCCGGCGTCTGGATGCGCAGCTCGGAGTTCACGCGCCGTCCTCCTCTCCGGCAGCCCGATGCCGATAGAGAAACCAAACCAGCGCGGCGAACTCGAGGCAGCCGAAGAGAATCTTCAGCCAGTAAGGCACCACCGGTTGGTGATGCTGCGAGAGAAAAGACTCCACGATTCCCGCCCACACGAGCATCACCGCCACGCCGCCGATCAGCGTCATCACATCACCACCGACCGCGCGCAGGCGCTCGCGCAAAGGCGCGCGATCCCCGCGTCCGATCAACGCCCGGCCGAGCACCAGCCCCCCCTGCCCCGCGATGAGCACCGCCGGGATTTCGATGACGCCATGCGGCAGCAGCCAGCCGAGGAGAAAGACCGTCTGCCCCGCAAGAATGTAGTCCACCGCGACGAGCCCGAGGATCACGCCGTTGTAGAAAAGCAGGATCATCGTCCCGATGCCCCACGTCATCCCGAAGGCCATCGCGCGGATCGAGACGCTGATGTTGTTCGCCATCAGCATGCCCGCAAAGGTGCTCCGCATCCCGCCGCGCTCATCACTCTTCTTCTTCGGCTTCTCCTCCTCCGCCACGCGCCGCGCCGGGTCGCCGAGATGATTGGCAAACTGCCCCGGCAACACCGCCTCCTTCGCCTCCTCATCGAGCGCGACGGCGAAGCCGCCGAAAATGATCCCGACGATCGTAATGATCACGGACATCGCAAAGGCCGCGTGCTGCCGCCGAAAGGCGCGCGGAAATTCGCGCGTGAACCAGCGCAGCGGCCGGAACTTCTTCGACCGCTCCCGCGTCTCGTGAATCTCCGCGTAGGCCCGCGCCGTGAGCGATTCGAGATAGCCGCGCAGTTCCGGCTCCGCCGCAAAAGTCACGATGCGTCCGAGATCCGCAGACACCTTTTGATAAAGCAGGTGAAAACGCTTGGCCTCATCCAGGTCGAGCGGCTGCGACGACTCGCGTTCGAGCCGCTCGACAAGCTTTTCCAGCTCCGTCCAAACGGGCCGCTGCGCAGCGATGAAACGTGGCAAGTCGATGATCATCGGGGATTCAAATCAGTTGCCGCGCCTTTACCTCCGCATGCTGCGCCACCACCTGCGCGGCGAGCAACTCCGAGTCGAGGAGCGAAAGCCGGACGCCGCGACGCTGCAGCACTTTCTCCAGTTCGCGCAGCGCCTGCCAGCGTAGATGCCCGCCGAGTTGCCGGTAAATGTCGTTCACTTCCTTCACCGATTCGTCGCTGAAGATCGGCGCCGCGCCGGCGGGTGCGAGCATGTCCACGAGAATGAGGTGCTGACCGCAGATCAGCTCGACGCTCTTCACGAAACTCTCCGCGAGCATCGGATCATCGAGCGCGGTGAGCACGATGAGCAGCGCGCGCTTACGCAGCCGGAGGCGGATGAAGGATGCGAGCTCGTCGAAGTCCGGCGAGACCATCTGCGGTTGCAGCGTGTAGAGCCGATCGCGGCACGCGTCGTAGTGCGCGGCCCCGCTCTTCGCGCGGACAAAACTCAACACGCGATCGCTAAACGTCAGCAGCCCGAACTGATCGCCCTGCCGCTCCGCCGCCGCACCGAGAATCAACGCCGCGGTGACGAACCGCTCCAGCGCCGTCGTCGAACCCGCGCCGACTTTGCGCCCGCTCAGCCGCGAGGCGTCGATGATCACGTACACTTCCTGCGTCCGCTCGATCTGAAAAACTTTAGTCACCGGATGCCCACGTTTCGCCGATGCCTTCCAGTGGATCTCGTCGTAGCTGTCGCCGGGAACGTACTCGCGCAGTTTTTCAAAATCGCGCCCCTGCCCCGCCTGACGGTGCGCGCGACTTCCGAGCTGTCCGCGACGGAGAAACAGGGCGGCGACCTTCTTTCGCTCCGAAAAGAGATCGGGATAAACGCGCAGTTCCGACGCCAACGGATGACTCGCACGCGCTGACCAGAATCCCAGCGGCGACGCGGCCTCGAGATACGCGCGGTCGAGGCGATAGAGCCCGCGCTGCGTCGGCGTCACCGACCAATCCAGCCGCGAGAGTGCAACCCCTTCGGGCAAGGTTGTGGTGCGATCCTCGGATGGGGAAACGAGCTCGCGCGGCAGCGCGAAGCCGAGCCGGATCGGGCGGGAAGCCATCGAGTCGTTTTGAATGCGCACCTCGATCTGGCCCTCGCGATCTTTTTGCAGCCGCACGAGTTCCGGCAGCACGAGTCGCACGCCCGCCAGCCCGCGACCCGCGACCGACGCATCGAAGATCACCGCCACCGCCAATCCGCCGATAAACAACAGCGACACCGGCAACGCACCCGGCAGCGTCGCGCCCGCCGCTGCGAATGGCAGTACGATGAGCGCGATCCAGAGGATGAGGCGATTGCGCGGGACGATCATCGGCTCACCTCGGCACGGCGACTTGCTCCAGGATCTTCGCGACCACTTCGCTGATTGTCGTGCCTTCGATCTCATACTCCGGACGCAGCACGAGACGATGTCCGAGCACCGCCTCACTCAGACTCTTCACGTCATCGGGAGTGACGAAGTCACGACCAGCGAGCGCGGCATTCGCTCGGCTCGCGAGCAGCAGCGCCTGCGTCGCGCGCGGACCGGCACCGACGAGCACGGTGTCGTTTTCGCGCGTTGCGCGGACGACATCGACGACATACGCCACGAGTTCCTCGCGCACGGTGACGGTCTCGAGCGCGCGGCGGAGATCCGCGAGATCCTGCGCGCTGATCACCGCCTGCACTTCGCCGGCGGCAAGCGTCTCCTCGGGCGAATGCGTTCCGAGCATGCGCTGCGCAAGTTCGAGTTCACCGGCGCGCCCCGGCGCACTCATCGCGACCTTGAGCATGAAGCGATCTTTTTGCGCCTCGGGCAGTGGGTACGTGCCCTCGTATTCCACCGGATTCTGAGTGGCGAAGACGGTGAACGTCGCGGGCAGTTCGTGCGTCTCGCGATCGATCGTCACCTTCCGCTCCTGCATCGCCTGGAGCAGCGCGGACTGCGTTTTGGCGGGCGCGCGATTGATCTCATCGGCCAGCAAAAACCTTGTGAAAACCGGCCCGCGAATGAGTGAGAACTCGTTCGTTTTCATGTTGAAAACATTCGTGCCGGTGATGTCCGCCGGCATCAGGTCGGGCGTGAATTGAATGCGGTTGAACTCACAGCCGAGCACCTGCGCGAGCGTGCGCACGAGCAGCGTCTTGGCCACGCCGGGCACGCCTTCGATCAGCGCGTGGTGGCCGGTGAAGATCGCGATCAGCGCTTTGTCGATCACGTCGTCCTGACCGATGATGACTTTGCGCACCTCGGTGCGCGCGCGGGTGAGGACGTCGTTGATGGGAATGGTGTTCATGGGTGAGTTTTTCGGGAAAGCGTGCTGCTGATTTCGCGGTAAGCGGCCACAGGATCGCGCTGTTTTGCCGGGCGTGTTTTTTCGCGGGCGAGGACTTCCTCGACGTGCGCGACCGAGGCGTCTTTGCGGGAAAATGAGCGGCGCCATTCCTCGACACACGCACCGAGGAGATCGCCCGGCGCGATCGCGCGGTGCAGCAAATTATTGAACCCCTGCGAGGCGTCGCGACCGGTGATTACCTGGCCGTCCGCGCTCGACTCGGGATACGCCGGGATGAAACGCACCGAGTTCTTCCAGACGAAGAGAGCCGCGATCAGCACCAACCCGGCGATCACGCCGTGCAGACGATATTTCAGAGCGAGCTGGACGATGCCCGGCTGGTCCGTCACGCCGAGATGTTCCTCGTCGAAGATGATCAGCGGAGGGCCGCTGAAAATCCGCGAGAGCAGTTGCGAGTGCCGCTCCTTGCGCAGCGCTTCGTTGCTGAAGAAGTAGGAATCCGACGCGAGCACGATGCTCCCGCGACCGTAGCTGCGCTCGACGAGCACGGGCTTGGTTTCGCTGAGATAGAGCGGCTTCCACTCGGGCGAGAGATCCTTGAAATAGAGCGCGCTGTGCCACGAGAGATCGCGCTCGAGCTGTCCGCCCGGCTCGAAGAGAAATGCGTGGCGGTCGAAGGTCTTCTTCTCCTCCGCGGGCAGGAAGTCGAACTGAAATCCCAGGCGTTTCGCCACCTTCTCGAAGGACAACATCCCGGAGCGCTCCTCCTTGTCGTCATCCTTTTTCGCCGCGTCTTTATCGCCGCCTTCTTTCTCCTTTTCCTCGTCGAGACGTTTGCGTTTCTTTTCGCGTTCCTCGTCGCGATCGCGCCGTGCCTCCGCGGCCATCGGCGGACGATCAAACGGGAAGAAGGCGAAAACGGCGCGCGCGCCGTTGGCCATCAACGTCTCGAACTCCTCCAGTTCCCGCTCGGTCCAGTAGCTCTCGTGCGCCGTGCCGAGATAGACGAGCGTGATTGGCTGGCCGGGTTGAAGCTTTTTCAGCGGTTGGAAATTACGCCGCGTCTCGACGTTGGGGAGTTGCTGGATCGCTTCGTAGATTCCCTTCGCGCCGAGCGGATCGGCACGCATCGTCGAGTAGGGCGGATAGACGTCGCCCGACTCGTAACGCAGCGTGAAAAGCCGCGCGAGGCCGTAGCAAAAGCCGACGGCGAGCAGCAGCGCGAGCGTGAGTGTGAGCAGCGGTTTCCTCAGCATGAGCGGATGCGCTCGAGGTTCGCCGAAAATTCCCCGAGCCCCTCCGTTGTCACCGGATGATCGCCGTACCACGCGCGCTCGAAGGCATCGAGATTGCGATCGAAGGCGCCGATCAGCTCGTCCTGCGTCCGGGCCCGGCGGCGCAGCTCGCGGTTGTAGTCGCGATTTGATTTGTGCTTCGCAAGGCGGATGAGTTCGCGCGAACCGAGGTGGGCGAGACCGGCGAGGTAGAAGGCGCGCAGGGCGAGCCGCAGTTCACCGCGGTCGAGAAGCTCACGCGCGAGCTGGAGCCAGCCGTCTTCCGGCAATTGGTCCGCGGTCACGGATTCCTCGCGCAAGTCCGGGGTGGCAAGCATCGGCTCCGCCACGGCGGGTTCGGAGGATGGCAGGCGCCAGCGCCGGGCGACGAGCACGGCCAGCACCGCGGCGGCGGCGATGGCCACCACCCAAAAAACCACGCGCACAGAGCCGAGCCAGTCGAGGAAATCACCACGCTTGCTACTGTCGCCCTTCTCGCCGGTGAACCAGTCGCCGATCTTCTTGAAAAGGCGTCCGATCGAACGGCCAAACTGCCACATCATCCGCTCCTTGAATTTCTTCAAGTCGCTCAGCCACCGTTCGAAGCCGTTCATTTGATCGCGGCTCTTCTCGACCGCCTTTTCGCGCGCGCCGCGCCAGGTGAATTCTCGCCGCTCGAGCACGTCGTCGATCGAGCGATTCAGTTCCGATGAATCGACACGAGCTGGCGCGGTTTGGGTCATGGCGGCAACAGTCGGCTGCGCGCTGACGAGGAGCAGCAGACCCACGAGGACAGCGCCGATCGGTGCCCGACAGACCTGCTTCAGCTCCACGGCGAGATCTTCGCCAGTGAGGATCGACCGGCCGCGGAAGCAGCGTAGCGCCACGATCGCCTTCCGAATCGGATCGAGAAAAAGGTACGTGAGCGAATACATCGCGACGAGGAACGTGGGATTGAGCATGCCACCGGAGTAATGACTGAAGACGGTCTCGATGCCGAAAAAACTCTTGAGCAGCACTGGTCCGCTCGCCACGAGCGAAGTGAAATTCACATAAACGAAAAAGCCGAAAACGGTGAGATACGCGGTGAGGGCGTGAGCCTGCTTCGGCCAGCGTTTCGCTTCTCTCCACGCATCGGCGCAGAGCTCGCGGAGGCCGGCAGGCGAGCCGTCGCCCAGCACCGTCACATTTTGAAAAAACGTCGCCGTCCACACGTAGGGGAAAAGCATCGCACTCGCGGCGAATCGCAACACGAGGCCGATCGGCTGCAGGAGACATTGCGCGGCCACGAGTCGGGAGACGCGCGCGAGATTCCACTGCGGCGGCGGCTGGCGGAGAAGCGCCGTGTGCAGATGTGCGGCGGACACCGCCTGCCAGCATTTCATCCATCCGTAGAGCGCGGCAAAGGTGAGCGATTCGCCGATGAGATGTTCGCTGCCAAAGGCGCCACGGCTCAGGTCGGTGAAAAAATAAACCGCGTAGAGCATGCACGGCGCGCTGCCAAAAAAGTGTGCCATCAGCACGGTCGCGGGCGCGCCACGCAGGACGCGCACGGCTTCCTCTACGAGCTGGAGCGCCGTCTGTCCGCGGAATCGCGCGGCGGACCTATTCATCGCCGGCACCTCGCGCCTGAAAGGCGTTCATGAAGCGCGCCTGCCACAGTTTGTCGTCGTGAAATTCATCGGGCAGAGACAGCAGAAAGCGGCCGCCGATGTAGAAAAGCAGCCACGCGAAAACCAGGCCGGTGGCGAGCTGCGCGGCGGGCCAGAGGTTCGGCCGTTCGCGGCGTGGCCGGGCTTCAGCGGCGGCGAGTTTTTTCAAGCACGACGCGCAGATCACCCGGTCGTCGTGCTCGGTGATGCATTCGCGGCAGTAGAAATGGCTGCACTCCGGACACCGCGCGACGGCTTCGCGGAGCGAGTGGTGAAAACAGCGCTGGCGGGCGAGCGCTTCCATTTTCAGGCCACGGCGCCCGGCGCGGTTCCGCGACCGGGCTGCGCCTGGGCGATGAGCGGGCGCAGCTGCGCGAGCACCTTTTCCACGGTGCGCTGGCGGCGGAGCGAAGGCAGACGTTCGAACTGCACCGCCGTCTTGACGAAACACGTGCAGGTTTTGCCCAACGCGAGATCGACGACGGCGAAAATCAAAAACACTGCCGCGATCGAAGCGAAGACGCCGCGCGTCACCGGTTCGCCGCTCTGCAGGCCAAGCGCGCACAGCGCCGCCACCACCAGCCACGACAAAGCGCGCCACCACCGGGCTGCGGTGGGCCGCCAGACGATGGCCTGGATGTCGGCGAAATAGAAGCGCCGGTAGCGTTCGCTGATCGCGCTGCTCGCGACCGAGAGCACGTGGTCCGCGCCGAGCCAAAGGCGGTGGCGCTGGAGGGCGGAACCGCCGCTGCCGGGCAGCTGGCGATAGGGCTTATTGGGAGCGGTAGGCACCGGTGAAGGACGTGATGAGGGTCTTGCCGAGGTAAACGCTCCCGGCGAGTTCCGCCACCGCGAAAACGATGGCGAGCACGTAAAGCAGGATCTTCCGCCGGCCCGTGATGCTCCCCGGGTGGCGCATCCCCACGGCGAGAACGATGAGCGCGCCGATGGCGAAAAGCGGCGTGAATGGATAGAACGCGAGCGGCAGCACGACGGTCATGAGCAGCGCCACGCCGGGCCACATGACGCGAAACTGATCGAGGTTTTTCAGCGCGCCCTTTTTCCGCCCCGCGGCGAGGCAGGTCGGACAAATGTGGCGGCCGTCCATTTCCAAATCGCAGAGCGCGCAGAGGAAGCGACCGCAGCTTTCGCACGCGACCGACGCCCTCTTTTCCGCATGGAAAAAGCACGACGCCTCGCTTGCATCCACCAGCGCATCGCCCGGCCGTCCGATGCGCAGGCCGGCGAAAAGCGCGGGAAAAGCTTCGAACTCCGCATGCGTCCGGCAGCGCGGGCAGATCATCACGCCGACGCCTTCACCCACGGGCGCCTGCATCACTCCGAGACATTTTGGGCAGCTCAATTCTTGCGCAGCCATCGCGTCTGAAAAAATCCGCTCCGGCTCGAATTCACTCGGCCTGCCGCGCGCCGAAGATGTCTTCGTAGGCCACGCAGAGCGAGCTAAAGACCAGCGGAAGCAGGGTGAAGAAACCGAACGCCATCACCAGACCCACGAGCAAGCCGAGGCTGATCGCGAGGCCGCTGTCCTTCGACGCCGAGGCAGCGGCGATGATCGCGACGATAATCCCGATGCCGACCAGCATGAATCCGAACATGATCAGCCCGGAAAGGAACATCACCGAGAAGACCTGTCCCCAGTGCATGCCGACGATGCGCCGGCTCAGCTTCATCGCTGGCCAGAAGGGAATTTGTTTGTCCGCCACCAGCGGCAGCGCCATGGACCAGCCGACCATCAAATAGACGGCCACGATGAAGCCGATGACGGACAGCAGCCCACCGATCCCCACGAGCGTCATCGATGCGTCCGACTTGCTCGCACCCGCGCCGACCATTACGGCCACGCCAGGGATGATGCACACGCCCGCCAGCAGCGTGGTGATCAGCGACACGCCCACGAGCTGTCCCCAGCCGCGGTTGAAGCCCTGGAAGGCATCGCCCACCGACGCCGGCTCGCGCCGAATCAGTTTGAGGATCATCCAGTAGAGCCCGCCGAACAGCGGTCCCTGCACGATGAGGCCACCAAGGGGCACCATGCCGGCGGCGGCGACCACGAGATAAACCAGAAAAGTCGCGCCGACGCAGAGCCAGAAATTCTCCTTCACGATCGCCCAGCCACGGCCCACGCACGACGTGGCGCTCAGCGACCAGCCCGCCGCCTCGATCCGCTGCGCGATCGTCTCCGGATCCTCGGCGAATCCACCTCCGCCCACGCCTTCGCGGATGCGTTGAAGGACGATGTTCTTGTACTCCGCGCTGACGAGCCGGCCGTCGATTTCCACCAACTCGCTGCGCGGCAGGATGCGGCCCGATTCGCTGCACATACCCATTTCCACCCCACCCGCCGGCGGCGGCGTGGTGGGGATCGGAGGCACATATACTGCCTCGGAAAAAGCAGCCCAATTCGCCATGCCTTCGCGCCAGACGAGGGTCGCGGGCGTGATCGTGCCGGCGCGGACGAGCTCATCGAAGGCGGCGTCTTCGATCGGTCCCCGGCGGTCGTTATTTTCAGCGTAGTACCAGCTCATAGGGCGTGCGGTTCAGTGGGCGGTGAAGGTGGAAAAGCAGGGGAAGTTTGGAAAGCCTTTTCGCCCTGCGGGAGCTTACTGTTGCTGGGCGGCCTGCGCGGCGTCCCAGATTTCGGAGACGCGCTCGATGCGTGTCGCGCGGCCGGATTGCTCGTCGATATCGATGAGCGCGCCGCAGACGCGGACGGGGCCGCGGGCGACGGGAAACATCACCGGCAGTCCGTGGAGAAAGCGCTGGATGATCGGCTCGATCTCGCGACCGAGGCAGCTCTGCGCGGGACCGCACATGCCGGCGTCGCAGATGAACGCGGTGCCACGCGGGAAGATCTGCTCGTCGGCCGTTTGCGTGTGCGTGTGGGTGCCGCAGACCGCGCTCACTTTGCCATCGAGGAAGCGGCCCATGGCGATCTTCTCGCTCGTCGTTTCGCCATGCACATCGACGAAGATCACCGGCGTCTCCTGCCGCAGCCGCTCCACCTCGGCCTGCGCGGCGAGAAACGGGTTTTCCAGCGGTGTGTTCATGAAGGTGCGGCACTGCACATTCATCACCGCGATCTTGCCTTTCGACGTCTCGAGCACGATCGAGCCGCCGCCCGGCGCGCCCGGCGGATAGTTGAGCGGGCGCAGGAGCCGCGGCTCGGTGTCGATGTAGGGGACGATTTCTTTTTGGTCCCAAATGTGGTCGCCGCTGGTGATCACAGCGACGCCGGAGCGCAGGAGATCGATGGCGATCTTCGGGGTAATGCCGCGGCCGTTCGCCGAGTTTTCGCCATTCACGACCACGAAATCCACGCCGCGCTGCTCCTTGAAACGGGGCACGAGGTCGATGACCGCGCGCCTCCCCGGTTCACCGACGACGTCACCGAGAAAGAGCAGCTTGAGCATCGGCAGGATTTAGCGCCGCCTCCCGCGGATGGGAATGACGAATCGCGCTTCGCTCAGACTGTGTGCTAATGCTTGGCTGGCGCTTCGGGAGCAGATCCGTCAGCGGAGACTGCGGTCACGATCACCGGCACACCCGCCGTCAACGAATCAGAAGGATTGACGACCACCTGATCCGTCGCCGACACGCCTTCTGAGACCTCCACAGCGGAGCCGAGATCGCGGCCGAGAACGATAGTGCGCAAGGCGATCTTTCCGTTCTCCACCAGTGCGACCTGCGGGCCTTCGGCGCGGAAGAGGATGCAGTTGGCCGGGACGGTTAGGAGCGCCTCGGGCTTCGCCTCGGCGAGGCGGACCTGCGCGTAGCTGCCGGCGAGGATTTCGCCTTTAGCGTTGTCCACTTCGAGCTCGGTCAGCAGCGTGCGCGTGGCGGCATCGAGCGCGCCGGCGGTGCGGATGACTTTCGCCTCGTATTTCTGGCCGGGCCGCTCCGGGAGCGTGAGTTGGGCGGTCTGGCCGATGGTCGTGCCGCGCGCATAGTTTTGCGGCACGCGGACGAAGACGCGGAGTTTGTCCGTCTGCGCGAGGCGGAAAAGTTCGACGCTGTCCGCAGAGGTAATGAGCTGGCCGATATCGAGGCTGCGCACCGTGATCGTCCCTGCGAAGGGCGCGGTGATGCGCGCAAAGCCGGCGACCTGTTCGAGCCGCTGGACGTTGGCGCGCGCGCCTTCCACGGTCGCGCTCTTGAGGTCGTAGTCGCTCGCTTTTTCGTCGGCCTCCTGCGCGCTTACCGTCTTGGCGTTGCGCATTTCTTTCCAGCGTTTCGCGGTGGAAAGGGAGAGGTCGCGCGCGGCTTCGGCCTGCGCGAGCTGGGCGCGGGCTTGGGAAAGTTCCCGGTCGGTGTCGGGCGTATCGAGCTCGGCGAGAAGCTGGCCGGCTTCCACTTTCGCGCCGAGATCCACGAGCCAGCGGCGCACGTAGCCGTTCACTCGCGCGTGAATCGACGCCTCGGTGATGGGCTTCAATTCGCCGGAGAGCACCAGCGGCGAACCAGCGGGCGCGGACGCGGGCGAGACCACGGCGACATTCGGCTGCGCCAGATCTTTCGTGTCCTGCAGCACCACGTGGCGTTCGCGCAGCCGGGGCACGAGGCCGAAGATGAACGCGGCGACGAGCAGGATCGCGACGATGAAAAAGAGTCGGCCGACGCGCGGCGGATTCGACTTGGGCGAGGCGGTCACGGGGCGATGGGAGTTGGGTTCAGGTGCGCCGGGATTGTCGGGGAGCGCGGCAGGTTCGCGGTCGTGGCGTGGCGGCACAATATAATCAGCTGAGGCGCTCATAAAAAGGGTCAGGCGTGGGCGAGTTCGGGTTCGCGTTTCGGTTCCCCGGGAATATCGGGCGCGGGCTTCGGTGCCTTACCGCGGTGGCAGAGGCTGAAGACGACAGGCACGAAGAGCAGCGTGGCGATGGTGGCGAAGAGCAGCCCACCGATCACCGCGCGGCCGATCGGCGCGTTTTGTTCGCCACCTTCACCGAGACCGAGGCTCATCGGGAGCATGCCGATGATCATCGCCAGCGCGGTCATCACGACGGCGCGCAGCCGCGTGGTGCCGGCGTTGAGCGCGGCGGCCGCGGCGGTGATTCCCTCGTGGAAATTGGTCCGGGCAAAGGAGACCACGAGCACGGAGTTCGCGGTGGCCACGCCGAGGCTCATGATCGCGCCCATCAACGCCGGCACGCTGAGTGTGGTGTGCGTGACCCACAGCGACCAGCACACGCCGGCGAGCGCGCCGGGCAGCGCGCTGATGATGATCAGCGGATCGAGCCAGCTTTGGAAATTCACCACGAGCAAAAGATAGACGAGCACGATCGCGCCAATGAGGCCGACCCCGAGCCCGATGTAGCTCGAGCGCATCGTTTCCGCCTGGCCGCGGACGAGGATGAAACTGCCGCGCGGCAATTCCTTTTTTGCCTGCTCGATGAGGGGGTAAATATCCTGGAGCACACCGCCGAGGTCGCGCCCGCTCGCGCCGCCAAAGATATCGATGACCGGCAGCACGTCGTAATGCGAAACGACGGTCGGGCTCGACCCGCGGACGAGGTCGGCGACGTTGGCGAGGAGCTGGCCGTTTGCCTGCCCAGCGCGGCCGCCGCTCACCGGCACGCTCTCCAGCGCACTGATGGAATCCATGACGTGCTCCGGCGCACGCACGTTGATCGTGTATTGAATGCCGAGCTTCGGATTCAGCCAAAAAGTCGGTTGCACCTGGCCGCTGCCGCTCAGGCTGAGCAGCACCGAATTCGCGACGTCGCGCTCACTCAGGCCGAGCTCGATGGATTTTTCGCGGTTCACGTTCACCGTGAGTTTCGGCAAATCGGAGGGCTGCTGCACCCGCGTGTCCACGGCACCGGGGACCTGCCGGATCTTGTCCGCGAGCTTCGTCGCGATGGCCCGCGTGGCGACCTGGTCGCGCCCATAGACCTGGATGTCGAAGGGCGCGGGCAGGCCGAGATTGAGCGTCTGGCTGACGATGTCGGCGGCTTGGAAATAGAAGACGACGCCGGGGAATTCGCGGTTCAGCCGGAGGCGAAGTTCGCGAACGTATTCCTTGGTCGGGCGGTGATCGTGATTGAGCGACACGAGGATTTCCGCGTCGCCGGTGCCGATGACGCCGCTGTTGCTGTAGCTGAGCGCGATGCCGGAAAACGGGATGCCGATATTGTCGAGAATGCCGGCGACTTCTTCCTTCGGCACGACCTCGCGAATCGTCTTTTCGATGCGCTCGACGAGCCGCACGGTCTCCTCGATCCGCGTGCCGCTGCGCGCGCGGACGTGCAGCCGGAACTGGCCGCCATCGACCTCGGGAAAGAAATCCTGACCGAGCTGCGAGATGAGCCCGAGCGAGCCGAGACACAGCGCGAGAAAGACGACGGCGAACATTTTCCGATGATGCAGCGCCCATTCGAGCAGCCCGCGATAGCTGGAGCGGAACGCGTGAAAGCCGCGCTCGAAGACGTGCTGGATATGTTGGAACGGCGCGGTCCATCCGCGGCAGGGCGCCTCCTCGGCGACCACGTCGTCCTCGCCGTGACCGGTGTAGGGCGAGTTGCGGTAGAACCACATAACCAGCGTCGGCACGAGCGTGCGCGAGAGGATGTAGCTGGCGAGCATTGCAAACACGACCGCCTCGGCGAGCGGCACGAAGAGAAACCGCGCGACGCCGGTGAGGAAAAACATCGGCACAAACACGATGCAAATACAGAGCGTGCTGACGAACGCGGGCAGCGCGATTTCCTGCGCGCCGTCTAGGATCGCGGTGATCAACGGCTTTCCCATGGCCATCTGGCGGTGAACGTTTTCGATCTCCACCGTCGCGTCATCGACGAGGATGCCGACCGCCAGCGCGAGTCCGCCGAGCGTCATCAGGTTGATCGTCTCGCCGAGCGCGCTGAGGCACGCGAGCGACGCCAACACGCTGAGCGGGATGGAGAGCGCGATGATGATCGTGCTCCGCCAGGAACCGATGAAGAGCAGGATCATGATCGCGGTGAGCGCGGCCGCGATGGTACCTTCTTTCAAGACGCCATTGATCGCCGCGCGGACGAAGAGCGACTGGTCGGAAAACTCCCGCACTTCGAGTTCCGGCGTGATCGTGCTCATCACGCGCGGCAGCGCCTCCTTCACCCGGCGCACCACATCAAGCGTCGAGGCCGTGCCGCTTTTCATGATCGTGATCAGCGCACCGCGAGCGCCGTCGCGCCGAACGACGTTGGTCTGCGGATTGAAGCCGTCGCGGACCTGCGCCACGTCGCGGATGTAAATGGTCGTGCCGTTCACCACCTTGATCGGCAGGTCGTTGAGGTCGGCGAGCACGCGCGGGCTGGCGTTCGTTTCGATCGCGTATTCCGTCCCGCCGATTTTTGAAGTGCCGCTCGGCAGGATGAGATTCTGCGCATTCACCGCATCGACGACATCCTGCGGGCGCAAGTTTTTCGCCTTCAAGGCGGTGAGATCGAGATCGACCACGACCGCACGCAGCCGCCCGCCGTACGGCCACGGGATTTGTGCGCCCGGAATATTCGCGATGCCGACGCGCACCTGGTTCAGCGCGAGATCGGCGACGGCCTGTTCGCTCAGCGTCTTGCTCGAGACGCTGTATTGCAGGATCGGGACGGTCGAGGCGTTGTAGCGAATGACGAGCGGCGGCGTCTGCCCCGGCGGCATGAGGCGCAACAGCGTCTGCGCGACGGCGGTGAGCTGCGCGACCGCGCCATCCACACTCGCTCCGGGCTGGAGGAAGACCTTGATGATGCCCACGC
>JBAVML010000633.1:0-3229 GCA_049690035.1 Chthoniobacteraceae bacterium
GATGTAAGTGACCCGGTCGAAGCGCGCTCATCGGAGAAACTGCTTGCCAGCCCGTGTGCTCACCGCCATCTTCCGCCCTCTTTTCCAAGAAAAGACCCTATCGTCCAGTGGCCTAGGACACTCCCCTTTCACGGGAGGAACACGGGTTCGAATCCCGTTAGGGTCACTTTTGCAGAGACCTCTGCATCGCCTCGCCGTCACTGTCGCTAAACACGGAACTTGCAACGATTCGGAACACAATACCTGCAACGTCTGAACACAATCTGTGCAACGTCCTCTGTATTTTGAATTTCCGGGGGCCGAAAGTGTTGCAAGTTCTCCGTTCAAAAAGCCCTCTTCACGACCAAAAATGTGAAAATAGGGGAACTTTTCGGGGATTTTTCGTGAGATTCCTGAACACATTAATTGCAACGCGGATGGCGTGTGGGCAGGCTGTAGGCAGGCGAAAAGGTTGACACATTTCGCGGCATATAAATGGACACAAAAAGCGGATATTCCGGGACGTTTACAGAGGTGAGAGCCGAGAAACCGCGGAGCAGACTTGTGTCGGTCTTTTTGCCTCTGCCGATTTCGGACCCAGCAGAGCAGCCCGCTTGAGGGCTTCAATTCCGGATGAACCGCCGGGGTCTCCATCGCGGTTCTGCCACTCGTTGATGAACTGCTCCAAATTCAAGGTCGACGCCTTCTGGCAGAGGGCTAGTTGCTTGAGCCAGCGGCCAGCCCGCTTTTCGAGAGTGTCCCGGTACTTTTGGAAATAGCGGTTCTCGGGAGGTCGGGCGGCGATGTCCGTCAGCGTGTTAAAGACGGCGTAGGCGTTTTCGCCGAGGGCACCCCGGTAAGCGGTCAATCGGGCGCCTGTGTCAAAATGCAGTGCCTCGATCGCTTCTCGCCGGATTTTGCTGTCGTCCTCCTTGAGTCTGGGCAGGTTTAGCAGGGTGGCGAGCGCACGGGTAGACTGCTCTGCGCTCATCGAGACCGAGCGCACGCTACTGATGAAGTCGGTGAACTCGCTCCAGAGCTGGTCGAGGCTGCGGGCAGTGATCTCAAGCTTCAGCTTTTCCAGCGCCTCGGCGTTGTGCGCCGCGGTGAAGGTTGCGACCTGCTCCTCGAAAATGACGCCATTGGAGCAATGCCGGCGGAGGAATCCGATGTCGAACCGCAGGGCGCGGGCGCCGTTGAAACTGTTCGTTATCCGCAGGAACGGTGTGAACGGATCGGACTCGTCACCTTCATTTCCCATGTAGTTAAGCACATGGGTACGGTGCATGAGGTCGATGAACGCGTAACTCAGCGTGCGCGGTGCGGAGGCACGCTTCGCTTCCCACTCCAGCGGGGCGATGCCGGGGAATGCCTTCGCGCAAACTTCGCGCGCGATCTGGACGGCCTCATGGTTGGTGACCACCTGATAGTCTCGGCAGACGACGCCGAGGACCATCCCGTTCGCGGCATTGAGGAGCGCCTTTTTGCCCGGCACGAGAATGCGGCCCTTTGCACCCACGGCTTCAATCGGCACCTGCTCCACGCCGAAAAGCAGGGATTCCACGGAAATTTCGCGGCTCATGACCGCCTCCTATTTGGAAAAGAAAACTCGGTCTGCAGCCACACCACGCGGGAGTGAGCGCCCCCGAGGTGAAATAGGGAGCGGAGGTTTCTGAGGATGGTTTTCATGATGTATTTGGCTTCTCTGTTTGCGCAGGCCACAGAAAAACCGGCTCCGAGCCACACTGCCCATTGGACCGCCTGTCCCGCCCCGGAGCCGGCTTCTCCAAAGGCACACTCTTCGACCTCCCTCAGCTCGCCAAGGCCATCGAAGAAATCTATCGCTGCCCGCTGCGCCAGTCCGCCACCGATACGCTCAACCGCCAGCTTCGCTCCGGCATCTCCGACGACAAGCTCGCCGAACTGGTCATGGCGCTGCGCGACGACGACCGGCTTTGCATCATTCACGACGAGGAGCAGGGCCATGAGCCGCAGCTCAGCTGTTCGCTCGGCCTCGCCATCGCATCCTGAAGAAACTCGTGATGCACCTCATCCACGTCACCGCGACACCCGCCGAAAATTTCCTCCATGCCGCTCGATAAATCCGCCGCCAAACCGCGCCTCCAGAAATTCGATTTTGCCGGGCTTTTTACGCAGGAGCTGGGGTGGGATCGGCACAAGGTCACCCTGCCAGTCTCGGTTGGAGGGCACGATTTCGCTGTCCAGGCGGTGGCTGAAAAGCGCGGCTTCGTTGCCTACCACTGTGCGACGCCCGCCGGGCAAAAAGTGCCCGACTATCCTACGCGCCGGCGCATCGAACGCGAGGTCTCCCGCCAAACGCACGAGCATATCGTGGTTTTCACCGACGCTGCGCAGAGCACCCAGGTTTGGCAGTGGGTGAAACGTGAACCGGGCAAACCGACCGCGTGCCGCGAGCACACCTGGCACAAAGGCCACTCCGGCGAAGCGCTCCTGCAAAAGCTCGATCTGCTCTTCGTCTCCCTCGATGACGAGGAAAGCATCGCTCTCACCGATGTCACCCGCCAGGTCCGCGCCGCGTTCGATGTCGAGAAGGTCACCAAGAAATTCTACGAACAGTTTCGCAAGGAGCACGCCGCCTTCCTCAAGTTCGTCACCGGGATCACCGAGGTGGGTGACCGGGAGTGGTATGCCTCCGTGATGCTCAATCGCTTGATGTTCGTCTATTTCATCCAGCGCAAAGGCTTCCTGGATGGCGACCACGACTACCTGCGCAATCGCCTCACCAAGACGCGGAGCGATCATGGAAAGGACAAGTTCTACTCGTTCTATCGCATCTTCCTGCTCCGCCTCTTTCAAGATGGTCTCGGTGGAAAGGCGCGGCCGCCGGAGTTGGAAAAGCTCGTTGGCAAGATCCCGTATCTCAACGGCGGCCTCTTCGAGCGACACTAGATCGAGATCGATTATCCGGACATCCAGATTCCCGACAAAGCCTTCGAGCGGATCTTCGATTACTTCGACAAATGGCAGTGGCACCTCGACGAGCGCCCGCGCCGCTCCGACAACGAGATCAATCCCGACGTTCTCGGCTTCATCTTCGAGCGCTACATCAATGACCAGGCGCAGATGGGCGCTTACTACACCAAGGAGGACATCACCGAATACATCGGCAAGAGCACCGTTTTGCCCTTCCTTTTCGATGCCGCCCGGTCGAAGTGCCGCATTGCCTTTGAGCGTGATGAAAAAGTATCGCCGAGCAATCCAACCGTCT
>JBAVML010000634.1:0-16423 GCA_049690035.1 Chthoniobacteraceae bacterium
GCGCAATGCCGCGGCGTCGGTGACCGCGGGCCGGGCGTTTCTGCGACCCGGCATTCCGACGCTGCCGGAAACGCTCGGCGTGGCGGGCTATCGCACGGCCATTTTCGGCAAGTGGCATCTCGGCGACAGTTACCCGCATCGTCCGATGGACAAAGGATTCCAGACCGCCGTCTGGGTGAAAGGCTGGGGCTTCACCAGCGCACCGGAGTTCACCAATTCGCTCTTCGACGGACGCTGCTATCGCGGAGCGACGGAGGCGCGCTTTCCGGGTTACGTCACCGACTTTTGTTTTGATGAAGCGATGGCGTGGATGAAGGAGCAAGGTGCAGCGCGGCAGCCCTTCTTCTGCTACCTGCCGCTGCACGCCGCACACGCGCCCCATCAGGTGCCGGAGAAGTACACGACAGCATTCGCAGGCAAGCCGGCAGCCGCCTTCTTCGGTATGCTGGCGAACATCGACGAGAACATGGGCCGCCTCGACGCGTTCCTGCGTGAGAGCGGGTTGAGGGAGAATACGATCGTGATTTTCATGACCGACAACGGCGGCACTGCGGGCGTGCCGGTTTTCAACGCCGGCCTGCGCGGACACAAGACGGAGTACTACGAAGGCGGTCACCGCGTGCCCTGCTTTGTCCGGTGGCCAGCCGGCGGGCTGCGCAAGGCAGGCGATGTGGCGACGCCCGCGCAGAATCAGGATCTGTTTCCCACCTTGCTCGATCTCTGCGGTGTGGACCGCGGTGCGGCGCGCTTCGATGGCGCAAGTCTCGCGGGTTTGCTGAAGGGAAACGACGAGCCGGCGGAGCGCATGTTCGTAGTGCAATATGGCGCGTCGCCGGCGGTGCCGACGGATCCGGAGAAATGGCACAGCTGCGTCGTGTGGAAGCAATGGCGGCTGGTCCACGGCACCGAGCTTTACGATGTAGTCGCCGACCGCGCGCAGCAGCGCGATCTCGCGGCCGAACAGCCGGAGATCTTGGCGAAAATGCGCGCGCACTATGAGCAATGGTGGGTAGGGATCGAGCCGCAGCTCGGCGCCTTCGTCACGCTCAGCCTTGGCGCGGAGGCGGAAAATCCTGTGCTGCTCAGCAGCTCGGACTGGCAGGACATCTACGCTGACAACGCGGGCCACATTCGCAACGCCATCGGCGGTCCGCGCGGAGGACCGTGGAATGTGAATGTCGAGCGTGCCGGCGAGTATCTGATCACGCTGCGCCGGTGGCCTTTCGACACCGACGCCGCGCTCGACGGCAACGTGAAGCCGCCCGGAAAGGCGCTGCCCATCGCCGCGGCGAAGCTGTCCATCGCAGGCTTGGAGCAGCAGGCGAGCGTGCGCGCGGGGGACCGGGAGGTGGTTTTCAACGTGTCGCTTCCCGCAGGCCGTACGCAGCTCCGCGGCTGGTTTCAGGACGCCGCCGGTGTCGATCTTTGCGGCGCGTATTTCGCGCAGGTTTTCCGTCTCTCCAATCCATGAAGCGCATTTTTTTCCTCCTCGCCAGCCAACGACCCTGCAGCTACCGGCGCGGCGGTCGGGATGAAATAACTACTGACTCAGTCGAAACCCTGAAATTGCTTACTCCTCTTCCCATGAAAGGTCTTACTCTTGCCGTCCTACTTTTTGCGTGCGCGGCCACCGGCGCGGCGGAAAAACCGAACATCGTTTTCATCCTCGCCGACGACATCGGTTACGGCGATCTCGGCTGCTACGGTGCCACGCTGGTGAAGACGCCGAATCTTGACCGCCTCGCGCGCGCAGGGCGGCGCTTCACCGACGCGCATTCTCCGGCCTCCACCTGCACGCCGACGCGGCGCGCGCTGCTCACGGGCACTTATTCATGGCGGCAGCAGCCGGGTTCGTCGATCGCGCCGGGTGATGCACCGCTGAGCATTCCGCCCGGCACGGCGACTCTGCCCTCGCTGCTCAAGCAAGCCGGGTACAAGACGGGAGCAGTGGGCAAGTGGCACCTCGGGCTCGGCGGTGAAGGTGGTCCGGATTGGAACGCCGAGATCAAGCCGGGGCCGCTGGAGATCGGGTTCGACTACGCGTTCTTCATGCCGGCGACGGGCGACCGTGTGCCGTGTGTCTATGTGGAGGATCATCGCATCGTCGGGCTCGACCCGGCGGATCCGATCAAGGTGAGTTATAAGGAAAAGATCGGCGACGAACCGACCGGCGCGGAGCATCCCGAACTGCTCAAGCTCAAGCACACCCACGGCCACGACATGACGATCGTCAATGGCGTCGGCCGCATCGGCTGGATGACCGGCGGCAAGGCGGCGCGCTGGGTCGATGAAAACATGGCCGACACCTACACGCAGAAAGCGATCGACTTCATCGAGCGCAGCCAGGAGCAGCCCTTCTTTCTCTACCTCGCGACGCACAACATCCACGTGCCGCGCGTGCCCAATCAGCGCTTCAAAAACGCGAGCCAGTGCGGCATCCGCGGCGACGCGATCCATGAGCTCGATGATTCCGTGGGCAAGGTGCTCGCCGCGCTCGACCGGCTGAAGCTCACCGAGAAGACGCTGGTGATCTTCACCAGCGACAACGGCGGCGTGATGGACGACGGCTACGAGGATTTCGGCAGCCTCGATCATAAGTGCAATGGCGCGCTCCACGGCTACAAAGGCTCGCTCTTCGAGGGCGGGCATCGCGTGCCGTTCATCGCGCGCTGGCCGGGGAAGATCGAGGCGGGCAGCGAGTGCGGCGAGTTGATCACATTGCTGGATATGTCGGCGACATTCGCCGCGCTCACCGGCGTGCCACTGCCCGCGGATGCTGCGCCCGACAGCTTTAACGTGCTTCCGGCATTGCTCGGTCAGCCACACGCCAAACCGGCCCGTGAGACTTTCATCGCGCATACGGGCGGAACGAAGGGTCCGTTCGGCGTGCGCAATGGCCCGTGGAAGTTGGTGATGGGGACGGGCGGCTACGGCGGAGGGAAGCGTGCCGACAAACCGGCGGGGCCACAGCTTTTCAATCTCGCCGATGATCTCGCGGAGGCGAAGGATTTGGCAACTGAGCACCCGGAAATCGTGCAGCAACTCAAGGAGCTCGTGAACCGTCAGCGCGACGCCGGCCGCACGCGGCCATGAGTCTTCGCGGGTTGGCTGTGGCGTCGGTCGTCGCCCTGTTGATCCTCGCCAGCTTCGCCTTCGCCGCTCCGACCGACTACTTTGGCATTCACGTCGTCGATGAAACGACGGGCCGCGGTGTGCCGCTCGTGCAACTCCGCACCGTCAACGACATCGCGCTCTGGACGGATAGCGCAGGCTGGATTGCGTTTGAGGAGCCGGGGCTGATGGATCGCGAGGTGTTCTTCGCGATCGAAAGTCCCGGTTACGAAAAGGACAAGGATGGCTTCGGCAATCGCGGCGTTCGTCTGCAAGCGAAAGCGGGCGCGTTTGCCGAGGTGAAGCTCAAGCGAACGGTGATTGCCGAGCGGCTATACCGGCTGACCGGGCAGGGGATCTATCGCGACAGCACGCTGCTCGGCAAAACCGTGCCGATCAAGAAGCCGAATCTCACCGCCGGGGTGCTCGGCCAGGATTCCGTGCAGGCCGTGCCCTATCGCGGACGCCTCTTCTGGCTGTGGGGCGATACCAATCTTCCGCACTACCCGCTCGGGAATTTTCACACGACGTGTGCGACTTCCGCGCTGGAGGTGAAGCCGGATGCGGGCATCGACTTCGATTACTTCACCGACCCCGAGCACCCCGATCGCGTCCGCGGAATGGTGCGGGAGACCGAGCCTGGACCTGTCTGGATCTTTGGCCTGCTCACCGTTCCGGACGAAGTGGGAAAAGAGACGCTGATCGGGCATTTCACCCGCCATCGCAGCCTCGCCGAAGTGGTCGAGCAGGGACTCGTGCGCTTCGACGACGCGCCCGGTTTGTTCGGGAAGATCGTGAAGATCGAGCTCAGCGAGAAGTGGCGCTTCCCGCAGGGGAACGCGGTGCGCGTCCACGAGAACGATGGTGACTACTGGTACTTCGCAGCGCCGCTCTGCCACACGCGGGTGAAGGCGGTTTGGTCGGCGATTCTTGATCCCGCGAGCTACGAAGCTTTCAGTTGGGATGGAGAAAAGTATGCGTGGAGTCGCGAGCGTGCACCGACGACCCAGAGCAGCGAGGAGGAATTGATCCGCACGGGCAAACTTCCTCCCGAAGCCGCGCACTATCGCGTCGTCGATGGGTCGTCGGGGGAGACGGTCGCGATTCAAGGGGGCTCCATCGAGTGGAATCAATTCCGCAAGAAATGGGTGCTCATCGGCTCGCAAGCCGGCGGTAAATCGGCTCCCTCTTATCTCGGCGAAGTGTGGTACGCCGAGGCGGATTCGGTGACCGGCCCGTGGCGCAAGGCGGTGAAGATCGCCAGCCATCCGCACTACACGTTTTACAATCCGCGGCATCATCTTTTTTTCGATGAAGAGGGCGGTCGGCGGATTTACTTCGAAGGCACCTACACCCAAACCTTTTCCGGCAATCCCGTCGCGACCCCGCGTTACGAATACAACCAACTCATGTATCGACTCGATCTCACCGACCCGCGGCTCGACGCCGCGCGGTGATTGCAGTTCACCACCGACTTCTCCACACTCCGCCCTCGTTTTATGAGCCACATCCCCCGCATCCTCGCCATCTCCCTCGCGCTCGCGCCCGCGCTGCACGCCGAACTCAAGCTCCCCGCCATCATCGGCGACCACATGGTCTTGCAGCAGCAGCAGTCCAATCCCATCTGGGGCTGGGACACGCCGGGCACCAAAGTCACCGTGACCTTCGCCGGCCAGCGTCGCACCGCCGAAGCCGCTGCGGATGGCAAGTGGTCGGTGAAACTCGACCCGCTGCATCTCAATGCGCAGCCGCAGGTGTTGGAGATCGTGGGTTCGGCGAAGAAGGAAATCCACGACGTGCTCGTGGGTGAAGTGTGGATGTGCTCGGGGCAATCCAACATGGGCTTCACGCTCCAGCAGGATTGGAATGGCGACCTCGAAGCCGCGGCCTCGAAGCTGACCAACCTGCGCCTGATCAAGGTGCCAAACGTCGGCACGCAGGAGCCGCAAAAGGACTTCTCCGGCGCCTGGCAGCTCTCGTCCGCGGAGAGCGCGAAGCCTTTCAGCGCCGTCGGTTTTCTCTTCGGCCGTTACATTCACCAGATCGTCGGCGTGCCCGTCGGCCTCATCGACAACTCGTGGGGTGGCTCCGCCGCCGAGGCCTGGGTGCCGCGCGCCGAACTCGAGAAAGATCCGCGTTTCAAAACGCTGATGGAAGACACCGTGAAGCGCGAGGAATACAACAACTCTGAAAAGGCGAAGAGCGACTTCGCCGCCGCGGAGGAGAAATGGAAGGCCGACGCCGAGAAGGCGAAAGCCGAAGGCCGCCCCGCGCCTCGCCCGCCTGGATCGCCGAGCTCCTGGCTCACCGGCAACGCGCGTCCGGGAAATATCTTCAACGGCAAACTCTTCCCCACGCTGGGCTACGGCATCAAGGGCGTCGTCTGGTATCAGGGCGAGAGCAACGCCGGCCGCGCCTACGAATACGCGTCGCTCTTCCCCTTCATGATCGAGCAGTGGCGCAAGGTGTGGGCGCAGGGCGACTTCCCGTTCTACTGGGTGCAGCTCGCGGATTTCCAAAGCGAGGTCACCGAGCCCGTCGAATCCACCTGGGCCGAGCTGCGCGAATCGCAGACCAAAACGATGAAGCTCCCGAACACCGGCCAGGCCGTCATCACCGACCTCGGCGAGGGCAAGGACATCCACCCGCGCAACAAGCACGACGTCGCCGCGCGGCTCGTCCGCTGGGCGCTGGTGAAAGACTACGGGATGCAGTTCCCGTATCGCAGTCCGGAGTTCAAGAGCGTGCAGTTCGACGGCGCGAAAGCGACCGTCGTGCTCGATTGCTTCGGCAGCTTTCTGCGGCCCTTCGATGTCGAGGAAGCGCGCGGCTTCACCGTCTGCGGCGAGGATAAAGTGTGGCACAACGCCAAGGGTAAAATCGTCGGCAAGGATCGCGTGGAAGTAACCTGCGCCGCCGTCGCCAACCCCGTCGCCGTCCGCTACGCCTGGGCGCAGAATCCAATCTGCAACCTCTTCAGCAACGACGGCCTGCCCGTCACGCCCTTCCGCACCGACGACTTCGCGATGATCACCAAGCCGCAGCCCCCCGCGCCGGCTCCCGCCCCGACTGCCACCTCGGCGCCCGTGCCAGCTCCCGCACCCGCCAAGGCGCCGTAAGCCAAGCCACTGCGCCCGGACCCACGAAGCGCCGCAGGCAGCACCGGTCTTCCGCGAAGCTACGGAGCGTGCCAGTGCTCCGCGACCACTCGCGTCCATTCCTCCGCCATGAGCTGATGCCCGGAGTAAGTCGGATGCACGCCGTCCCAGATCCAGTAATCCGCCGGCGCGCGCTTCGTCGCCGCGTCGAAGACCGCCTGGAAATGCACCAGCGCCGCGCCATGCTTCGCCGCGAGCCGCGCCACGATCTGCTGCCGCTGCACGATCCCCGGATACCACTCGTCCCACACCTCCGCCTTCTTTCCCACCCGTAGCGCGAAGGGTTCACAGAGCACCAGCTTGAGCTGCGGATTCGCCGCCCGCGCCGCCGTCAGCAGCCGGTCGTAAGTCTCCTCATAGAGCTCATGCGCCACCCCTTTGCTGTTGTCATTCACCCCGATCAGGATGCTCAGCAGATCCGGGTGAAGCTCCAGCGTGTCCTTCTCCCAACGCTTCTCCAGATCCAGCACGGTATTGCCGCTGATCCCGCGATTGAGAAACGTCAGCCCGCGTTCCGCCAGCTCCGCGCCCCAGCGCGCCGCCACGATGAATTGATACCCATGCCCGAGGATGTGATTCGGGTCCGCGCTGCGGCCACGATTGCCATCCGTGATCGAGTCGCCCTGGAAAAGAATGCGACTCCCCGGCGCAAAGGCCGGCATGGGCTCCACGGCCGAGGCCGGGCGGAGGAGGATCGCGGAGAGCAGGGCAAACGAAGCGAGTTTCATCAGGGGTGAGGGAGTCGCCGCCATGCCACCAAGCGCTGGAGCCCTTTTCAATGGCATAGTCGGTAACGGAGCCGTTGCAGAAAGAATCATCCGGCCAGGGGCCATGGAGGGACACGCTCCGTCGTGTCCCAAACATCCGCGGCCCACAGGCCTCAGCCCACCGCTCCCGCCAGCTCCCGCTCCGGCATATTCGGCGCGGGCCGCAGCGTCTTCAGCGCCTCGGGCGCCTTGTAGTGCCGCTTCAGCCCGCTCTCCGTCAGCGCCGACGCCGGCACATTGGTGATGAATTCCGCAAACGTCTTCTCCACCCCTTCGCGCTGGAGCTGTTGCCCCTTCTTCGTCGCCCAGAATTCCTCCTCGATCTTCCCCAGCGCCCGGATGCCTTCATCCGGCCCCAGATCCTCGCGGCGCGCCAGCAGCCACACCAGCTCCGCATCCTCCGGCATGGCCACAGGGAAGGGGACAAACGGCACCTTCACCTCCTCCTCGCCCGCGGCCGCCGCCGCCGCATCCACCTTCACCCGGCTGCTCACCGTGCGATCCTCCAGCACGATCTCCACCGCCACGCCCGCCCCGCTCTCATCCGCCGTGATCGCCACATTCGCCTCGCCAAATTGCTCCGCCAGCTCGCTCTGCAGCTCCGCCACCGTCTCCGGCTCCGCATTGGGCAGCGCGCCCGTCTCACAGAATTTCTCCAGCGACTCCAGGTTCTTCACCAGCCGCACCTCCTTCACCACCTCGTCAAAGATCGCACTCGCCAGATGCGCATCCGCCACCGCCTTGGGCAGGACTTTTTGCAGCAGCGCGAGAAATTGTTTTTCGTTCATTCCTTTGGATTTCATGGGCGATAAAGAGGCGGGATTTTTTGGCGGGGCGCGGTTCTCCCCGTTTCGGCCTTGGAGCGCAAGGCGGCGGCGCAGAAATGTTCCTGCCGCCCCAGAATCCACCATTGATATCCGCGAAAATGGGGCCGCCGCTGGTAAACGCCGGAGCGCTCCGCACTAGTCTCACCGGCAAGACGGTTCATCTCGCTCATCTCGCTCATCTCGTTCATCTCGTTCATCTCGTTCCCAAAGTTAGCGCAGCGCTTTGGGAACGCCCGTCCCCGGAGAGACTCCGTCTCCCTTTTTGCCAGCCGACAACGTCGATCATGGACGCTCTCCTCGCCCGCCTGCCACTGACAGAGTTTCGCCTCAAGGGGCCAAGCGAGTCGATGACGGGGCGAAACGAGTCGATGACGGAGCGAAACGAGTCGATGACGGAACGAAACGAGTCGATGACGGAGCGAAACGAGTCGATGACGGAGCGAAACGAGTCGATGACGGAGCGAAACGAGTCGATGACGGTACGAAACGAGTCGATGCCGGAGCGAAACGAGTCGATGCCGGTGCGAAACGAGTTCGTGACGGGACGAAACGAGTTCGTGACGGGACGAAACGAGTTCGTGACGGGTTGAATCGAACGGTGATGATGATGAACTGCAGGCGCGCGGCTCCGCGACTCAATCCCTGCTGCGCATTCCGGGGATGATTGGCGAAGCTCAGCTTCGGGAAGAAGGTATTCCCAAGTGCAACTTTGGAACGAGCAAACGGATTTGGAAGCTTCCAAAAGGAAGGTGGTTCGATTTGAGTGGTTGGGGACGAAGCAATCCCGGCGTTAGGCAACGAATCCCATGCGAATCATAACTTGGAACTGCAAAGGCGCATTTCACCGGAAACACGATTTTGCTGTTTCGCTTCGTCCCGATATTCTGATCGTACCCGAGTGCGAGAAGATTTCCTCCATCGCGCAGTCGCTCGGTTCCGCGCCAGTTAGGTCATTCGAGTGGTTCGGGAGCAACCCGCAGAAAGGGTTAGCCGTCATCTCATACGGTGACTACAGCGTCGACGTTCATCCCGGGTATGATCCCAGTCATGAGTGGATCGTTCCGCTGTCCGTTTCTGGTCCAACGCCGTTTATCTTATTCGCAGTTTGGACCGTCCCTTTAGGCAAATGGGGAGGGCGCTACGTTCGGCCGCTGTTAGCAGCCCTCGAGACCTACAAAAACGCGATGAACGGTTCCGAGATAGTGTGGGCTGGCGATTTCAATTCGAACTACATTTTCGATAAGCCGGGACGGAGATTTAAGTTCTGCGACTTCGTCGCAATTCTCCGCGAGCAAGGATTGCATAGCGTCTATCATCATCACCGAGGTTGCGAACACGGTGAGGAACCCGACAAGACCTTCTATCTGCATCACAATGCAGAGAAGGGTTATCACATCGATTATGTGTTCGCTTCAGAAAGGCTGCTCCCTCACGGTGTAGATGTATCAATCGGGTCCCACGCTGACTGGGCGAAGCGAAGCGATCATGCTCCTCTCGTCTGTGATTTTCTCAGCGAGTCGGCAACCCCAAGTTGAAGAGAATCCGCTCCGGAGATTGTAAGGGGCGGCTCTAAAATCACGCTGTTTGACTCTCGTTCGCAAAGTTAGCGCGGCGCTTTGGGGACGAGCGGAAAGGCCTTAACCACCAGTCGCGCGGCCTCGGCGATTACCGCTTCGCGCTCCTCGGGCTTTGCATCGGGCGCGGATAGATACACGGCCACGAGCCACGGTGGCCCGCCTTCGTTGGGCCAGACGATCGCCACGTCGTTCGCCGCGCCGAGGTCGCCGGTCCCGGTCTTGTCGCCCATTTTCCACGAGGTGGGGAATCCGGCTCGCATCCGGCGGTCGCCCGTCGTGGTGCCCACGAGCCAGCGGTTCAGGTGGTCGCGGGAGGTGGTGGTGAGCGTGGGGCCGGTGAGCAGCTTGGCCATCGTCGCCGCCATCGCTGCGGGCGTGGTGGTGTCGCGGGGATCGTCGGGCAGGTTGGTATTGAGCTCGGGCTCGATGCGGTCGAGTCGCGTGATGGGATCGCCCAGCGCGCGCAGGAATTTCGTGAGCCCCTCCGGTCCGCCGACCAGCGGCAGGAGCAGATTGGCCGCGGTGTTGTCGCTGATCTGGATGGTGGCCTCGCAGAGTTCGCCCACGGTCATCCCGCCGTCCACCACGCGCCGGGTGGTGACCGGCGCGTAGCCGAGCAAATCGGCCGCGCCGAAAGGGACCCGGCGGTCCAGCGAAAGTTCGCCGGCCTCCACACGCGCCAGCACGGCCGCGCCGAGCAGCAGCTTGAACGTGCTGCAGAGGGCAAAGCGCTCGTCCGCCCGGTGGCCGATCTGCCGCCCGCTGGCGGTATCGATCGCCGCCACGCCGAGCCGCCCGCCATGCCTCGCCTCCAGCGCGGCGAAATCCCCGGCGACTTCCGCGTGGAGGGGAGACACGGACACGGCAATCACGGCCAGCAAAGCGCGCACAAACATCCCCGGTCTTCGCCCGGCCCGGACGATTTTGCAAAGATTGGCTGGGCGACGATCGCGGGCAGGATGTGAAAGTAAGTTTCTCCGCACGCGGTGAACCGCTCCACTCGGGGACGAGCGAGGTCGGTGAAGGGAGCGTTTCCCTGGGCCGCGCGCGAGGCGTCAGGTCGTCGGGTTGTAGGGGCCGACGTAGAGGCTGACGTTCTCGCAATACAGTTCGACCTTCACGACGCGGGCGCTGGCGGTCTTCAGGTCGTCGCCTTGCAGTCCGCACCCACGGATGCCGAGCCCGCTCAGGAGGAGCGTGAAAAAGACGGTCTTAAAATCCGGCGCGAGGAACTCGAGTGTGGCGCTGCGCTCGCCACCGCTGTTCTGCACGATGAATTCGCGAGCCCAGGCGCGGAAGGGCTCGGCAAATTCCTCCGGGCAGTAAAAGACGAGGTCGGAGACATCGAGCGGGCTGGCGTTGGGGGTAGAGTGGGGGCCGTCCGGGTAGATGAAGGATTGTTTGATGGTGATCGCTTCGATCTTGGTGACGCGAGCGCAGGCGGAGGCGAGGCCGTCGATGTTCAGGCGGAAATTTGAGCCGAGCCAGGGCTTCTGCTTCGCGCGGTTGGGGGGCGCCAGCGTGCTGGCGGGCTCCCGCGGGGTCAGGCCTCCGGGCTCGATGGTGATGGCGAGCTCGGCGGCAACCCGGCTGCGGGCATCGAGCGTCGGGAAGGCGACTTCGGTGATCCGGCCATCGGTGAACTGGATCTGGTTGCGGGGCCTGCCGCGGGCATCGACGGCGACGATGCTGCCGTTTTTCGGCTGAGGGTTTCCATCCAGCATGCTCTGGATCCACGCGTAGATGCCGGGGGATTGATTGGCCCCAAGCGAGATCGCGATCTCTTCGTAGGCAATGGTTTCGAGGTGCTTTCCCACCCGATTGTTGACGGGCTCTTCGTGCACCACGACCCCGCGAATTTCGCCGCCATCGGCGCTGGGAACTTCCTCCGGCGCGGCGCCGTCGATACTGAACGCCGATCGATACGCGGCCGCATATCTGTCCGACGCCGCGGCGGCCTCTGCGGCTTGAGGGGAGGAGATCATCGCCCCGGCGGCGACGGCCCCTACAGTCTTAAAGAAATCACGTCGATCGTTTCCCATACAATGGATCTGGATGCGCCCGGAAAATGACTGCGCCGAGCTAAGAAGATGACTACCACCATGTGCCGGGATGTCACGGCTTTCCTCGGCTTTTGAGTGGGGCTGACGCGCGCTGCGGATCCGCAGCGTTTACGACGCAGAACTTCCCCGCGGCACGCATCTTCGGTCTTCCCTGCGGACCAGGGCCGGACGAAATTCACCGCATGAAACCGACGATTCCGAAAAACACGATCTGCCTGTGGTATGACAAGGACGCGCTCGACGCGGCGCGCTTTTATGCGGCGACGTTTCCGGACAGTGAGGTGAAGGCGATCCACCACGCGCCGAGCGACTATCCCTCGGGCAAGGAGGGTGATGTGCTGATGGTCGATTTCACCGTGCTCGGCATTCCCTGCTTCGGCCTGAATGGCGGACCGGGCATCAAGCACAACATGTCCTTTTCCTTTTCCATCGTGACCGACGACCAGGAGGAGACGGACCGCTACTGGAACGCGATCGTGGGCAATGGCGGTGAGGCCAGCGAGTGCGGCTGGTGTCAGGACCGCTGGGGCGTCTCGTGGCAGATCACCCCGCGCGTGCTGATGGAGGCGATGGCCGCGGGTGGCGCGGAAGCGAAGCGCGCTTTCGCGGCGATGATGGAGATGGGGAAAATCGACGTCGCCAAGATCGAGGCGGCGCGCCGCGGGTGACGAGAGGCGCCCGGCGGTGGCGCTCGTGACGAGGCTGAGTTCCTCCAGCGGGTGTGACGGACTTCATTGCGCGAAGCGCCTCCGCCAAGATTTCATCCTGAGCTTGTCGAAGGACGTCATACTTCTGCGGGCAGAGGTGGTGCGGAGCAGTTCACCAGCGAGCGCGCTCCGCACCACCTCCGCCATCGAAGTTAGAGGTCCTTCGACTTCGCTACGGTCCGCTCAGGATGACAGGTATTGTTTTGGCAGGCCCTACGCGAAGAGGGCGGTGACCGGCTTCGCTTTCACCAACTCGCGCGGCTGATTGAGATGATTGTAAACGATCGTCTCGGGATCGATGCCGAAGGCGTGGTAGATGGTGGCGAGGAGCTCGGTGGGATGCACCGGATCGCTCTTCGGGCTGGAGCCGGTGGCGTCGGATTCGCCGTGCACGTAGCCGCGCTTGATGCCGGCGCCGGCGACGCACGCGGTGTAGCAGTATGGCCAGTGATCGCGTCCGTCGGAGCTGTTCACGTTGCCGCTGATGCTCACGCCTTTCTCCGGGCTGCGTCCGAATTCACCGAGCGCGACGACGAGCGTCTCGTCGAGGAGACCGCGCGCGTCCATGTCCTCGATGAAGGCGCTGAAGCTCTGGTCGAACATCGGGCCGGCCTGGCCTTTGAGCCGGCTGGTGAGGCCCTGATGCATGTCCCACGAATGATTGTCGGAGTTCGCGACCTTGGGCCAGATGACTTCGACGACACGCGTCCCGGCTTCCACCAGACGGCGGGCGAGGAGCAGGCTCTGCCCGAATGTGTTTAGTCCATAGCGCGCGCGCATTTTGTCGTCTTCGCGATCGATGGCGAAAGCGTCGCGTGCCTTGCCGCTGGTGATGAGGTCGAGGGCTTTGCCGTAATATTCGTCGAGGTGGTATTGCTCCACCGCCTTGTCGATCTCCGGCATCGTGGCCTCGATCGATTGCCGCAGCGAGGCGCGCCGCTGGAGGCGCTGCGCGAAGACATCGGGCCGCAGGTTCAGGTCATCGACTTTGATCCGGTTCATCTTCGTCATGTCGAGATCATCGCCATCCGGAAACAGCGTGTAAGGATCGAAGCCCTTGCCGAGGAACCCAGCGCCGCCGCCTTTGCCGACCACGTTCGACTCCTGCAACGGACGCGGCAGCACCACGAATGGCAGCATCGGCTCGCTCGGCGGTTTCAGGCGGATGATGTTCGAGCCGAAGTTCGGGTAGTCCTTCGCGTTCGGCGGCTCGAGCTGGCCGCTCGGCGAGACCTTGTCCGTCGTGTAGCCGGTCATGATCTGGTAGATCGCGGCGGTGTGATTAAAGAGTCCGTTCGGGGTGTAGCTCATCGAACGGATCATCGTCATCTTGTCATTGATCTGCGCGAGCTTGGGCAGGATCTCGGTGAAGTTGATGCCGGGGATCTTCGTTTTGATGTTGGTGAAGGCGCTGCGGATTTTATCCGGCACGTTCTCCTTCGGATCCCACATGTCGAGGTGGCTCGGGCCGCCCTGGAGATAGACCATCACCACACTCTTCGCCTTGCCCCAGCCGGGAGCCCCGCCGGCCGCGGCTTTCGCGCGCAGGGTGAGCAGAGGTCCGAGGGTCATGCCGAGAATGGCGGAGCCGCCGACGCGCAGCAGGTCGCGCCGAGTGATGCCGAGGTGAGCGTCGCAGAGGTCGCGACCGGGTTGTCCAGCAATACGGATCATAGTGTTCGGTTAGTTGAG
Source organism: Chthoniobacteraceae bacterium (assembly GCA_049690035.1). GTDB lineage: Bacteria > Verrucomicrobiota > Verrucomicrobiia > Chthoniobacterales > Chthoniobacteraceae > Chthoniobacter. Next base: position 13,903 of record JBAVML010000634.1, read on the forward strand.
GGGCGGATCGAAGAGTCGAAACTCAGAAGGGGAACCGGAAGGTCTGGGAATCTTTAGGCCAAAATGAATGTCTGCGCGAGGAACTTCCCGTGAGCGTTCGCTTTACTTCTTCACCAGTGCGAAGTGATGCGACGTCGGCTGGGCCGCGTCGTGGATCGCGGCGCCGAGGGCTTCGTAGTCGCTGGCCAGCTTCTCCCGCTGTTGGAACGCTTCGAGCCCGGCCTTGATCCGCGCATCCTCCGGCGGCTTTGCGGTGGCGAGTCGCTTATTCATTGCCGCCTCCACTGCGGTCGCATCGCTCACGTCCACCTTCGATTTCGATAAGGGATACAGCTGCGCGGCGATTGTGCGGAGCCGCGAGCCCACGCCAAAGCGATCCTTGCTCAGCTTCGTCACCGCTGCAGACTGCACATACTGCGGCGTCTTCGCGTTCTCCGCGAGATTCACGCCCGCGGCGAGGTCCACCGCCGAGTATTCGCCCACGCTCTCGTGATCGATCTTCAACTCGTAGTTGCCCGACTCCAGCCCCGTCACCACGAGCTTCTCCTCGTTGAGTTCCTTCTCGAACGGCACCAGCGCAAGCGCCGCCTTTGCTTCGTCGGGAACTACCATCGGCAGCGCTTTTTCCGTGCAGTCGAAGTTCACATTCGTCGGCCCCGCTTTCACGTCGCCGATGGTGCAATTCCTCGCGGCGCCGGCTTTTCCTTTCTTCGCATCGATGGCGACCGTCGCCACTTCGCGCGGCACGCCCTGCGCCTTGAGGAAAGTGTAGGCCATCACGAAATGCCCGACGGCTCCCGGATGCACGCGATCCGGCCCCACGATTGTGAACGCCGGGTCCTTCGCCTGCTCGCGCGCGTCGATCGCGTCCATCACCTCGTGGAAGTTCACGATGCCGGCGCCGTACTGCTTCGCCCACGCCTGCACATGCTCCGCACACTTTCCCAGCGCCCCGTTCGCGCCCGCGGCCACTTCGGGCCGCGCGGTCGGCAGCTTCGTCGTTTCGTCATAGGGCGAAGGCGTGATCAGGATCAGCCGCGCGCCGCTTTTTTGCAGCGAGCCGACGAGCTTCTGCATTGCCTCGTCATAGACCTCGAGCGAACGGGCGCGCTTCTTCTCCACATCCGGCGCATCCTTTCCCGGAGCGTAGTAGTCCGTGTGCCCGATGTCATTCATCCCGAGCATGATCGTCGCGACCGTCGGCTTGTGCCCGAGGATGTCCACATTGAGCCGATACCTTTCATCCGACGTGATGCCGCTCGCGCGGTCGCCGCCGATGCCGCAGTTCCACGCAGCGATCTTCCGATCCGGAAAGCGCGTCGCGTAGTAAAGCGTGATGATCGAATGATAAGTGCCGCCGTGCGTGATGCTGTCGCCGACGAAGCACACGGTGTCGCCGGCCTTGAATGGCTCGGCCTTGCCGAAATCTTCGGCGGCAGCGGCGTGAAATGAGGTCGCGGAGATCGCGGCGAAGACGGCGGAAAGGAGGGGAACGAATCGCATGGAGCGGATGATGCCGCCGGCGCGGCGCGAGGCGAGCTAAACCAGCACCAGCACGATCGCCGACATCATCAACGCCGCTCCGGCCAGGCGCCACGCGAGGACTCTGCCGCCGAGGGTGGCTTCGCTGCCGAGCATCCACTTTCCGCAGGTCCAGACGAGGAGCACGCTCCACAGCCCGCGCGAGCTGTAGATCACATTCGCCTGCGGTGCGTGGCCCCAGCGCGCGATCGTGGAGACGAAGACCACCGACTGCGCGGCGATCGCGCCCGCGCCGCCGAGCAGCCACGGCCACGCCGCGCGCGGCACTTCGGTGAGCGGCGCGGAAAAGCGCGGGATGAACGCGAGCGAGAGCACCGCGGCGAAGCCGATCGTCAGTGGCAGAAATCTTCCCAGGCCCCACGCCGGCGACCACCTTTGCACAAGCACATCGAAGACTGCGAACGCCGCCGCCGCCAGTCCGGCCGTCACGATGGTGAGACTCACGTGGCGTCGCTCGCCGCCCGAGCTGCGATTGAGCAGCGCGATGCCAGCGGTCGCGAGCGCCGCGGCGAGCCAGAGCTTGAGCGGCAGACTCTCGCCGCCCGTCGCCGTCACGAACATCGCCACGAGCAGCACCTTGATCCCGAGCACCGGCGTCGCCACCGACACATCGCCGCGCTCGAGCGAGACGTAAGTCAGCCATTGGCCCGCGACAAAGCACAGCGCCACGATCGCCGGCTGCCACCACAGCTCGCCGTGAAATTTTCCACCCAGCGCAAAGAGCGGCTGAAAGAACAGCGCCGTGATGACATTCGCGACGAACGCCGTCCGCCACGCGCCCACCTTCATGTCCGCCGCCCGCTTCACGACCAGCGCCCCCACGGCATAGATCACGGCGGCGGCCATGACGAGAAGCGAAGGGAACGAAATGCTCATCGGTGTGTGGCGGTTCGCGATGATGTGCTGACGCTGAGCGAGATCGAGGCGAACGAAACGCCCGTCCTGCCCGTTCCCAAAGTGGGGTGAGCGATCACTAACG
>JBAVML010000635.1:0-1578 GCA_049690035.1 Chthoniobacteraceae bacterium
GCCGCCCCTCCCTCCCCCCTGAAAACTGCTTACTCCGCGAACGGTGCGGGGAATTCGATCGCCCGCGTCTCATGCACGCGCTCCACTTCGCGCTCTGGTTCCGCAAGCCGGAAGGCGAGTGCCTGCGCGGATTGCCGTGCGGCCATCGCGTTGAAGGCGGCGAAAGCCTCGGCGGTCATTTCTTCGTATTTCGGCACATCATCCTTCGCGGGCGGGTTCGCCTTTCGGTCGGCACGGCGGCGGGACTGCTCGGATTCGATCGCCTCCCAGTCATTGCGCACGGCCTCCATCCGCGCCCTGTCGGCGGCTGACACTTCGCGGACCTTGGCAGCACGCGGCGCGCGCAGGCCAGGCATGACGCTGCCGAGTTCGTCGCAGGCGGCGTCCGCCTGTGCGGTGCCGAGCACGCGGGCGAGCTCGCGGCGGATCTCCGGCAGCGATCGGCGCGATTCGTCGCGGCTGTCGAGCACGTTATTGCCGCGGTTGCAGGCGGTCAGGGTGTAACTGCCGCGCGGCATGGTCACGGTCACGGTCACGGTTTCGAGAATCAGCAGCCACTTTTCCTCGCGCGGGCCGTTGCGGCTCTGCTTCCAGCGCGGCGGCGAGTAGCTCATGGGAATCTTTTTCGGCTCAGGCCGATCGACACTCCACGTGCCGCTCGCGGGAATTGGCGAGGGTGTCGCGTGCATCCTTACGTAAGGACGCGCTTTTGGAAGGTCATAGAGGAAGGCGAGATCGGCCGGCTCGGGCAGCTCGATCGCGCGCTTGCCACGCGCGGAGAAATTCGCGACGTGATCGCACACGGTCGCGGACGGAGAAGTTACGGCAAAGCCGCGGGGATTCGGGAGTTTCATTTTCAGGGACGGGTTAGCTACTCACGAGAAAGCCCGCGCTTTTGCGCGGGCTTCTCTCTACTAACTAGGGGAATGAGGCGTAAGGAATTCGCTCAATCCGCGATGGCGAAATTTTCGGGGATGTCAGCAAAGGCGCGCAAGGTGCGGTCACGCTTGGCGGGCACAAAGGCGAGGCTTTCCGCTGTCAAAATTTCCTCGCCCTTGTCGCAATATGCGCGCCACTCCGCGTGCGCCATGCGAAAGGATGCGCTGGAATTTCCCTTTGAAATCTCCGCGTGTCCCCATTGCCCGCTTGCCTTGTATTGGGAGAGGCTGAAACGGAGAAAGCGCATCGCGACCTTGTACCGATGCTTCCGCTTCCGCGTAGTGTCCCCTTTGAAATGGGCAAACATCTGCGCGCGGATATAGCGGACTTGGCGCGCAATCGCGTTTCGCCTCGCAAGCGGGAGTGTCGGGAAACCTTGCGTTGCCGCGATGAAATTTGCCGCTTCCGGTGAGAGGCTATCAATGCAGACAATCTCCGATTGATTCTTAGCCTTGCGATCAATTCGCAGACACTCCGCGCCACGTACCGCGCGAAAGGCAACTTTCCAGTCGCCAAGAGTCATGCGACCGCCTTGCGCCATGCGCTCCAAGGCGCCAGTGGCGATCAATGCCAAGGCGGCCGTTTGCTTCGCGTCTGCAACTTCCACTTCTGAGAGCATGGGGCGAACCTTGTCAGCCT
>JBAVML010000636.1:0-4613 GCA_049690035.1 Chthoniobacteraceae bacterium
GGCACCGGCTTTGGAGGAAATGGAGGCACGGCAAATTCGACGGCCGTCGCCAACGTCAGCGGGAGCTCGAAGGCCACCGCCATGGCCACGGCCAGCGGCGGCAGCGCCGGTGCGCGCGGCGGCACCACGACGACCGACGGCAGCGGCGGCAACGCCACGGCCACGGCGAACAGCACCAGTCTCGGCCAGGCCGACGCCACAGCTTCGGCGAGTGGCGGTTCGCAGGTTTTCGGCTCGATCTCCGGTTCGGTCCGAGGCTCCGCCGTGGCCCGTGCAAATTCGACCGGAACTTCCGGCACGGCGTTCGCCACCGCGATTTCGGGCGGCCTGGTGCTTCCCTCCGTTTCGTCCACGGCCTCCGCTCAAGCGGGCAGTACCGTGAACGCCGAATCGCGCGCCATTTACGGCCAGGCCGCGCCGACGCTCGCGATGGCATCCGGCCTCGAGGCAGCCGCCTTTCTCACGGGAGCACCTCTCGGCAGCGACGTGGCCACGGCGGTCGCCGGAAATCCCAACGGCACCGCGGTGAACGCACCGCTCGCCCTCGGCGTCCTGGCCGGTGGCTACGCTGACGACGGCATCGGCACAGCGAAGACGCACACCGCGACGCTCAATTTCTCCATCGATCTCACGCAGGTAAACCCGACGATGCCGCTGCGCTTTGGCTTCCTCGACCCGACGGGCACCGGGCTCGGCTTCGACAATCTGCGGCTGCGGATCTTCAAGGAATTCAGTCTCACCGCGAGCTTGGATCAAGTCTTCACAACCCTCGCCAGCGCGATCTCGTTTTTTAATGACAACGTGGTTGACCTGGGCGCCGCCAACTCCGGCGTCACCGGCACCCTCGATTTGAAGATGGTCATGGATTACACCAGCCACACCGTCGGCGACAGCTTCGGCGTGGACTTCCTCGTCGCCATCCCGGAGCCGGGCACCGGCGCGATGATGGTGCTCGGAGCGGGAATGCTCGCCGGTCTTCGGCGTTTTCGCCGCCGCGTCCTGGCCGACTGATCCCTTCGGGTTTGGGCAAGCCGCCCGCGCGCTTTAGTCGTGTCGCCGCGCGCGCCGATCGCGAGGCGGCTGGAATTTCACCCCGCACTCAATGCCTCGATCGCGCGCAATGAGGCGGCCCCACGATTCTCCACGCCGAGTTTTTCGAAGACGTGTTCCAGGTGCTTCTTCACCGTGCTCTCCGTGGTCGTGAGGATCGTCGCGATGTCCGCGTTTGCCTTGCCTTGGGCAACCCAGAGCAGGACCTCGGCTTCCCGCGGCGTGAGGCCGAGCTTGTCGATCAGCGGCTGCGGGGAATCGAAATTCGGCGCGCCGCTGCCGCTGGCGATTTCATCGCGGCGCGCGAGGCGTGTGGTAATCGCGGCGAGCAGGTCGTCGATGTCGGCGGGCTTGGTCAAATAGTCGTCGGCGCCGAGATTCATGCCCGCACGCAGGTCGGCTTTTTCGCCCTTCGCCGTGAGGAAAATGAACGGGATGCGCGCGGTCGTCTCTTCAGCGCGCAGCGCGGCAAGGACTTCGTAGCCGTCGAGCTTCGGCATCATCACGTCGCAGAGGACCAGGGCCGGCAACTCGCGTTTCGCGGACTCGACACCGACCTCGCCATTCTCCGCCGTCACCACCTCGTAGCCTTCCATCTTCAGCACCGTGGCCATGTTCTTCCGCATCCGCGGCTCGTCTTCGATGATGAGAATTTTTGGGCCCGAGTTCATGGTCGAGAGATTGCCACTTCGCGGGTCGGCTGGCTATTCGCCAAAAGACGAACCCGGCCCGCGCTCACACGATGAAGCCGATCGGCGGGTTGCCATTCGGGGTCGCGTAAAAGTTCGCGATGTTCGGCAGCACGAGCGGCAGGCTCGACTGGCTCACGCCGAGCCACAGCGCGAGTTCGGCGAAATATTCATCGCAGCTCGTCGTGGGAATGAAGCGGCCGCGGCCTGTGTCGAGCGGGTTCACCTCGGGGCCGCTGTCGGGGTTGATCGCGAGCGACGGATACTGGCCGAAGATGCGCTGGCCGTTCACCGCGCCGCCGACCACGAGCTGATTGCTGCCCCATGCGTGATCGGACCCGCGGCTGTTGCTGGTCAGCGTGCGACCGAAGTCGGACGCGGTGAAGAGCGTCACCTTATCCGCCACGCCCATGGCCACGAGCGCATTGTAAAACGCGCCGATCGCCGCGCTGACCTGCGGGAGCATCACACCCTGATTGTCGAGGACGTTGTCGTGATGATCCCAGCCGCCCCATTGCACGAAGTAGGTCTGCCGCACCGCGCCCATCGCCGCTCGGCCCTGGATGGCCTTCGCCACCATCGCGAGCCGCGAGCCGACGTAGCTGCTCGGAAAAGTCACGCCATTCGGCAACGCCGGCGCGCTCGCATTGGCGAAAATCTGATACGCGTCGAGCGCCTGCTTCTTCCGCGTGTTGAAGGTCTGCGCGAGGAGATTCGTGTATTGCTGCGCGAGCTGGCTATCGACTGCCGCACTCATCGCGTTCGCCACGTCCTGATATTGCACCCAGCCCGCGTTGTAGCCGGAGAGCGCGGTCGCGCCGCTCGGGGTGATGGTGTATTCGGCGACGGTGTTGCCAGTCTGCCAGGTATTGCTGCCGTCGAGCGAGATCTGCATCGGGACGATCTGCGTGGAATTCAGATCCTTGATCAGATCGACCATGCGTCCGCCCCAGCCGATGCCGCTGCGCCCGTGCGGGATGCTCGTCTGCCATTGCTCGATCTGGTCGCTGTGGGAATAGAGCCCGAGCGGCAGGCGCTTGAGGCTTTGCGCGACCTGCGTGCGATTTTGCACGCGCTCGATGAGCGTGCCGACATTGGCGACGAAAGCGGCCTTGCCCGTGGCGAAGAGATTCGCGACTTCCGGCATGCCGCCATGCACCGCGAAATCCGGCAGACCGATGGGATGAATGTCGATCAGTTGCGCGGGCGTGAGCGCGAGATTCGAGCGTGTGGTTTGATAAGTCGCGTAGGCCGCTGGAGCACGCGGCACGAGCATGTTGAACGAATCATTTCCACCGGAGAGAAAGAGGCAGACGAGCGCGCGATACTCGCCCGAGGCCGGCGTGGTGACGGCGGCGAGATCTTGCGCGAGCCGCAGATTGAGCAGCGTGCTGAGCACGGGCAACGAGCTGACCGCGGCACAACTGGCCTGGCCAAGAAAGCGGCGGCGGGAGATGGGCGAGTTCATGGGGTTAACGCAGGACGTTGAATTCGGGAGACGTGGTGATGAGGTAAATCGCCATGCGCAATCGCTCGCGATGCCACTGCCAGGTGCCGGTGCCGATGCGCAGCATGGCCTCGCGGATGATCTGAAATTGCGCGGGGCTCAGCGTGCCGCCCGTCAGAACGAGATCGAGGCGGCGCAGCAGCGGATCGGGATCGAGCGCACCGGAGGGCACGTCGAGACTGATGTTGCCGGAGGTGACCATCGCGAGCTCGGGATTGAGGTTCAGCCGCAGCGCGTAGGCCGCATTTCCCGCGCCCCAGTATTGGAGGTCGCTGAGGATGTGAGTCCAAAAGTAGTTTGATCCCGACACGGCCGAGGCCGCGTTCACGAGCTGGAACTCCGGAGCGACGAGGCCCATTTGCGCGAGCGGTCCGGACGGGCTGTGCGCGGGCAGGAAGAAGTTGAAGACGCTCGGTGAATTCATCGGATCCTGCAGCGCCGCGAGCGAGAATTGATCGACCGCGAAGTGGCCGGAGGTGGACGACGCGTTGAAGGCCCGCGCGAAGTTGACGAAACGCAGGATCGGCTCGCGCAGTTTCCCCCAGGTCGGCTGCGACAGCATGGCCGGATCGCGCGCCTCGGGGTCGAGCAGGACCGCCTTGATCACCGCCTTCAGGTCGCCGCGCACGCCGCTGCCGTTGTCGGCGAACTTCGCCGCAACGCGGCCGATGTAGGCCGGGCTGGGGTTTGAGGTGACGAAGCGCTGGATCAGCCGCAGCGCGAGGAATGGCCCGACGTTCTGATGATCGAAGAGATTCTTCACCGCCATGGTGATGTCGCTCATCGTCACCGTCCCGGTGTTGCCAGGACTCGCGGATTGGGCGGCGAGGACCTTGCCGCCGAGCAGCGTCTTCGCGTTGCAATCGTGATACGCATCCCAGCCCTTCATCGGCACCGTGTAGTCGCGCGGGTCCATTTGGAAGTCGGCGTTGTTGCCAAATGAAATGCCGGTGAAGACGCGCGCCAGTTCGGTGATGTCGCCGTTGTTGTAAGTCGCGATTGGCTGACCCTGCGCGTCCAGCTGCCGGGTGCCGTCGGGGTTCAACATCCACAGGCCGATGCTGAAGAGCTGCATGATTTCGCGGGCAAAATTTTCGTCCGGGAAAACGTTCGTCGCCGGGTTCGCTTTCTGGTTGCCGAGATGACTGAGGTAGATGCCCATCACCGGATGCAGCGCGACCGCTTGCAGCAGGTCCTTGTAGTTGCCGAAGGCGTGCTGCTCAAAGAGGTCGTAGAAATTCGCCATGCCGCGCTGCTCCACCGCGAGCGCTTCGGGCCGGTCGGACGCGACGAGGATTTCGCTCAGCGCGAAAGCCACGCGCTGCCGCAGCGGATCGGGCGGGACGGTCGTTTCGGCATCCGGCGAC
>JBAVML010000637.1:0-14859 GCA_049690035.1 Chthoniobacteraceae bacterium
GCACGCGAGGGCGCGTGCGCTACCCTCTTTTCTTCGCGGCCTCCTCGCGCAGGGTGCCGATGATGAAGAGCGCGACGGCAGTACAGATGCAGCTATCCGCTACGTTGAACGCCGGCCACGGATCGGCGAAGCGCACGTGCAGATCGATGAGCAGAAAATCGACGACGTGATGGTGGATGAGCCGATCGGTGACATTCCCCAAAATCCCCGCGATGAGCAACCCGACGCCGGTGCGCGAAAGCCGGTCGGTGAATGCGCCGCGCGCGCTAGCGACGAGCAGCCCGACGAGCGCGGCCAGCGAGAGCACGACGAAGAACCAGTTGTTGTCGCGCCCGATGCTGAAGGCCGCGCCGGTATTCGCCCAATAGACGAGGTGAAACCACTCGGGGATCACGGCGATGTGCGCGGCCGGATCGATCGGCGGCCACTCGTGGCTCAGCGCGAGGCGGGCGACGATCCACCACTTCGTCGCCTGATCGAGCGCGAAGAGAGGGAGGGCGACGGCGGCCAGGAATTTCATCGGGCGCGCACCCTTCGTAAAACGTCGTGGCAAGGCAAGTGACAAGTATTTCGCAGAATCTGCCGCCAAAGGAATTGCCCGCCGCACGACTCTCTCTGCGACGTATGCTCCCCCTTCGCCTGCTCATCCTCACCTCCTTCGCGTGTCTGATTTCCACCGGCCGCGCGCAGACTGTCCCGCGCGAACCGCGCGAGATGCTGCCGCCGCCGCTCGACGAATATTTCGCGCGCCGGGTAGGGGAGCTTTCCCGGCCCGATTGGGCGAAGGACATCACGGCCGAGAACTGGCCGGCGCGACAGGCGCAGATGCGCCAGCAGCTTCAGCGCATGCTCGGCCTGGACCCGTGGCCGGCGCGCGGCGACCTGAAGCCGGTGATCACCGGCACGGTGAAGGGCGACGGCTACGTCGTGGAGAAGCTGCACTTTCAATCATCGCCCGGGCTCTACGTGACGGGTGATCTTTACCGCCCGACGAAAGTGACCGCGCCGCTGCCGACGATCCTCTACGTCTGCGGTCACTCGAACGTGGTGGAAGGCGGCGTGAGCATGGGCAACAAGACCGGCTACCAGCATCACGGCTCGTGGTTCGCGCGGCACGGGTATGTCTGCCTGATCATCGACACGATCGAGCTGGGCGAGATTCGCGGGGAACATCACGGCACCTACAACAAGGGCCGCTGGTGGTGGCCGGCGCGCGGCTACACGCCGGCGGGAGTGGATGCGTGGAATGGCATCCGCGCGCTCGACTATCTCGAGACGCGGCCGGAGGTGGACAAGACGAAGTTCGGCGTGACCGGGCGCTCCGGCGGCGGCGCGTATTCGTGGTGGATCGCGGCGCTCGACGAACGGATCAAAGTCGCGGTGCCGACCGCCGGGATCACGACGCTGAAGAACCACATCCTCGACGGCGCGATCGAGGGGCATTGCGATTGCATGTTCATGGTGAACACGGAGCGCTGGGATTTCGATCGCGTTGCTGCGCTGGTCGCGCCGCGTCCCTTGCTCATCGCGAACACGGATTCGGACACGATCTTCCCACTCGATGGCGTGGTGGAAATCTTCAACCGCACCCGCGCGCTCTACCGCACGCTCGGCAAGGAGGATCACATCGGCCTGCACATCGCGGAGGGGCCGCACAAAGACACGCAGCCGCTCAACTTTGGCGCGTTCAACTGGATCAACCGCTGGCTCAAGGGCGCCGACCGCATGGATCTCATCGATGAGCCGGCGAAGAAGATGCACGAGCCGCGCGAGCTGCGAGTCTTTGCCGAACTGCCGAAGGATGAAAAGGTGACGACGATCGACGAGATCTTTGTCCCGCAATTCACCGCGCCGACCGAGGTGAAAACAAAGAAGGAATGGGCCGCGCTGCGCGATGGCTGGATGAAGGCGCTGCGTGAGGATTGCTTCCGCGCGTGGCCACGTGAGCCGGTGAAGCTGCTCGCGGGGAAGCCGGCGGTCGTTGTGGCGGACGGACTGCGGCTGACCAGCACGCAGTTCGCGAGCGAGGAGCCTTTCAACCTGCCGCTCTGGATTCTCCACCGGGATGACGTGAAGCCCGAAGATCTCGAACTCGTCGTGCTCAATGTGCTAGACGACGAGAGCTGGAAGGAATTTAGCCAGCTCGCCGCCGCGAGATTTCCCGCTCAATTTCCGGGCGTGACCGGCGACGCCGCGGCCTTTGCCGATGAGCGCAAGATGCTCCTCGGGACGAAGTGGGCGATGGCCTACGTCTGCCCGCGCGGGATCGGTGCGCAGAGCTGGTCCAAACTTTCGCCGGTGAAGCAAACGCAACTTCGCCGACGCTTTCTCCTCCTCGGTGAATCCGTGGAAAGCGGGCAGGTGTGGGACATCCAGCAGGCCGCTGCCGGCCTTCGCAGCACGACGGGTTTTGCGAAGTTGCCGCTGTGGCTTCAGTCGCAGAAAACGATGGCTGCGAACACGCTCTATGCCTCGCTTTTCATTCCCGAAGTGAAGCGGCTCGATCTCCACGCCCTGCCCGCGTCGCAGCACGACGGCCCGATTTACCTCAACGTGCTGCGCCACCTCGATCTCCCGCAAGCCGCCGCCCTCGCAGCGGAACGCTGCACGCTCGCGATCTACGCCGACGATGCGGCGCCGTGGAAGTTTGCGGGAAGCGTCGCGACCGCGCTGAGCTGGGGCGAGAAGCGCGTCCAAGTCCGCAAGCCACTGGATCCCGCGCCCTCGTCGCGCTAAGTCTTCCCCGCTTCCTTCGCCCACGCATCCTTGAGCGTGATCGTGCGATTGAAAATCGGTGCGCCGGGCTTCAAGTCGGGATCGAGGGTAAAGTAAGCGAGTCGCTCGAACTGGTAGCGTTCCTCAGCCTTCGCATCGGCGAGGCTCGGCTCGAGTTTCGCGGTGATGACTTCGAGCGAGTGCGGATTGAGCGCGGTGCGAAAATCGCGGCCATCGGCCTCGGGATCGGCTTCGGTGAAGAGTCGGTCGTAGAGCCGCACCTCGGCGTCGATGGCGTGCGCGGCGCTGACCCAGTGGATGGTGCCTTTGATCTTGCGGTCGCTGGTCGGGCCGCCGGTTTTCGAACCGAGATCGGCGGTGCAGCGCAACTCGACGACGTGGCCGGCGGAGTCCTTCACCACTTCCTCGCATTTGATGATGTAAGCGTACTTTAGCCGCACTTCGCCGCCGGGCTTCAGCCGGAAAAATTTCGGCGGCGGCACCTCGGCGAAATCGTCCTGCTCGATCCATAGCTCGCGGCTAAACGGCACCGGCCGTGTTCCCGCGTCGGGATTCTGCGGATTGTTGGTCGCTGCCAGCTCTTCGACTTGGCCCTCGGGCAGGTTGGTGATGACCACTTTCAGCGGGCGCAGCACCGCGAGCCGGCGGAGCGCGCGCGTATTGAGATCGCTGCGGATGGCGTGCTCGAAGACCGCGATGTCGGTCGAGCTTTGGTACTTGGTCACGCCGATGTTGTAGGCAAATTGCCGCACCGCTTCGGGCGTGATGCCGCGCCGGCGCAGACCGCTCAGCGTGGGCATGCGCGGATCGTCCCAACCCTTGACGATGCCTTCGTTCACAAAGGCGAGCAGCTTGCGCTTCGAGATGACGAAGTGCGTCGGCATCAGCTTGGCGAATTCGTATTGATGCGGGCGCGGCTGCGGCACGGGAAGATTGTCGAGGATCCAATCGTAGAGCGGGCGATGCACTTCGAACTCGAGCGTGCAGACGGAGTGCGTGATCCCCTCGATCGAATCCGACAGGCAGTGCGCGTAGTCGTAGAGCGGATAGATGCACCACGCGTCGCCAGTGTGGTGGTGCGCCGTGTGGCGGATGCGGTAGAGCAGGGGATCGCGCAACCACACATTGGGGTGCGCCATGTCAATCTTGGCGCGCAGGCTGCGGGCGCCATCGGGGAATTCACCTGCTTTCATCCGGGCGAAAAGTTCGAGGTTTTCCTCCACGCTGCGGTCGCGGTAGGGCGACGGTTTTCCCGGTTCTCCAGGCGCGCCGCGGTAGGCGTCGGTTTCCGCCGGGGTGAGATCGCAGACGTAGGCCTTGCCGGCCTTGATCAGCTCGATGGCGTAAGCGTAGAGCTGGGGAAAGTAGTCGCTGGCGTAGAAGGGCTCGGCGTTCTTAAAGCGCATCTGCTGATCCGCCCAGCCGCCGATCAGCCAGCGCACGTCGGCGATGATCGAATCGACGTATTCCACCTCCTCCTTCGCGGGATTGGTGTCGTCCATGCGCAGGTTGCACATGCCACCGAATTCATGCGCGATGCCGAAGTTCAGGCAGATCGATTTCGCGTGGCCGATGTGGAGATAGCCATTCGGCTCGGGTGGAAAGCGCGTGACGACTTTCTGCACCTTCCCCGCCGCGAGATCGGCGGCGACGATGTCGCGGATGAAGTCGGAGGGAGCGGGGGCGTCGTCGGTGGTCATGAAAGAAGAGGTTCGAGCGCTGGATGTAGTGGCAACGCCGCATGGCGGCAAGCGGACAGGGCAGCGCAACGACGCAAGCCCGTGGTCGGCAAAGGCTCTTACTTGGCGCCGGTCGCGCCACGAGCTACCGCTCGCGCGATGTGGAAAGTTGCGCCTTGCCTACGGGCGCACTGTGGCCCGGTAGTAGCGCCTCGGCTGGCCGGCACCGCCGGGATCCAGGACAGGGATGGGGGCCGCGGCGCCGGAGATCTGGTCGGCGAGGATTCGCCAACTCACCGGCGCTTCCAGATGATCCGCGAACTCCACGCGGTACGTTCGCCCGATCATTCCGCCGAGCGAAAGCGTGATCGCGCCGCTGCCGACAGCGGGCGCCCCGAGGCGAAGCACGCTGGAAGGATTGCGCGGATCGGTGCCGGCCCGGAATTCCGCGAGATTGGACATTCCATCGCCGTCGGCGTCCAGATTGGCATCGTTGAAGTTGGTCAGCAGGCCGTGGGCGGTCTCGTAGGCGTTCGGCATTCCGTCGCCGTCGGTGTCGGTGGTGGTCACCGTCACGTTTTGGGAAAACTCGGACGTATTTCCCGCAGGATCCGTGGCCGTGGCGGAGATGACGTGGCCTGCTGGCACGATGGCAGGCAGCGCGGTGTTGAAAGTCGCGTTGTTCCCGATCGTGGTCAGGTCGATGGCGCCGATGAAGTTCTGGCCCTCCCCGCTTCCGCTGGGATCGCCCGTGCTGCTTTCGAAAAACTCGATGCAAAATTTCGTGCCGGCGCTGCTGTTCAGCGTGCCAGCCACGGTGGTGGCGACGCCGAGGACGGCGGAAGAGAGCACCGGAGCATTCTGCAGGTTATTCGGCCCGGCGTCCGCGTCACCAGCGTCGTTGGCGGTCACGCCGTCGCCCCAGATGTCGATACCGAGCCCGCCGTTTGCGGTGATCGAGTTCCCGCTGATGCGGTTGTTCATCGTGCCCTCGTTGTAAATGGCGATGCCCGCATAGCCGTTGCCAGCGATCAAGTTCGCCGCGCCGTGGGCGGCACCGCCGATGTTCGTGCCTTGCGGCCCGCCAGAGCCATCCGCAAAAAGCGCGATGCCTTCGCTCGTGTTCGCCACGAGGTCGCCCGCGGGGGCGACGCCGATGGAATTGCCGATGATCGTATTCCCGTTCGTCGGGTTGCCGCTGATCGTCACGCCCGCGCCGTTGTTCCCCGCGATGAAATTCCGTCCGCCGCTGGTGCTTCCGATCGTGTTGCCCTGCGCGCCCGCGAAGATCTGGATGCCGGGGCCGCCATTGGCCAGCGCCGCGGTGCCCGCGGCGTTCAGGCCGATGAGGTTTCCACTGAACAAGTTGTTATTCGCCCCGGCGATGGTGACGTTGCGCACCCCATTTCCGGAAATCACGTTGCCCGCACCGGCCGCCGCGCCGCCGATCGTGTTTGCCGATGCGTCGCTGTAAATCTCGACGCCCGGCCAGCCATTGCCGAGTGCCACGGAGCCGGCGGGATTCGTGCCGATATAGTTTCCTGAAATAACATTGGCGGTGGTGCTCATGCCGTTGATGGCGACGCCTTGAAGTTGATTTCCCGAGATCACATTGCGCGCCGCCGCGCTGGCGCCGCCGACGATGTTTCCATGCGTGCCGCCTCCGATCTCGACGCCGGACCACTCATTCTTCACCGCAGCGGTTCCCGCCGCGTTCAGCCCGATCCAGTTTCCAATGATGACATTGCTGTTAGTTCCGCCGTCGGCGATGTAGATGCCCTGACCCGTATTTCCGGAAATGAGGTTGCGCGCTCCCGGCGCCGTGCCGCCAATGAAGTTCGCCGCCGCCCCGCTGAAAATACCAATGCCCGAATAGCGCGACGCAGCGGTCCCGTTGCCAATCGCGGCAGTGCCGGCTGGGTTCGTGCCGATGAAGTTTCCCGCGATGACATTCCCCGTCGTCCCGTCGCCCGTGAGCGCCACACCCTGCCCGAGGTTTCCCGAGAGCACATTTCCCGCGCCGGCGCTCGTTCCACCCACGATATTGTTCGTCGCCCCTCCGAACATCTCGACTCCCGCATAGCTGTTGGGAAGCGCGGCCGTCCCCGCCGCATTGAGGCCGATGAGATTGCCCGCGACCACGTTGCCATTCGCACCGATGATCGCGATGCCCTGGCTGGCGTTCCCCGAGATAAGATTGCCCGCGCCGACCGTGTTCGCGCCCGCGCCCTGGCTGATCTCGATCCCAGCGAATCCGTTTGCAACCGGGGCCGTGCCGGCCGCGTTCGTTCCGATGAAATTCCCCGCAATGACGTTTCCCGTCGTGCCGCTGCCGTCGACGAAAACGCCTTGGTTGAGGTTTCCCGAAATGACGTTGCGCGCCGCCGTCGTCGTGCCGCCAATCATGTTGGCGCTGGCGCCGCCGCTGATCTCGATGCCGGAAAAACTGTTCGCGCTCGCCGCGGTTCCCGTTTCATTCGTGCCGATATAGCAGCCCGCGATCGTGCATCCCGTCCCGCCCGCGCCAGAGACGAGAATGCCCCGGGTGTTGAAGCCACTGATCACGAGCCCGCGGATCGTCACATTTGCCTCAACTAGCAACAGACCGAGTCCGTAGGTCGAGAGCTCGCTGCTTTGCAGCGCTCCATCGAGCACGACTTCGGGGCCTTGGGGATTCGTATCGCCAATGAACGCCGCCTGCGTCGTGGCGTCGATCGTCGTGCGCGGACCAGGCGCAGGAAGGCGATCGGTGGGTCTGATCGTGAAAACGCTGCCGCTGAAATTCGGATCGGTATTCGGGATTTGAAACGTGATCGTCGGCGTGGAGAAGGGGGTGTCTGTGACGATGTCGAGCGCCCGGTAGATGGCCGTGCGCAAACTTCCCACGCCCGAGTCTTTTGTGTTCGTCACAACCGTCGTGAGCGCCGGTCCTGCGCCATACAGCAGCGCGATTCCATTGCGATCGCCGCGGCTCAGCGCTCGATCGAGATAACCGCCGCCCATGACGTCGATGAACTGCGCGTAGGCGGGCTTCGGCGTGATCGTGTCGATCGTGGGATTGATGGCGAACGTCTTGCGTCCGTAGTGCATGACCGAGAAGAAATCGTAGGCGCCTTGGTTCGTAGAGGTCGGGATGAGAACGAAATTTCCGTCGCTCGCGCCGCCGGGCACGTTGCTGAAATTGATCGTGACGTACGTGTCGCGGTCACTGCGCTGATGCTCGTGGATGAGGCCGAGCGCGTGGCCCAGTTCGTGAACGATCGTCGTGCGGTTCCAACTCGTGGCACCAATGTTGAGCTGCTGCTCTCCACCGGTCATACCCAAGGCAGAATTGCCGCCCGAAAGCCCGGGCCCGCCATCGTTGACCATAATGTAATTCGGCTCGGTGGTGCGCGCGATGAAATGGAGGTTCGCGAATGTCTCCCACTCGCGTGCGCCATCGAGAAAGGCGGCCTGGTGGGCGGTGCTCACGTTTGCGTTGAAGGCATAGAACACATTGCCGCCGGTCCATTTGTTGATTCCGGTCTGCGAGGCGGGATCCGCGGTGAGTCGCGGGGTGTTCGCGAGCTGGTCCCGCCACAGGCGCACGGTTTCCACCGGCACGATCATGTCACCGAGCGCGATGGTCGGTTGCTCTTCCGGGACGAACGCAAGCAATTCATCGTACGACGCGAGCTCCTGCGGCCCATTCGCCCGCGCCGCCGTCGGAACCAGCGCCAGGGCCGCGAGTAGCATGAGGCCGAATGCGAGACGCGCGATCATTGCGAAATCATGCACCTGCGGAGGCTCGTGTCGAGAAAAGTCCTAGCGCGCTGCCCGAGAAATCAGTCCACCTGCGCCAGTAAGCGCCGAACAGCAAGCTTGACTTTTGCCTGGCGTTCGGATGCGCTGAGGGGCGGTATTTTTAAGCCTCATGGATCGTGGAAGCGAACAACTTGGAGCCACCGGGTGTGGCACGGCCCTTAGCGCGACGAATCCGTCGCGAGGAACGATGCCCGCGTCGGTTGGAGTGACCTCATGGAAAACGACGTAGCCGAGCAATCATCCAAAAACGGGGTGGAGCCGGGCGAATGGAGTCCTCTGGAGTTGGAGAAAGTTGCCTGGCTTTTCCCTCAGTTTGCCATCCTCGGAATGGTCGGGCGCGGGACAGTGGGGGCGGTTTACTGGGGCTTCGATGCGGCGGGTGACCGCACGGTGGCGATCAAAGTCTTGCCTCTCGAGATTTCCCTGGCGCCCGGGCTGGCCCGGATCTTTGCCAAAACGCTGCCCTTAGTCTCTCAACTCTCGCACGGCCATATCGTGGCGGTGAATGAATTTGGCCTCACCGCGCAGGAGCATCTTTTTTTCATTGCGGCGTATGTGGAAGGAACAACGCTCCGGGACCGGATCAAGGCCGGCGAGCTGACGCCGATGCAAGTCTTTGCCATGATGGAGCAGGTCTGCGACGCGACTCATCATGCACATGGTCACGGGGTGATCCATGGGGCGCTGCATCCGGGGAACGTCTTCGTGGATCAGCATGGGCCAGTGAAGGTGGCGGATTTCGGCATGAGCCGGTTTCGTTTGCCCGAGATGAACCTGAATGGCGCATCCGCCTACCTTGCGCCGGAGCAGGTCAGTGGTCTCCATGTCGATCACCGAGCCGATGTCTTCAGTGTCGGCGTGATGCTGTACGAAGCGCTGACGGGCGATCTTCCGCATGCGGATTCCCCACCGGCATCGGAGCGGGTCGCGGTGCACCCGCGGATCGACGCCGTGATTGCGCGGGCCATGGAAAGTTCGCCGGAGGCGAGATACCCTTCGTGCGCCGATCTGATGCGGGCGATCGCCGCTGTGAGGGCGCTGGCGGCGCCCGCGGTTCATGTGACGACTGGTCCGGTTCTCGTGGCCAGGGCTGCCGGGGCAGAAGATGGTTCGGTCAAGAAGGCGGCTCCAGTCCCGCAATCAGGAGGGAAGAGAAAGCAACTGCCGATCTGGATCGGTGGGGGCGTGTCTGCCCTGGCCTTGGTCGCCGCGGGCTACATCGTGTCGCAGTCTGGCCGAAAATCGGCCGCTCCGCCGACTCCCGCATACAAGGTGGCCGAATGGCCAACGATCGCGACTCCCGCTCCCCAACTTCCGCCCGTAAAGGAACCCGCAAAGCTCGCCACCCAGCCGAAGGCCCCACCCAAACCGGCCCCACGAGTGGAAACGAAGGCGCCGGCCGCTGTCGCAACCTGGGTTCCCATCGTACTCGACGATGCATCGACGGGAGGAGCGACGGTGATCGAAGGCGGCGGAATTCATCTTACCAAGTCGGTGAGATTTGATCGATTTCACGCGAAGGACATCGCCGTGCGCGCCACGATCCGACTGGGAGAAGAAGGAAAGGCCGCCCAACTCTGGCTCCGAAATGCGCCGCCCGCGCGATTGCAGATCGTTTTGGACGGAAAGCCGAAATGCTTCATCCAGACCATGACGGCAGCGAACAAGGCCAAGACCGTGGGAACGGTCACGGCACCCTGGGTGTTGCTCGGCGACCGCTGGGTGACGGTCGAGTTCGCCGCCGTGGGCGCCAAACTCTTCGGCGCCGTCAACGATCGTCCCGTGCCTGTGGAGACGCCGAGCGAAGTGCTCGAGGCCGGCGGTATCGGCATCTACTCCATGGACGCCGATATCAAAGACCTCGCGGTCATGACTCTGGATAACGTTCCGCCGGAGCAATATCCGGAGTTCGTGAAAACCGCTCTCGCAGCGGCTCTGGCCAAGGCCACTCCCGAGCCGGCAGCACCGCCGATGGCCGCGGCGCCTCCGGCTACTGAAGGTCCGAAAGCTTCGCCCGAGGTGGAGACCTGGCTGGCGACGGTGGCAAAACCTTTTGAAGAAAAGTACCAGCGCGAGGTGGCCGGTCCGTTCGAGATCGCAGTCTCCGAATTGCGCAAAAATTACATCGCGACGGTGGACCGGCAGTCTGCCGCGGCGAGCCAGGCGGCGAAACTCGACGAAGCTCTCGCTTGGCGAACCGAGCGGCAGCGTTTCTTCGATAGCGGCCACAATATGCCGGCAGGAGATGCTGACAATCCAATCGCGGCGATCAAACCGCTGCGCGCTGGCTTCCGTGCGCAATTCGCAAAGCTCGATCGCGAGCGTTATGAAAAAGCCCGCGCCCAGCTGGCCGATTACGATGCGGTCCTGGCAAAGAACCAGATCGCGCTCACTCAAGCCCAGCGGCTCGACGATGCGTTGCTTTTGAAAACGAAGCGCGAGGAACTCGCCAAGAGCTGGCTCGTCCCGCCGGCCGCCGCACCGCAAGCAGTCACGCCAGCGCCACCCGTCGGAGCGAAAACAACGGGAATGCCCGAGCCGGCGAAGCAGTCTCTACGGGAGACGGTCAACTGGCTGCTTGCGAACGGGACCGACCTTACATTCTACGATGGGAAAAAGTGGGGACCGGTCATCGACTCGCGCTT
Organism: Chthoniobacteraceae bacterium; assembly: GCA_049690035.1. GTDB lineage: Bacteria > Verrucomicrobiota > Verrucomicrobiia > Chthoniobacterales > Chthoniobacteraceae > Chthoniobacter. Next base: position 10,865 of record JBAVML010000637.1, read on the forward strand.
GCTTCCACCTGGAAAGCCGGCCTTTAAGGTGAAAATTGACGTGGCCAAATTCAAAGCTCCACCCGCCGCGGCGGAGATGGAACGTCTGGGGTCTCTGCGCGTCGTGACGAGTTTCGAGACGAATACACGGCTCGACGACCAAGGGTTCGCTTTTCTCCGCGAACTCCAGGGAGTCGAACGTCTGCTCCTCCCCGGCGACAAGATTACCGACGCCATCAGTGAAAACCTGGCAGCGCTCAGCGAACTCAAATTCCTCCAAATCCACGGTGGACCGGATCTGACCGGCAAGACTCTCGACGTCCTTGCGAAGTTCCCGGGACTGCGACATCTGTCCCTCGAAAATTCCGGGATCACGGATGAGGGCGCAGAGGCGATTGCCAAGATTACGTCGATCGAGGAATTGTATCTGCGCAAGACGAAGATCACGGACGTCGGTCTCGCGTCCCTCGCCAAGCTGCGCAATCTACGCCGGTTGGGGCTCAACGAGACTGCCGTCACCGCAGACGGACTCGCCGCGCTGAAGGGATTGAAGAATTTAGAATCAGTTGGATTCCTCACCAGCGATCTGCCCGACTACGCCGATGCAGTTAAAAAGATGGCCATCAATTTTCCGCGCCTCCTTACCACCCGTGTACAGGGCAAGGCGCTGGGCAAGGAACACTTCGAGCCGCTGGCGGGCTGGCGCGGCCTGATCCATCTGGCGATCGGCGACTCCGAACTGCAGGACGGCGCGGTCCCCGCAATGGGAAAACTCGTCGGGCTGGAGTGGCTGGAGATCACGAATACTGCGTTCGGCGACGTGGACGTGGACGCGCTGCTCGGCTTGAAATCGCTGAAGCGGATCACGCTCGGGAGCACCAAGATTACCGATACGGGCCTGCTGAAACTCAAGGCGCTGAAAAACCTCAAGGAAGTCAACGTCCCCAACACCCCGGTGACGCTCGAGGGCGCCCGTGCGCTGGAACGCGAGCACGCGGGCTGCAAGGTAACGCGGTGAATTCCGCTTCGTGCAGCTCAGCGGAGCGGTCCGCAGATGGCGTCGATGACTTCGCGTTTTCCCTCGAGTAGCACGCGCTGCCGGGTGAGATCGTCGAGCGAGAGGCCGACCACGGCGAGTGCCGGTTCGGTGTCCATGTCGGCGAAGGCATTTTCCTTGTCCTCCGCCACGAGACTATGCGCGAGCAGGTCGGCGAGTTCGATGCATGCCGCTTGCGGTGCGGCGTCGCCGGCGGACGTGGAGTCGTGGTGAAAGCGCACGGCTTCCACAAACTCCGGGGTGAACGCCCAGTTCTCCAGCAGACGGGCGCCGACATCCGCATGGTTCAGACCGAAGCTCGCATCCTCCAACGCCACAAGCGGTCGTCCGAACAGGGTAACATCCGTAATCAGCGCGTCGTAGTCGCCTTGCAGCACGTCGGCCAGCGGCACCTTGCCGATGTCGTGGAGCAGACTCGCGGTGAAGAGCATATTTCCATCGATGCCCACGCGTTTGGCGACGAGTTGGGCCGCGAACGCAGAAGTCACGAGGTGGTGCCACATGGCGTCCGGGTCCAGCGCGGAGTGCTGCCCTGCCTTGAGGAATTCCTCGCTGCTGGCCATCGCGACCGTGGTGTAGATGCCGTGAAATCCCAAGCGATTGACCGCGTCCGCGACGGTGCTCACGCGCATTGAAAACGCGTAGTAGGCGCTGTTGCAAACTTGCAGAACTTTGGCCGTCAGCGCCGGATCGAAGGTAATCAGATCCACGACCCGGCTGATGTCGGCATTCAGGTCCGAGAGCGCGGCGAGCAATTGCGGTAGCAGCCTCGGCGCTGGGGGCAGGCGCTGAACCCGCTTGAGGAGGTCATCGATGGCGTCCATGAAACAACGGCGACTATTCGAGGAAGCAGCTCAATGTTCAATGCCTCGCTTGAAAACAAGTCATGATCGCGCTCTCGAAGAGCGGAACCTGCGGCAATTCCCGGCCGGGTTGGCGACGCCGGCGGGCTCCTAGTCGTCCGCGAGTCCGTGGCAGATCTTAAAGGGCATGCCGCTCCCGCAGTAGCACGGCTTTTCGTGGAGCATCATCCGCCGTGGTTCGATGTCGTCGCCGTCCCACACCATCTTCGAATCCGGCAGGAAGAGAATTTCGTTCAGCCCATCAGTTCGCGGGGTGACGTCGATCAAACCGCCGTCCGGACGTCGCCAGACCGCGTGGAATTCGCCCTCCACGAAAACCGCGGCTTGCTCGCGCATGCGCCAACCGTGCTGCGCCGTTCCGCCATGCCGCCGCGCCACTGCGGTTACATTGCGAAAGCATGAGTCTGCCTGGCAATCGTCGCCCGGCTCCACGGCGACGTACTCAGGGGCGTTCGAGGCGTCGATCTGTCGCGCGAGCTTCAGAATCCCTTTGGTGATTGCAGGACTGGATGGGTCTTTGGTCATCGGGATCAGACCGGAACAGAAGTGGCCGCCGGGGACGCCGCGTCTTCCGGTGCAGACGCATTCCCGGGTTCAAGCTTGCGACGGCGTTTTTCCTCCTTCTTTGCCTTCTTATCGAGGTCCCGCTTCCGCTTTTCGAATTGGTAGTTCGGCTTCGCCATTTGTTATTTCGTCGCAGCTGCTGGCAACCGGCTCAGCTTGCGCGCCTCAAATTCGACATTCAGCGCCGCCGCTGTCTCCATGTAAGCCGTGAGCGCCGCGGTAACCCCGCGATATTCCTTTCCCACCTTCTTCACGGATCCGGCCTGCACGAGGTTTTGCAACTTCTCGTAGGCTCGCAGCCGCAGCATTTCTTCGCCTCCGCTCGCGGCATTGCGCGCCTTGAGGTTCGCATGCACGATCGAAAAGAGTGCTTTGAACTCGTAGGAAGTCTTGCTGCAAAGGACGGACGCCAACTCCTCCGCTACCCGATCTGGACCCCGACGTGAAAAACTGCTGGTTGATTTCATCCGTGCCTATAACAGCATTCTGAAGAAAGTCGAAGGATCTCTTCGCCGGACACGCTTTAATCCTCTCTCCAGTGGCGCAGGTTGACGGCACGCATCTCTCTGTCGTGCTGAACCGTAGGTCATTTACTGACACGACTTCCGGCGCATTACTCAAAGACCGCTTCCGCGATTTGCGGAAGGATGCGAATGCCATCGACGGGAGGGACGCTACGGATTCCGCGCGAGCGATTTCCGATGCAGGCCGTTCGCCAGCCCTCCCGTCGATGTGCTTTACCTTTAGCCCGAAGCGTGCCAGAAGGATTGTCCCGTAAACCCACGGAGAAAGTCACCTTCCTATGCTGAACGAACCGCCGCCGGATGAAATCTCTTGGTTCTGCTTGCAGAGCCAGCCGAAGCGCGAGCACATCGCTGCGGCGCATTTGCGGCAGTTCCCTCAGATTGAGGTTTTCTCTCCCCGTCTTCGCTTCAAGCGTCCGACGACCAGGGGCGTGCGATGGTTTGAAGAATCCATGTTTCCCGGATACCTATTCGCCCGATTTCAGTTCGAAACGCGCTACAAGGAAATCCGAAGCGCGATGGGGATTAGCCGGATCCTTCAATTTGGAGGCAGTTTCGCAAAGATTGATGATGCAGTCATTGAATCACTTCGACTTCAAGCGGGTAACGACGAGGTCGCGGTCATCCACACCGGCGTAAAGGAGGGAGACACGGTCAAGATTGTGAGCGGGTCCCTCGGCGGACTCGAGGCTGTGGTGACGCAGGTTCTCTCCGGGAAGGAGCGGGTGCGTCTGCTGCTAACCTTTCTCGGTCGCGAAGTGCGCGCCGAAGTGAGCACCAGCGCCATTCTGGGCGACAAGCGTCACCCGTTGTCGCGCTAGACCCGCCCGTGGTTCGGCGGAGTTTTCACGTCTCAAAATCCACCTCCGCAGGCGCTGTATCACGGGACTAGACAAGCACCTAGCTATCCGCTCAGTATCGGGCCGATGATTCATCCATCCGGCGATCCTCGTGTCCAGGTGTTACGCACCGCTTTCATAGTTGCGGTGGCTTGCCAAAGTATCTTGA
>JBAVML010000638.1:0-2557 GCA_049690035.1 Chthoniobacteraceae bacterium
AGCTTGTAGCGATCAGTAACGACCCCGTAGTGGGGACGGACATGGTGCGGAGTCGGATACTCGAAGTATTGATAGTAGAAGCTCTTCCGCCAATCCGCAGGCGTCGTCCCCTTCAGCAAGGGCACGAAGCTCCGGCCTTGCATCTCCGCGGGCACGGCGACTCCGGCAGCGTCGAGGATCGTCTCGGCGTAGTCGAGATTGGAAACAATGTCGCTGTTCACCACGCCGGCCTTCGCCACGCCCGGCCAGCGGACGAGCAGCGGCGTGCGCAGCGATTCTTCAAAGATCCAGCGTTTGTCGAACCAACCGTGCTCGCCGAGATAGAATCCTTGGTCGGCCGAATAGATAACCAGGGTATTCTCAGCGAGTCCTTCATCGTCCAGATACTTGAGCACGCGACCGACGCTCTCATCCACCGCCTTCACGCACGCGGTATAGTCGTGCATGTAGCGCTGGTATCTCCACGAGACTAACTCCTTCCCGGAAAGGTTTGCTTTCCGAAACGCTTCATTACGCGGCTCGTAATAAGCATCCCATTCCTTGCGCTGCTCGGGAGTAAGCTGCGGCGGCGCGACTAGCTTGCTATCTTTCGGCGTCATGGTCTTCTCGATCGTCATGTCCTGATCGTGCTCGGCAATGCCGCGGCCGCTATAGTTATCAAAGAGAGTCTCGGGCTCCGGATACTTGCGATCTTTATCGTGGCCGAGGTAGCGAAGCGGCGGCTCCCATTCGCGATGCGGCGCCTTCTGCTGACACATCAGGACGAAGGGCTTAGATTTATCGCGACCTTTCAACCATTCGAGCGAGGCGTCGGTGATGATATCCGTCACATAGCCCGAGTTAGTGATCCGCTGGCCGTTGCGAATCATCGGTGGATTGTAATACACGCCCTGCCCCGGGAGGATCTGCCAGAAATCGAACCCGGTCGGGTCGCTCTCGAGATGCCATTTGCCGATCATTGCCGTCTGATAGCCTGCGGCCTGCATTAGCTTGGGGAAAGTCATCTGCGAACCATCAAAACGGCTGTTCGAATTATTCACGTATCCGTTGAGATGGTTGTATTTTCCCGTCAACACCGTGGCCCTGCTCGGACCGCAGATCGAGTTGGGCACCACGCAGCGATTGAAGCGCACCCCTTCCTTCGCGAGGCGGTCAATATTCGGTGTCTCAATCAGCTTGCGCGCATCGCCGTAGGCACTGATTGCTTGGTAGGCGTGGTCGTCGGAGAAAATGAAAACGATGTTTGGGCGCTTCGCGTCCGCGGCTTGCGCGGAGATGGTAAGAAGGCAGCATGCGGCGACGGTGATGAATCGAGGGATGATTTGCATGAGTTGGTGGAGGAAATGACGAGCCGCGTGCCTACTTTGCTTTCGCCTTCGGACCCGCGGGTTGGGTGCTGACAGGAGTGGTGTTCTGCTGCGGCGCGCCGGGAGTACTGCGGCCATCGGCGATGTACTTGTCAAGCAGCGCCGTGAGGCGCGCGACGATCTCGGGATGATCGGCCTGCACGTTGCGCTGCTCGCCGATGTCGTCGGAGAGATCGTAGAGCTGCACCGGCGGCGAACCCGGCGGCGCCTTCCCCGGCCGCGGCGCGCTCCAACCCCCGGAGTCCGGGCAGAGTTCCAGCTTCCAGTTACCCTGGCGGATGGCAAACGACCCATTGATCGAGTGATGCACGATCGCTTCCCGCAGCGGTTTCTCCGCGCGGCCTTCGAGCGCGGGGAGCAGGCTCACGCTATCCTCGGCGGCGTCGTCCGGCAGCTTCGCGCCGATGACTTCCGCGCAGGTCGCCATGAAATCATTCAGGCAAACGATCTGATCGCTGCGCGTCCCCGCCTTCACCCGCGCGGGCCAGCGCGCGAGCAGAGGAATGTGGTGTCCGCCGTCGTAGATGTCCGCCTTGTTTCCGCGGAACTCATAGCTCGGATTGTGTCCCTTCGCGGCAAGTTCCTCGAATTTCGCCGACGGCGAGCACCCGTTGTCGCTGGTGAAAAAGAGCAGCGTGTTCTCCGCGACGCCGCCCTTTTCCAGTGCGTCCAGCACCGCGCCGAGCGTCGCATCCGTCTGCATCACAAAATCCGCGTAGGGATTCAGCCCGCTTTTCCCCAGCCACTCCGCGCTCGGCGCGATCGGCGTGTGCGGCGCATTCAGCGGCATGTAGATAAAGAACGGCTTGCCCGCCTTCGCGTCCGCCGCGTGCTCGCCGATGAAATCCACCGCGCGCTGCGTCAGCGCCGGCAGCACCGCTTCCGTCGTGAAGCCCGGCGCCGTCGGCCCCTCCCGCGTGAATCCATTCTCGCGCCCCGTCATCATCGGAAACTTCTGCGTCTCCGTCGGTAACTTCGTCACGTGATCGTTCTCGAGAAAAGTGTAAGGCACCATGTCGAGCGAAGCGGCGATGCCAAAGTAGGAGTCGAAGCCGACCGCGAGCGGGCCGTTCGCGAATGGCTTGGTAAAATCCACGCTGCCCACCTGCTCCGCCGTTTCGATCTCCAGCGCCGACACCTCTTTGCCTTCATGCTTCAACCAATCGAGCCCGAGGTGCCACTTGCCGATG
>JBAVML010000639.1:0-22692 GCA_049690035.1 Chthoniobacteraceae bacterium
GACCGGGACAACGGTCTATCGCGGAGATGCCTACGGCGCAGATTTTGTGAACAACACTTTCACCGGCGATGCGGGTGGACAACTTGTACATCGGAAGAAGATCCATCCTGACGGCGTGAGTCTCGTGGGCCGGCGCCCCGACGATGAACAGGGTTTCGAGTTTGCCGCGAGCAGAGACACCTGGGTGCGGGTGGTGAACTTTGCCAATGCGCCCGACGGGTGTCTGCACATTTGCGACATGTATCGCGAAGTGATCGAGCACCCATGGAGCATCCCGGACGAGATCAAGAAGCACCTCGATCTCAACAGCGGCAACGATCGCGGTCGTATCTATCGTATCGTCCCCGACGAAAAATCGTGGCAACACCGCGGCAAATCCGAACTCGGGAAAGCGAGTACCGCGGAACTGGTGCAAACTCTCGCGCACCCGAATGGCTGGCATCGCGATACCGCTGCGCGGTTGCTTAACGAGCGTCAGGATCAATCGGCTGTGCCGATGCTCGAAAAATTCTTCGGCGAGCGCGGTGACGCGCTGCCACGATTCCACGCACTCGGGGTGCTGGCCGGCCTCGGCGCGCTCGGAGAGGCCACGATCCTGCAAGCGCTCAACGACGAAGATGCGAATGTGCGTGAGCACGCGATCGCTCTAGCTCCGAGCACGGCGCAGATCAACGAGCGGCTCTTCGCAATGGTCGCCGATCACAGCGCGCGGGTGCGGTTCCAACTGGCTCTCTCGCTCGGAGATATTGAGGCAAAGAGATCGGCCCCATTGCTCGCGGAACTCGCGAAGAACAATGCTGCCGATCCGTGGATCTCCACCGCCGTGCTCAGCGCTCCGCCGGCCCATGCACGACTGATCTTTGACCATTTGAAGTCCAGCGGCTTCCTCCTGACGCCCGATGCCGCGTCGCTGGCGGCGCCTTTGGTCCAGATCAACGCCGCTTCCGGCGACGCCGCGCGGCGGCGCGACGTGATCGCTTTCGTTGCGGCGACACCCCGGGCCGCGTATCTCCGTGCCCTCGGCGAAGGTCTGCGCCGAGCCGGGACCACGATCGAAAAAGCCGATACCGAGAAGCAACTCGCCGCCACCATCGCCCAGGCCGCTGCCACCGCCGCCGAGCCTAGCGCGACTACCTCGGCGCGCACCGAAGCCATCGAGTTGCTCAGCCTCACTCCGCCACAGCAGGCGCAGGCTGCGCTTACGGTCTGTCTGGCGAAGGAACAGCCCGACGCGATCCAGTGCGCAGCAATTAAGGCACTCGCACAGCATTCTTCCGTGGACACCACGTACGCGCTCATTGACTACTGGGGGGGCTATGGCTCGCTCGCGAAAGAGGCAGCGCTTGGTGCGCTCGTCTCGCGCGAGGATCGCGCCAGGGCACTTCTTACCGCAATCCAATCCGGAATGATTCCGGCTGGCGAACTTCCCGCCTCGCAGGTGCAGAATCTCGTGCACCACAAGGATCTAACGATCGCCGTGCTCGCGAAGCGCGCGCTCGCGTCGGTGATCCCGCCGTCGCGCGCGGAGATGGTGGCGAGGTTTCAGCCGGCGCTAGCCACGAAGGGCGACGCTAGTCGCGGGCTGGCGATCTATCAGAGCCGTTGTGTTGCCTGTCATCGTGCGGCAGGGATGGGTCTGGCGGTCGGGCCGGACCTCATCACCGTGAAAACCAAGGGTCGCGAAGCCTTGCTGACGGCGATCCTCGAACCGCACAAGGAAGTCGCATCGCAATTCATAGCTTACACCGTGAGCACAAAGGACGGCCAGATCTTCCAGGGCATCATCACCAAGGACGATGCGAGTAATCTAACTATCAGAATGTTAGGTGGCCAGGAAGTGACTGTGCCGCGTTCCAATATCAAGGGCAGCGCGAGCGCTGGACAGAGCTTGATGCCGGAGGGACTTGAGGCCGGCCTCGATGTGCAGGGCATGGCCGCCCTGCTGACGTTCATTGAGGAACTCGAATGAACAAGATCGACCTTAGTCACCGCAACGCCATTGTCACCGGTGGCGCCCGCGGCATTGGATTCGCCATCGCCACGCGACTGCTGGAATCTGGCACCCGCGTTTCGCTGTGGGATGTGGATGCGGCGGCGCTCGCGCACGCGGCGGACGAGTTGAAAGTGCTCGGCACGGTTCACACCGCCGTGGTGGATGTGACCAGCGCGGAATCTGCGGAGGCCGGCGCTGAATCGGCGGCGCAGGCGCTTGGTAAGCTCGATATCCTCGTGAACAATGCAGGCATCGCCGGAGCCAACGCGAAGACGTGGGAGACTGATCCGGAGGAGTGGCGGCGTGTGCTCGACATCAATCTCAGCGGCCCCTTCCACTGCTGCCGCGCGGTGATCCCGCATCTATTGCGCAATGGGTACGGTAGGGTCGTGAACATCGCGTCCATTGCGGGAAAGGAAGGCAATCCGAACGCCGCCCACTATAGCGCGTCAAAGGCCGGCGTAATCGCGCTGACCAAGTCGCTCGGCAAGGAACTCGCCACGAGCAACATCGTGGTGAACTGCATCACACCTGCCGTGATTGCGACCGACATTCTCCAGCAGATGTCCCAGACGCACATCGACTACATGCTTTCCAAAATCCCGATGGGCCGCTTCGGCAAGACTGGTGAAGCAGCGGCGCTGGTGGCGTGGCTTTGTTCGGAAGAGTGCTCGTTCACCACTGGTGCCGTCTTCGATCTCTCCGGCGGGCGCGCCACCTACTGAGACGGGATGCGTGTGTGAACAGCGAAGCGAACGCCTCCCGCCCAGCCTCCTGGAAGTGGTGGATCACTGGCCTGCTCCTGCTCGCCACGACGATCAACTATATGGATCGCGTGACGCTCGCGAGCGCATCGGTGCGCGTTACGCGCGAGCTGAGTCTAAGCGACGCCCAGTATGGGAACCTCGAACTCGCCTTCGGCTGGGCGTTCGCGCTTGGTTCGCTTGTCTTTGGATTCCTCGCGGATCGATTTCGCGTCTATCTGCTCTACCCCGCCGTGCTCGGCGCGTGGTCGCTCATGGGCGTGGCGACTGGTTGGAGCCATGGTTTTCTGGAGTTGATGGCGTGCCGCACCTTGCTTGGTTTTTTCGAAGCCGGCCACTGGCCGTGCGCGCTGAAGACGACCTTCGCCCTGCTCAACGAAAAGGACCGCACAATGGGCAACAGCGTGCTGCAAAGCGGCGCGTCGATTGGCGCGGTCGTCACGCCGCAGATCATGAAGCTGATGATGACGGAACAAGCGGGATCGTGGCGCACCACGTTTATCTTCGTGGGCGCGGTGGGCTTTCTCTGGGTCGCGGCGTGGCTGATGTTTCTGCGACCGCGCGAGTTGGATCGGATGCCGTCGCCGACGGAAAAAAAGGATGCGCTCAGTCTTTGTGTGATCTTGCTGAGTGCCCGCTTCTGGGCCGTCGCGGTGCTCATCGTCGGCGCGCAAACGGTGTGGCACGTCTATCGCGTGTGGCTCATGAAGTTCCTGCAAACGGGGCGCGGCTATGGCGAGAAAGCGGCGCTGGATTTCAACTCCCTCTATTTCATTGCGACGGATGTGGGCTGCATCACCGCCGGAGCGATCTCGCTCTGGTTCATTCGCCGCTGGGCGATGTCTCCCCACGAAGCGCGGCGTTTGGTCTTCATGGGAGCCTGCGTGCTTACGTCGTGCAGCGTTTTCATTCCGTGGCTGGGGAAAGGCTGGCCGCTGCTCGCGGTGCTGCTGGTTATCGGCGCGGGAGCGTTGGCGCTGTTTCCTTGCTACTACAGTTTCGCCCAAGAGATTTCCGCCCATCATGTTGGCCGCGTCACGGGACTGCTAAGCCTGTGGGTGTGGGCGGTGACGTCGCCGATGCATAGCTTCTTTGGGATGCTTGTTGATCGTACCCGGAGCTACGACATCGGCCTGGTCATCGCGGGGCTGGCTCCCTGGCTAGGAGTTGTCGCGATGAAACTTCTGTGGAGGAAAAGTGACGCCTCCCGCGCAATCTAACTTCTCCCTATGCTGACCGACGCAAAACGCCTGAGTGACTTTCCCAGCCTCGCGGGGCTCACCTACCTCAATACGGCTGCGGAGAGCATTCCCCCGCGCTGCGTGGGCGAAGCGATCGAAGAATACTGGCGGGACAAGCTTCACGGGATGAATGGACGCGTCGGGCATTTCGCGCAGGTCGAGGCGTGTCGCGAAGTCAGCGCGCGGATGCTCGGCCTGGAGTCGGCGGAGGTATCGTTTTGCTCGTGCAGTTCGGAGGCCTACAACCTTCTCGCCACCGCGCTCCAGCTAAAGGCAGACGATGAAGTCGTCGTGACCGATCTCGACTTTCCCGCCGGTGTGACGCCGTGGCTGCGCGCGGCGGAGGCGCCGGTCCTGCGGGTCTGGACTTCAGACAACGGCGCGCTCGATGCCAGCCGGCTCGCGCTTCTACTCAGTGAACGGACCAAGCTCGTGCAGATATCGCTCGTGAGCTTCTACAATGGCCATCGTATCGACTGGCCGCCGTTTCTCGATGCGGTGCGGCGGCTGGCACCGAACGCGATTATCTCTGTGGACATCACGCAGGCGCTGGGCCGGGTGGTGTTCGATTGCGAAGGTGCGGACATTCTCATCTCTAGCACGCACAAGTGGACGCTCGGCATCCACGGCGGTTGCATCATTGGCATTCCGAGCGCGGGCGCCGCGCGACTCACGACTCGAGCCGGCGGTTGGCTGCATTTGCAGAATGCGTTCGATGCTGATCGCTTCGAGCGCGCGGTGACGAAGATGGGCGCGGCCAGCTTCTCGGTGGGAATGCCCAACTTCGTCGCGCTTTATGCGCTAAACGCGTCGCTGCGTTATTTGGAAAATATCAGCGTGGCGAACATCGCCGCGCACGCCGATCCGCTCGTACGCGAAGCGGAAAGCGGTTTGCGTGAGCTCGGTGTGAAACCGATGTGCCGCTGGAATGGCTCCGGCATTCTGGCCTTCCAACATCCGCGCAGCACGGAGCTGCACGCGGCGCTGGAGCGGGAGAATGTGCATGTGATGCATAACGCCGGACGCATTCGCATCGCGGTGCACGGCTACAACACGCGAGACGACATCCATCAATTCCTCCGCGTTTTCGCGACGCTTCTCGAGAAGGTGTGAATTACTTCGGCGAGAACTTATTCTTCACCAACAAGCCCACCCAAAATGAACGCACCCACCCCCATTTCACGCCGCAGTTTTCTTCGCGCCACCGGCCTCGCAACACTCGCGGGAGCTACTCGGCAAGCAATGGCCGCGACGCCCGGTGACTATATCGATGCGCACGTCCACGTCTGGACGCCGGACACGGAGCGCTACCCCATCGCCGCCACTTTCAAAGTCGCCGACATGAAGCCTGCTAGTTTCACGCCCGAGGAGCTTTTCGCCCACTGCAAGCCGGAGGGCGTTAGCCGCGTCGTGCTCATCCAGATGAGCTTTTACCAGTTCGACAACCGCTACATGCTCGACATGATGGCGAAGCATCCCGGCACCTTCGGCGGCGTGGGCATCGTGGATGAAACGAAGGCGGATGTGCGCGACACAATGAAGGCGCTGGTGGCGCAGGGAGTGCGTGGTTTCCGCATCTATACGGACAAGGCGAAAGCCGAAGCGTGGAGAGAATCCGAGGGGATGAAGAAGATGTGGACGTATGGCGCGGAGGCGGGACTCGCGATGTGCCTGCTGGCCAATCCGGATGCGCTGCCCGCGGTGCATCGCATGTGCAAGGCGTTTCCGAAGACGCGCGTGGTCATCGATCACTTCGCTCGCATCGGCGGAAAAGGACCGGTCCAGGAAAGCGATGTCGATAACCTCTGCCGTCTGGCGGAGTTCGAGCACACGTACGTGAAGACTTCGGCCTTCTACGCGCTGGGCGAGAAGAAGGCGCCGTACACCGATCTCGCACCGATGATTCGTAAGCTGCGTGATGCTTATGGCGCCTCGCGGTTGATGTGGGCCAGCGACTGCCCTTACCAAGTACAGGAAGGTCACACCTACGCGAATTCCATCGCGCTGATTCGCGACCGGCTCGACTTTCTCACCGCCGAAGACAAGCAATGGATGCTGCGCAAGACGGCGGAGAAGGTGTTCTTCGTGTGAGTTAATCGAAGCGCAGAATGAAACTGCGGTAGAACTCGAACGCGCGCTCGACCTCCGCGACATCCACAAACTCCACGGCGGCATGCGCCTGATCAATGCTGCCGGGGCCGAAGACGAGGCTGGGAATGCCCTGCCGCGAAAGCTTGCTTGCGTCGCTGCCGAAAGGCACTCCGCAGAGTGCCGCGTCGAGCCCCATCTCCGCCAGCAGCGTGCTGGCGAGCCGTGCGGGCGCGGAGTCGGCGGCCGTTTCCAGCGCCTCGTCGGTGAGCATCGGTGGCTCCATCTCGGCATCGAACGTAGAATGCTGCGCTTTCAAGGCGTCTAGTAAACTTTGGTAGTGATCGAGGACGCTGGCGACCGTCTCGCCCGGCAGCAGGCGGCGATCGACCTCGATGGCGCAGTTGTCTGGTACGCAGTTCACCTGCACGCCGCCGTGGATCACGCCGACATTCACCGTCGCGGGGCCGAGCAGCGGATGCAGCCGCGCGGCGAGACGAAGGTGGTCTTCCTCCAGCGCGAGAACGACACGAGCCATGTGTGTGATCGCGTTCACGCCGAGATGCGGCTTCCCGCTGTGCGCCGCTTTTCCGCGAACGATGATCCGCCAGCGCAGCACGCCTTTGCTGACGATGACGGCGCGAAGTCCCGTCGGCTCCGCCACGAGCGCGGCATCGCCGGTGAGCCCCTCGCACAGTTTTACGACGCCGCGATACGAGAACTCTTCGTCCACGACAGCCGCGAGCCACACTTCGCACGGCGGCTGGAGGCCTTCCTCATGGATCGAGGCGACAGCATGCATCATCGCGGCGAGGCCGGCTTTGGTATCGCAACTGCCGCGGCCATAAATTCTGCCGTCCGCGATGCGCGGCTCAAACGGCGGAATGCTCATGCCCTTCACCGACACGGTATCCATGTGCGCTTCCAGGATGACTCGGCGCGAGGAATCCCGGCCCGGGAGGCGGGCGATCACATTGGGACGATCGCGAAACACTTCCTGTTCCCATACCTCCATCCCGCGTTGCTCGAAAAATGCCCGCACCCAATCCGCGATCTCCCTCTCTCCCGGACCACCCTCATACGATGAGTTGATGCTGTTGATCCGGACCAGGCTGGCGAGAGTTTGAAGGAGTGGAGAAGCGCTCACGCCTCTTGATTTGAGCGGTTGCCGATTCCGTCGCCAACAGGAAACAGGCTGATCGCGCGAGCCTTCGCTTGCATTTCTTACGTCAGCCTTTAGCCGCGACGGAACTTCGCCAGGGATGAAACGTCCGGTGACGGGAAACTTCTTTTGGCATCCGCTCTAAGCCTCGATGCCGAGTGTGGTAAGCTGCATCGATGATCTTTCGCTCCACGCCGACACCGACTTTTCTGCACTCCCGTCGAAGGCATATTCTTGCGATCGTGAGACTGCTGCACGTGGTCTCGATCTACGCTGGTTTCGGTTTGGCTTGTTCGGCAATGGCGCAGGCGCCAGAGCATCCGGGCGCGGTCATTTACCGGAAGCTATGCATCGATTGCCACGGGAAAAACGGCGAGGGAGTAAAAGACAAATACGACGAGCCGCTGCACGGCAATCGCTCGGTGGAAGGTCTCGCCAAGCGGATCGCGCGCACCATGCCCGACGACAACATCGGCGCCTGCGTGGGCGAGGATGCGGCGCAGGTCGCGGCCTACATTTACGAGGCCTTCTATTCGCCAAAAGCCTTCGCGCGCTTGCAACCGCCGGAGTTTGACGTCGCGCGGCTCACCATCGCGCAGTATCGCACGTCGGTGGCGGATCTCGTGGGGCGGTTCCGTCCCGGTTTTGACAAGGTGCCGGGTGCGGAGCGCGGCTTGAAGGCCCACTACAGCGGCCTCGCGCTCCCGAAGCCGGAGCCTGCGCCCGCGGTCGATGCAGCGCCGCCGGCGGAGAAAAAGGCGGACGAAAAAAAGAAGAAAAAGGAGGCGGAGAAAATCCGGTTCGATCGGATGGATGGTCAGATCGCGTTTAGCTACGTCGCGGGCAGTCCCGATCCGGAGAAGCTGGCCGCGGACGAGTTTTCCGTGCGCTGGGAGGGCTCGGTCATCGCCGAAGAGACAGGCGCCTACGAATTCATCGTGAAGACCGAGAACGGTGTGCGGCTCTGGGTGAACGACCCGAAGACGGCGCTGATCGACGGCTGGGTGAGCAGCGGGCCGGACGTGCGGGAGATGAAAAAGAGCGTCTTTCTGCTCGGCGGGCGGGCGTATCCGCTGACGCTGGAATTTTTCAAGTTCCAGGAAAAATCCGCGTCGATTCAGCTGCAATGGAAGCCGCCGCACGGCGTCGTGGAGACGATCCCGCAGCGGAGCCTGTCGCCCGAGCGGCTGCGCGAGACGATGGTGGTGAAGACGGCCTTCCCAGCGGACGATCGCAGCGTCGGCTACGAGCGCGGCACTGGCGTTTCGAAGGCGTGGGATCAGGCGACGACCGAAGCGGCCCTCGACGTGGCTGAGCATGTGGACAGCCATCTCGATGAGCTCAGCGGCACGAAGACCGGCGCGTCCGACCGGGTGGAGAAGCTCAAGCAATTCGCACGACGTTTCGCCGAGGCTGCGTTTCGGCGTCCGCTGAGCGAGGAAGATTATCAGCGCCACGTCGTCCGCAACTTCGACACAGCAAAGAGCCCCGAGGCCGCCGTCAAACGTGTCGTCCTCTTCTCCCTCAAGTCACCGCGCTTTCTCTATCCCGACCTTCCGGATGCCGGTCCGCCCGACGACTACGAGATCGCGGCGCGGCTGGCGCTGCATCTGTGGGATTCGATTCCCGATCAGACCCTGCTGCGCGCCGCGACGGAGGGGAAGCTGCGCACGCAAGAACAAATCGCCGCCCAGGCCAGCCGCATGATCGGCGATCCGCGGACGAAGGTGAAGCTGTGGGGTTTCTTCCACCACTGGCTCGAACTCGAGCGTGCGGAAACCATCGCGAAGGATCGCAAGGCGTTTCCTGATTTCGACGCCGCGGCGCTCGCCGACCTGCGCCGATCGCTGGAACTCTTCGTCGATCAGGTGGTGTGGAGCGAGCGCTCCGACTATCGCGAATTGCTCACGGCTGACTATCTCCTGCTCAACACCCGCCTCGCCACGCTCTACGGCAAGAGCGTGAATGGCGAGGGCTTCGAGCGCGTGAGTTTCGACCCGAAGGAACGCGCGGGCGTGGTGACGCATCCGTATTTGCTGGCCGCGTTTGCTTCGAGCAAGCAGACGTCGCCGATCCACCGCGGCGTTTTCCTCACGCGGAATATCGTGGGTATGACGCTGAAGCCACCACCGATGGCGGTCGCGTTTGAGGATGCGAAATTCGACGCGCACCTCACCATGCGGGAGAAGGTCACCGAGCTGACCAAGAACAACAACTGCATGGGCTGCCACGCGAAGATCAACCCGCTCGGCTTCAGCCTCGAAAACTACGACGCGATCGGACGCTGGCGGACGAAAGAGAACGACAAGCCGATCAATGCGGTGACCGACTTTGACACCGACGAAGGCAAGACCATCCGGCTCACCGGCGCTCGCGACCTCGTGAAGTTTGCGGTCGAGAATCCCGACGGGCATCGTGCGTTCATTCACCAACTCTTCGATCACACCGCCAAGCAAACCGTGAACGTTTACGGCCCCGATACGCTGGAGACGCTGCGCCAGTCGTTTACGAAATCCGGCTTCAATATCCGCAAACTGCTCGCCGAAATAGCCACCATTTCCGCCTCACGCGGGATGCCCGAATCCGAGGCGAAGGTCGCGCAGCAATGAGCCTTTCCACTTCAAACCACCACCTGCCATGAGCACCCTGAATCGCCGCCAATTCCTCCGCCACCTCGGCATCTCCACCGCCGCGTTGCCCTTCCTTGCCGGCCTGCCGAGCCTCACCGGCGCGCCGCTCCCGCAGAAGCGCCAGCGGGTGGTGATCATGTTTTCGCCGAACGGCACACTGCCCGATGAATTCTGGCCCGATGCGGCTGGCGACGGGCTGACGCTGAAGTCGATTCTGCAGCCGCTCGCGCCGTTCAAGGATCGCACGCTGGTGCTCAATGGCATTGCCAACAAGATCCGTGGCGACGGCGACAGCCACATGCGCGGGATGAGTTGTCTGCTCACGGGCAGCGAGCTTTTACCCGGCAACATCCGCGGTGGCGGCGGCAGTCCCGCGGGATGGGCGAGCGCCATTTCGATCGATCAGGAGATCAAGAATTTCCTGCAAAGCCGGCCGGAAACGCGCACACGCTTTGGTTCGCTGGAGTTTGGCGTCGCGGTGCCTGATCGTGCGGATCCGTGGACGCGCATGAGCTACGCGGGCGCGAATCAACCCATCGCGCCGGTGGATGATCCGTATCAGATGTTCGGCAAGCTCTACGGGCGAATGAAGGATCGCGACAGCCTCGTGAGCATCCTCGATGACGTGCGCGACGATCTCACCCGCGTTTCTGCGAAGCTAAGCGCGCGCGACAAGGCGTTGCTCGATCAGCACGTGACGCTGGTGCGCAATCTCGAGCAGGAACTCAAGAGCGCCGACGGCGACGCGAAGCTGCAGCATCCGATGGCCGAGCTGGACCCGAGCGTGGAGCTGGTGAATGACAACACGCCGCAGATCAGCCGCATGCAGATCGACCTCCTCGTGAACGCGCTTTCCAACGACATGACGCGCGTGGCCACGCTGCAATACATGCGTTCGGTCGGGCAGGCGCAGATGCGCTGGCTCGGCGTCGAGGAAGGTCACCACTCGCTCTCGCACGAGCCCGATGGAAACAATGACGCCCACGCCAAGCTGGTGAAGATCAACACCTGGTTCTGCGGCGAACTTGCCTACCTCGCCAAGCGCCTCGCCGAGACGCCCGAGCCCACCGGCGAAGGCAGCATGCTCGACCATACGCTGATCGTCTGGACGAATGAACTCGGGAAAGGCAACACCCACACGCTGGACAATATCCCGTGCGTGATCGTGGGCGGCGGCGCCGGATTCAAGATGGGCCGCAGCCTGAAATTCGACAAAGCCGCGCACAACCGGCTCTGGCTCGCGGTCGCCCACGCGATGGGGCACGACATCCAGACCTTTGGTAAAGCGGAACTTTGCGAAGGCGGCGGGCTTGACCTGGCCTGAACTCTTTCGTGAGTTGACGCGGTGAACCGCCGCTCCTTCCTCCGAACCACGATTTCCGCGACCGCGATCGCGCCATTTGTCTCCGGCATCAGCCGGGCCGGCGACGCGGCGACGAATGTCGAAAAGGCGCACGCGGAAATCTGGCGACGGTTCATCGACAAGCATGGCGTGATGATCGACTTCACCGACCTCGACGGCTCGGTGAGTCTCCCCACGCCCGAAGAGTGCCGTGAGGGAAAACCGAACGCGCTCGGCTGGTGGGCGCCAATCGAGAATGGCGCGATGTTTAACGGCCTCTACATGGACGCGGCGGTGAATCGCTGGCGGCACACGAAGTCGCCGGAGGACGCGGCGAAGGCGCGGCGCTTGATGGAGGGGCTGCTCTTGCTGAATTCGATCAGTGACGTGAAGGGCTTCGTCGGCCGCGGCGTGAGCACGGATGGAAAGGCGCATTACCCGATGGGTTCGAACGACCAGACGCTGCCGTGGTTCCTTGGCCTGTGGCGCTACCTCGACGCCGGGCTCCCGACGCCGGACGAGCGCAAGCAAATCGTCGCGCACCTCACCGCGACGGCGGACGAGATCGTGGCCAGAAAATGGGCGATGCCTGCCGAGCCGCCGTTCGGCGTGCGCGGCGCATTTAGCGGGTTCGCTTTCGACAGCGCGCCGCGGCTGCTCTTTGTCTGCAAGATGATGCACGCCGTTACCGGCGAAGCGAAGTGGGATGCGCTCTATCGCAGCGCGCTCACCGAGCGTGGCGGTGCAGAGAATGTCTCGCGGCTCGAAGTGTGCGAGCGCGGCATGGTTTTTCACTACGCGAAGTATCACTCGTGGACCTCCTGCACGTGCGTTGGCGCGCTACGTGCGCTGTGGGAAATGGAGCGCGACGAAGCGGTGCGTGCCGCCTTTGCGCGCGGGCTGGAAGCGAGCGCGGAGCTTGCCTTCAAGAGCCTGCCGATGGCGCAGCAGTTCGACAATGCGGATACGAGCGACTTCGAAATGGACTGGCGGAAGTCCATGCTCCCGCTCTGGAAGCCGCAGCAGACCGAGACGGAGGCGCAGGATCTCGCTCACGCGCAGTTGCGCGAATTCATGAAAGCGTCGCCACGCCGCGGAAAGGAAACCGAGTTCGTCCGCGAACCGACGGCTGCTGCGTGGATCGTCACGCTCGCGCCAGACGCCAGCATTTTGAAAGGACGCGCCGCCGACGTGGAGCGGGTCATCGCGCACTACGACTACGCGAAGCTCTACTACAGCACCTTTTTCTGGGTCGAGGCCGCGTGGTGGCGGCTACAGGATGGGCGGTGATCCGTCATTCGCCGATCACCGCTTTTACCTCACGCTCGCGCTCGCGATGCACGGCGTCGTCCAGCGCCGGATGGCTGGTGATGTCCGCGGGCAGTTCCGGCAGATTCACCCATGAACGGCAACCGCCGTAGGCCGGCGCATCGGGAAAAACGAACGGCCGAGAAAGCCGCGAAGCGCGTACGAACGCGAGGCTGATGCACGGTTTTTCGTCCTGACGGAAACGCTTCTCGACCTCGGCCTCCTGCCAGAGGTGCAGCGGCGCGAGACGTTGCACGATCGCCCAGTCCGCAATGTCGCGCGTCCATTCCACTTGCACCTGATAGCGCACTTCGATCTGCCCGTCTTCGCGGGCGGCGGGGAGCCTGGTTTCCGCGGGGAGTTTTAGTTTCGAGACCTGTTCGTGGAAGAGGGTGGGGAAGAGCAGGAAGTCGTCGTGCTTGAAACGGAAGCCCTCGCGCCCTTCGGCGAGGCCTCCTTTGCGCAGGATGATGCTCTGCTGTCCGAGCCCGAGCGCGTCGCAGATGAGGGTCCATTCTTTGAAGCCAGTCATGGAAAAAAAGATGAGGGATGAAGGCGAAAGGATGAAGTAAATGGAACCAGAGATTGATCAAATTTCTTCCGCCTTCATCCTTCCGCCTTCATCCTTTTCTTCAATGCCTTATAACATCGATCTGCATTGCCACTCGTGGTTTTCCGGGGATGGCGTGAGCACGCCCGAGTCGCTGATCGCGGCGGCGCGCAAGAAAGGGCTGCACGGCTTCGCGCTCACCGATCACAACACCAGCGACGGCTGCCGCTACCTCCTCGACAAGGGCCTGGTGCGCGAGGACGGAAAGCCGGTGGATGACTTCGTGGTGATTCCCGGGGTCGAAGTGACGACCGCGGAAGGGCACCTGCTTTGCCTCGGAGTGATTCTGCCTTATTTGAAAGGCACGCCCGCGAGCGAGGTCTGCAAGCTGGTTCACGAGATGGGTGGGCTGGCGATCCCGCCACATCCCTACGATCTTTTCCGCGCGGGCATTCGCGAGGCGGTGCTCGATACGCTGGAGATCGACGCGCTCGAGGTCTTTAACGCCGCGACCACCTTAAAGCGCTACAACAAAATGGCCTTCGAGTATGCGGCGGAGCGGAAGCTGCCGATGACGGCGGGCAGCGATGCGCATCACGAATCGGCGATCGGCACCGCCTATACGATCCTCAACACGGACGACTTTTCGGTGAAAGGCTTGCTCGCTCAGATCACCCGCGGCGCGGAACTCAACCAACGCTACCAGTCGCCCAAGGACGCGCTGCGCAAGACATGGAACAACTGGCTGCGCCTGCGCAAGAAGCGCGTGCATGTGCCGGAGACGCGCGGAGACGGCTGAGCCGCTGCGTCAGGAAAAATTCTTCAAAGCCCACGCGAGCGACTTCATCGGGAGCCCGATCACGTTGTCGAAACAGCCTTCGAAGCATTCGATCAGCTCGCCCTGATCGTCCTGCGCGGCGTAGGCGCCCGCTTTGTCGAGCGGGCCGATACGGTCGAGGTAGGCGCGGATTTGAACTTCGTCCAACTGGCGAAAGCGGACCCGGGTCACCTCGTTGAAGCCCGTCTCGCGGTCGCGGCCGATCAGCCAGACGCCGGACCACACCTCATGCACGCGGCCCGTGAGCCGGCTGAGCATCACCACGGCGTGATCCATATCGCGAGGTTTGCCGAAGATTTCGCCCTCGAACGCGACCACCGTATCCGCGCCGACGACGATCGCGCCGGATTCCTGCCCGGCAATGGCGCGGGCCTTGAGCCGCGCATTGGCCAGGGTCACCTCGGCGGGTGTCAGCTCCGGCGGCGCGATCTCTTCGACCTCCGGCGGGACGACCGTGAAGTGGAAGCCGTGCTGGCGGAGCAGATCGCGACGCCGCGGCGATGCGGAGGCGAGGACGATGGCGGCACTCACCGCGGGAGGATGATTCGATTCCACCTCAAGCCGTGATCAATTCCTCCCGGCGGATATCGAAAAGCGCGAAGAGCCGCAGGATCGTTTCTTCGATCAGATTATTCGGACAACTCGCGCCCGCCGTGATGCCCACGGTGATCGGTCGCTCTGGCAGCCAGTGTTCGGTGGTGACTTCGCGTTTCTGGTGCTGATCGTAATGGACGATGCGCTCGCGCGATTCGAGCCGTCCGGCGTTGCGGATGAAGTAGGTTGGCAGCTTTGCCTCGCCCATCTCCGCGAGGTGCGAAGTGTTTGAGCTGTTGTAGCCGCCGATGACGAGGAGTAGGTCCATCGGCGCGGCGAGCATGTCGCGCAGCGCGTCCTGCCGCTCCTGCGTCGCGCCGCAGATGGTGTCGAAGAAACGGAAGCTCTCCTTCGCGCGCTCCGCGCCATCGCGATCGCGGATGGCGGCTTCCACGCGGCGCTGCACCTCCTCGGTTTCACCGCGCATCATCGTCGTTTGATTCGCCACGCCGACGCGCCGCAGATGAAGGTCGGGATCAAATCCCTCCGAATACGCGCCGCGGAATTTTTCCAGAAAAGCCTGTTTGTCACCGCCACGCCGGATGTAGTCGCAGACGTAATCCGTGTCCGCGAGCGTGAGGACGATGAGGTAATGTCCCTTGCCATTCTGCACGGCGCGCGAGGCGGTCGCCTTCGTTTCTTCGTGCGAAGCCTTGCCGTGGATGATCGAGGTGACGTCTTCGGTCGCGTTTTGGCGCACGCGTTTCCACACGCTCATCACGTCGCCGCAGGTGGTGTCCACGATCTGGCAGCCGCGAGCCTTGATCTCCGCGAGCGTGGTCACATCGGTGCCAAAGGCCGGCACGATCACCACGTCCTCGGCAGTGAGTTCGCTGACCTCGGCCTGCTTTTCCTTCCCGAGCAAATTGCGAATGCCGAGCGCGACGATCTGTTCGTTCACCTCGGGATTGTGAATGATCTCGCCGAGGATGAAGAGGCGTCGGTCCTGGAACACCTTTGCCGCCGCGTAGGCGAGATCGATGGCGCGCTCGACGCCGTAGCAAAAGCCGAACTGCTTCGCGAGCCGCACCGTCACACCGCCGTGGGTCAGCGTGCCGCCACTGGCGCGCAGACGTTCCACGATCTCGCTGCGGTAGTGCGTCTCGACCTGCGCCTGCACTGCGGCCATCACGTCCGGCGTGCGCAGGTTCACGCGCGCGGGCTTGGCGGCTGGGATCTCGGTGGCGGACATACTGCTCAGTCTCTCTCGCTTCCCGTCATCGGGAAAGGACGAGTTCGCCTACTGCCCTTCCTCGAGCAGCGGGCCGGACGGCGTGCTGAAAGCGCGATCCGAGATGAGAATGGAGTTCGCCGGATCGGGATCCGCGTAGTCGCTCGGGCGCTTGAGATTCTTCCCGATCGTGGCGTCTTCCGGTTGGGTCTGCGCGATGTTCACCGGGGTCCCGATCTTGGCGAGCGCATAAAATTTCGGCGCCGCGTTCTTGTGAAGTCGCAGGCAGCCGTGCGTGCGCGGGACCGGCCAGACGGAGCCTTCGTGAAAGCCGTAGCCCGACGCGAATTCCACCCAGTAGGCCATCGGGAATCCGACGTAGCGACCGGTGGCCTGCGCGGAGGTGCAGGGACGGATGCTGCCGTCGCCATTCACCGAGAAGCCGTAGCTGCCCGAGCGCTTGTTCGGGATCTTGTTGAAGACGGTGAAGCTGCCCGTCGGGGTCGGATGATCGGGCTTGCCGATCGCGGTCGCGGTGACGAGCAGGGGACGATCGCCTTCCATGACGTAGACCGCGCGATTCTGGAGCGAAACTTTCACCCGCACGTTGTTCGGGTTATGCGGCTTGTAAGCGGTGACGGTGTAAGGCGTGCGCATGCCGTGGCCGCCGGTTGCGCAGCCGCTGACGAGAGCGAGCGTGGCGATGGCGCCGGCGAGAAGGGAAAGGTGTTTCATGAGGCGGTAAGGGAAAGGCGAGAGGAGTGGCTTTGTCAAACGATCAGCGTGACGGCGTCATTCCGCGCCGCTCTTGATCCGCTCCAGCTCCTCCCAGCGCGCGTAGAGCTCCGGGATTCGCTTTTTTGCGGCTTCAAGCTTCGCCTCGTAGGCCTCCCAGTGGTGGCCGTGTTGGGCGAAGAACTTCGGGTCGGCGAAGGCGGCTTCCATCGTGGCGACTTCCGCTTCCGCCTCGTGGATCACGGTCTCGATGGTCTCCAACTCGCGCGTTTCCTTGTAGCTGAGCTTGCGCGCTTTTTCGCGGCGGACGGGTGCGGCCTTTGGCGCGGCGACGGGAGCGGTGAAGACCTCGGAAAGCGCGCGGCGTTTCTCGATGTAGTAGTCGTAATTGCCCGCGTAAATCTGCGTCATCGCGCCGGGTTCGAAGGCCAGCGTGTGCGTGCAGACGCGATTGAGAAACCAGCGATCGTGACTCACGAGAATCACGCTGCCCTTAAAGAAGAGCAGCGCTTCCTCGAGCATGCGGAGCGTGGCGAGGTCGAGGTCGTTGGTCGGTTCGTCGAGGACGATCACGTTGCCGCCGCGCTTGAGGACTTTCGCGAGCGTCACGCGGCTGCGTTCACCGCCGCTGAGCTGCCCGATCTTGGTGTTGATCCGATCGTCGGTGAAAAGAAACCGCCGCAGGTAGGCGCGGAGCGAGATCGACTCCTCGCCGAGCAGCACGTGCTCCTGACCCTCGCCTACTTCCTCCCAGACGGTCTTGTTGTCGTCGAGCGCGAGACGGTTTTGATCGACGTAGTTGATGATGGTGCGCGTGCCGATTTCCACCTCGCCCCACGTCGGTTTGATCTCGCCGAGGATGCAGCGGACGAGCGTGGTTTTGCCCACGCCGTTGCGGCCCACGATGCCGAGCCGCTGCCCGGCGGCGAGGTCGAGCGTCAGCCCGTCGAAGAGCACGCGGCCCTCGATCTCCATGCCCACGTTGCGCAGCTCGATCACCCGATTCGCCAGCTTCGGCGCGGGTGGGATGACGAGTTCCACGTCGAGTTCCTGCTCGGGCGCGTCCTTCGCGGCTTCTTCAAAATAACGCTCGATCCGATCGACGCTCTTGGTCCGCCGGGCGCGCGGACCTTTGCGCACCCACTCGAGTTCCTTTTTTAGAAAGCGCTGCCGCTTGTGCTCGACGAGTTCCTCGCTGGCCTCGCGCTGGGCCTTGTTGAGTAGAAAGTCGCTGTAATTTCCCTCCACCGAGATGAATCCGCCGCGGGCCAGCTCTACGATGCGCGTGGCGATGCGATCGAGAAAGTAGCGGTCGTGCGTGACGAACATGCACGCGCCGGAGTAGCGCGAGAGGAAGTCCTCGAGCCACTCGATGGACTCGGTGTCGAGGTGGTTCGTCGGCTCGTCGAGGATGAGAAAGTCCGGCTTGGCGAGCAGCGCGCGGCAGAGCGCGACGCGGCGTTTTTCCCCGCCGCTCAACGTGCCGACGATCCGCGCGCGATCCGGCGCGTGCAGATGATCGGCGAGAATTTCCACGCGCTGATCGAGCATCCAGCCATCGAGATGCTGGATGTGATCGAGCAGCACCGCGGCGCGGTCGCTCTCGGGCGGGACGTTCTCGTATTCGTGAATCAAAGCCAGCACCGGCGCGGCGCCCGCGCGGATGTTTTCATCGACGGTCTTCTCCTCATCGAGCGTGAAGGCCTGCGGCAGCCAGCCGGTGATCAGCTCGCGCCGCCGCGTGAAGATCCCGCCATCCGGCTGGAGATCTCCGGCTGCGATGCGCATGAAGGTCGATTTGCCGCAGCCGTTGCGCCCCACGAGGCCGATGCGCTCACCTTCGTTGATGGCGATGGTGGCGCGATCGAGCACCGTGTGCGGACCGTAGCGCACGGTGAGTTCGGTGGCGGAAGCAATGGGCGTGGGATCGGACATGGAAAAGGGCGTGGACTATCACGCGTCCCGGGCCGCGCGTCGAACGGTTCCTCGCGGCCCGCTCAGTCCTCTTTCGCGAGCGCCTCGAGGCGTAGGCCGATCTGCCAGTGGAAGACGGAGATCATCCCGAGAGAGAGCAGGAGAAGGATGAAGAGGACCGAACCTTCATTCCGTGAAATGAACGCTCTGACGATGCCGACCAACAGCGCGAGCACGAAGTAAATGGCGATTGCGGACGGCAGCGCTCCGGGTTTCAGGTAAAGGGAAAGCCACGCGACGAGGTGAAGAAAAAGTACGCATTGCGCAACCGAGAAGGCGACCGCGAGGACGCCGTCGAACGTCCACCGCGACCACCGGAATTCGACGAACCCGTCTGGTTCCGGGGACACCGCAACGCACACCGCGCCAAGCGCGAGGTAGATCAGCGCCGGCAGGAGCGAAGGCAGGCAGCCGAGCAGCTTCTGGTAAGCGATGCGGCGCATGCTCATCGGCAGCATGGCGAGGCTGGAGAGCGTCTTCCACTGGCGCTCGTGCCGCAGGAAGCTCGCCGCGATGAACCACGTCTCGATCGTCCCGATGAGAAAGGCGATCCACCTCGCGGCGGAGCCAAATTCCTTGAGCGACGGACCGTTGCTCCAGCGGCGCGGCACCCAGACAATCAGCGAGAGGAGCAGCCCGTAGAGCACGAATTTGATGGCCATCCAGCTCTTGCCGCCGGTGAGAAAATAAAAGTCTTTCCACGCCAGCGCGCGCGTCCACGCCCGCCCGGCGCTCATCCCGCGGAAGAAGGAGCCGCGCCGCGCGACGAGGCTGCGCGGCTGCGAAGCTTCGTGCTGCTCATTGCAAAAAATCTCGAAGACCGACCACGCGAGCAGAAAGCAGACGACGCCGAGCGCGAGGTTGCTCCACACCTGGATGCCGGCCGGATGGTCGGAAAAGCCCGTGCCGAGGATTGCGGTGAGCCGATTGAGCGGCGAGGCGAGATTCACCCAATCGGCGAGGACCCCGAGGGCCGTGACCGCAGGCGATGGCGCGGTGGTCAGGCCGATGAGGGTGGGCAGCATGACCATCCAGCGGAGGAAGGGCACCGCTGCAAAGAAGACAAAGAGCGTGCCGCCGGTGAGCACCGCCGCGCCGGTGCTGCGGCGGCAGACGACCGACGCGAGGAGCGCGAGATTCGCCAGAAAAATGATGAACGCCCCGAGCGTGCAATATGCCGCCACGATCTGCTGGCCAGCCACACCGCCGAGCGAGATGGCGAGGAGCGTGAAGGGAAACTGCGCCGCGAGCAGGAGCAGCGCGTTCACCACCCGGCTCGTCGATTTTCCGAGCAGAATGGACAGCGCGTTCAGATTCGTCATGCGCAACAGCCCGAGCGTCATCTCCTCCTTTTCCTCCGTGATCGCCGACGCGAAATGGCTGAAACCCGCGAGGAGGATGAAGAAGAAATTGATATAGACGACCGACCCGAAGAAGCGCAGCCCCGGCGCATTGCCCCAGCCAAAAGTCCCGCGCACTGAGAGTAGAAACAACAGGATGAGTAACACCAGACCAACCCGCGCGATGTAGGTCATCTTCGCCCGCGCATCCTCACGCAGCGAACGAGCGAAAAGGGCGAGAAGGGGGGAGGTCACGTGCGCACGCCCGGCTCGGTCAGGTCCATGAAGGCCTGGTTCAAATGCTTCACATCCTCGGCGCAGCTTACGATTCCCGCGCCCGCGGCGAGCGCCGTTTGCAGGATCGTGTTCACCGAGACTTGCGCGCGGTCGAAGGTGATCGTGTAGCGCGCCTCATTCGGCAGCGGTGGCAGGATGCGCTCGACGCCGGGCAGCTTCGCCAGCGCGTCGGCGGTCGCCGGGTGCTCGGCGGTGAGCGTGAGTTGATAGGTTGTCACATTGCCGTCCGCGGTGGCGATGAGCCCGCGCATCGAACCAGTGTATTTTACCAGGCCGCGATCGAGGATGGTCACGTGATCGCACAGCGTCGCGAGTTCGCTCAGGATGTGGGAACTGATGAAGATCGTTTTCCCGAGCCGGCGCAGTTCTTCGAGGATTTCCATCAGTTCGATGCGCGCACGGGGATCGAGTCCGCTCGCGGGTTCGTCGAGCAGGAGAAGATCGGGATCATGCACGAGCACGCGCGCCAGCGAGACCCGCTGCTGCATCCCGCGCGAGAGCCCGTTGATCAGGTCGTCCTTGCGTCCGCTCATATCCGTGAGCGCGAGCACGTCGGCGATGGTTTTGTCGCGTTCTTTTTGCCCGAGCCCGTAGGCCGCGCCGAAGAAGTCGAGATATTCAAACACCGTCATCTGCCGGTACATCGAGAAGTGATCCGGCATGAAGCCGATCTTCCGCCGCACCTCGCGCCGGTCATGCACGATGTCCCGGCCAAACACGCGCACCGTCCCGCCCGCCTGCGGCTTCAGCAAGGTCGCCAGCACTTTCAGCGTCGTCGTTTTGCCAGCGCCATTCGGCCCCACGAAGCCGTGGATCGACTGCCCGTTTACGGTGAAGCTCACGCCGCCCAGCGCCTGGTGCGTCTTGTAGCGGTGCGAGAGATTTTCGATGGCGATGATCGGTGCGGGCTCGGTCATGGGATTTAGCGCTGCGGTGAACTCATGGTTTCCAAACCTCCTGCACGTAGAGCACATAACCCGTCTCGCCGCCGAAGCCCTCGCCTTGCAGTCGAAAGCTCTCCGGCGACTTCATGAAAATGAAGAGCTGGAGCTGGTCGGCGGGCTGCGGTCCGCGATCGATGCCCTGGCTGAAGAAGTCGCGGCCATCCAGCGCGCGCAGGTAAAGTAACGGAAGCGTGGCACGAAGATTTTCGTTGGTTCGGGTCGCCATTTCTTCGCCGGGCGCGAAGCTGCTGAAAGTGTTCATCGCCTGCTGCACGGCTGCCTGCGGCAGGAACGCCGCGAACGTTTGCCCGCGTTCATTCGCGGAAAGCTCCAGCCGATCGCCCTTCCGTTCCATCAGGTAGAAGTGTTCCCGGTAGCGGGCGCGAATCTCGATCGTGTCGCGCGGAAAGGCCGGCCCGGTTTTCAAGACGAGCGACTTCAGCACCTCCACGCCGGTTTCCAGATTCTCCACTGTCACGCTCGTCTCCGCGCCCGGCATTACGGCACGATGCACGAACTGCCGCGACGAGTATTGCGGAATGTCCGCGATGAACTGCCCGTCCTTTCCGTTGATGATCTGGCCGTTGATCTTCTCGCTGCTCACCGTGGCGTAAAGATTGGACGGCGCGAGGTGAGTGAGCCGGTAGAGGTCGCCGCGGGTCGCGAAGGCACTGATCCACTGCGTCACATCGTGGCGCCCGGGCTCGATCGCCCGTGCGATGCTCAGCGAATGCACCGTCTGCGCCTCATCGTATCCGCGACGCCCGACCGCCGCGAAGAGGAAGCCAAAAACGCCGACGCAGCCGACGAACGCACCGATCGAAAGCCGGTAATCGATTCGCCGCGCCCAGCGGTAGTGTGCCGGTCCAACCACGAGGATGTAGAGCGCGGTCAGAGAATTGATCAGCCACCAGCGGATTTTGGGGCGCGTGAGCTGCGCGAGCCGCTGGAAGAGCGACTGCTCGAGATTGTAAACGACCGCCGGCGATCCCTGCTTTAGCTCCAGCATCGGGAAGCCATGTTCAGCGAAAAGGCGCTCTCCCGCGTCCCGCCTCGCCGCCGCAACTCGCAGCACCGTGCCTGCGCCGACGTGCGCCGATGTCCCGCTGATATTCAATGCCGCGAGCTGTTCCGTGAACTGCGGGAACTGCCCGTTCGCTCCCGGCAGCACGATCACCTTGCCGCCCCGCCGCACCCAATCGCCGAACGCCTCGCGGCGCGCCGCTTCCCAGCGAGGCACGTAGTCCAGCACAACGCTGTCGAGCCCATCCGTCGCAGCGACCGCGGTCGGGAAGAGCGCATCGGGAAAAACCTTCAGGCCGCCGCCGCTCGCGAACGGATTGCTCGCATCGATCAAAAGCACACGCGCCGGCGGACCCGCCGTGGCGCTCATTAGCGCATGATGTTCGCGCGACCCGCGCCCCCATTCGATCTCGAAGTTTTCGTAGCCGGCATTGATGAACGCGGCGAATTGCACCCACCGCTCCGAGCGCGCGCTGAGGAAGATCGGTTGCACAATGGGCGCGCCGCTGCCCCCGCCGACTCCCGTCGTTTCGCGCAGCGTGATGACGCCGTCGAATGTCGCCTGGCCCGGATTGCTGATCAGCACCGAGACCAGATTCAATCGGCCCGGCACCACCTTTCCATCGAAACCCCAGCGCGTCTCGCGTACCTCCAGCGCCCAGCCGCGTCCCGCGAGGAACAACAGCGCTAGCGAGAGC
>JBAVML010000640.1:0-7024 GCA_049690035.1 Chthoniobacteraceae bacterium
GTGTGGCTCTCTTCCTCGTCCTCGCGGGCGAAGAGAATGGTGTCGAGTTTCTGTTCAAGCGCGGCGAGCGCGACAATGGTTTTCGAGTTCATTGATGGGTTGGGTTTGTGGATGGTGAAGGTGTCAACTACTGGCCGTTCGGATTGCGCTTGAAGCGCTCGATCGCGGCGTCCTCAGCCGCCGCGCCACGAGCGACATTCGCCGCGCGCGTGGCGGCGGCTTTCTGTGCGCGGGAGCGGAAGGCGGCCTTTACTCCGCGCGTCTGCCCGATCTTGTATCCCGCGACACCGCCCGCGCCGGTGGCGAGCACCGCGCCCGCGATGGCGATCTTGCGAATGTTGCTCACGCGCTCATGCCACTTCTTTTCGCGGCGATCGCGCGCCTGGGCTCCAGGAGCAAAGACGCGGGCTGAACGGCCGCGGCCGTCGCGCACATCCCAATCCGGCGCAGACCAGTCGAAGGCGATCAGCTTGCCGTCTGGGCGCCGAGCGAAAGCGATCGTCCTCCCATCCTTATGTATGGCTGAGAAAGTGGGGAAGAGATCGGGCACCGCCTGATTCGCCTTTTCCTTGATCGCGCCGACGCCACGACGCACCCGCGAACGATAGCGCGGGCTGTGCTTCATCGCTGCCGCATGACCAAGCAGGCCGGCGCCGACGACCGCGCTGCCGACCATGTTGCGGAAGTATGACTTCTCCCACTCGCGTTTCAGCGGACGCCCGCGCTCATCGACCTTGCGCTTGCCGCGCACCGCATCCGAGACATCGCCGACGAGCCGGCCGCTGCGCGAGCCCCACTTATGAACCTCGCGCCCTTTGTTCATCGCGGCACGGAGCACCTGCGCATTGCGAAGCCCGAGATCCACGCGCTTGCGGTTGCCGTACTCGTCGCGCGTGTACCCCTCCTGTTCACCGCTGGCGACCTTGAGCGGATTCGCATAAACGCCCTTCGCCGTAACCGTGTCGGTGAGGATCTGATCGCGGCCACGAAAAGCGATCGTGGGACCGCGTGCCGCGAGCTGCACCTTGCTGCGCGCCTTCGCGACCCGCTTGAGCGCGCCCAGGATGGCGGGTTCGGCCGCCGCGAGCGTGGTGCCGTAGATCGCGCCTTTGACCAAACCTTTCTTCGCCGTCTCGGCGCGGGTGTGGCCGTCTTCCGGAACGATGGCGCCAGTCAGGATGTCGGCAGTCGTGATGCCGCCCGCAAGTGCCGCGCCGTGAGTGAGAGCGCGGCGCGCGTTGAACCCGACGATCTTCTTTGCCGCCCCGCGCGCGACCCGTGGAATCGTTTTCACGCCGCGCTTCACCGCGGCCCGAGCGCGAGGCGTGCCGGCGACAAGCGCAGCGGCGGCGAGCGCCGGCGCCGGCAACCGATCCGCGGTCTTCGCTCCGTGGCTGCGATCGCCGAACGAATCCTTGGTGCCCTCAGTCACCGCACGCACGGCCCCTTGCGCGGCAACCCCGCCGAGCGCGCCCTTGAGCGCCGCCATCTTGCGCGTGCTCCCCTTACGCAGCGCGAGCCCGAGCAGCGCGCCGGCCGCACCGGAACGAATGTAGTGCCCCTCGGCGCGGTCGAGATCGGAGTCCTTGATCTGCTTCACATAGCGGTCGCGGGCGACATTCGGTTTGCCGGGAGCGGCATCGAAGCGGAGCACGCGCTTCGCCGCGCGTAGCGGCGCCGTGACGATGCGGCCGGCTTTGCGGACCTTTCCCGTGATGACGCGCGCATTCTCGGCGGCCTCGGCGCCCTTCCTTGCGGCATCTTCCGCGACGGCGGCCGTCTTGCGCACCTGCGAGGCTGCGCGTCCGACCTGGACTCCCCCATACGCGAGCCCCGCTCCACCGGCAGCGATCGCAGCGGTGCGAACAAGGGAGCGCTTCGGCTTGCGCTCAGGCTGAGACTGGCAGGTGGGCGGCTGGGGCCGCATGAAAGTGTGAACGATGGTGCTCATTGAAAGGGAGAGGCGTGTCAACGCCGAGCAGGTCGAAGAAGTGGTCGCCACTCCTCTCCGTCGTTTCCATCCCCGTTAAAGCCGGCTACCCATTGACATATGACCGTCCCTATCCTCAGGAAGTGCCTGGCTGTTCTAATCGCCTTCTCCGGGAGCTATCTGGCGAGCGCAACCGAGCAAGAGAGCGACTTCATCCTCTTCAAAGGAGAAAAGTGCGAATTGGAAACCAGTTGGATGTTTCCCAGTCCGCTCGAACTTTATTTTCGCTCGCGGTCCAAGAAATCTCCATTCGAACCTTCAAGCACTGCAAACTACAGAGGTCATGTTGCGACTTGGGAGATCGCCGGAAACCGTCTTTACCTTATCGACCTCGAGAAACGAGTTTCTCAAGAGCCGGAGAGCAGCGCGGGCAAAGCTCCAGTTTTGCGGGGCAAGCCCCTCATACGATCGATTTTTCCGGAAGTAATCGACAAGGAGGAGAAAGTTTTTGCCCGCTGGTTCAGCGGCAACGTCCGGATCTTCGGCAAGCCGGTTAAGCGTACCTACAAGCATCAAGACGACGTTGAGGGTCACGAGATGGTCGAGAATACCGAAGTGACCCTGCTCGAACTCAAAAATGGCGTCGTAACGAGGCTAACTAGCTTCCCGAGAGACGAGTATTGGAAAAAGTTTGGCACCTATCTGGATTATCGCCGCCTAAAGGCGGATGAAGTCTCCGCGATTTCCGAACATGTGAAGTTCCTGGATCGTCAAAGCGAGGGGTGGGAAGATATTGGATCAATCGAACCGAAGGGGCCGTTTCGCACAGAGAAGGACTTTAAGTTCTTTCTCATCCGGTATCGGACTGAGCCGGTGAAAATACCTCTAACGAAGTGCGAGATTGTCAAAGATGTTACGATCAATTTCGCCGATGGAGGCTGGACCATCGATGATGGCCTAAGGATCTCCGATGGAAGCCACCTCCTCATGCTGGAGATGGGCTCTACCAACGTTCCAAAAGGGCCGTGGAGCAGCTTCACCGCAGGCGCAGTTCAAGTCCTAGTCCAACTCGGCCGGCTCGAATCGAAGGAAATTACGTTTAGCGAAAAAGATTCGGGGTTCGTCAAGGTAGTTAATAATTACGCCAAGTATGAGTCTCCCCAGCATGTCGCCGGAAAATTGAAAGTCGAACGTAACGACGACGGGAAAGTGATGTTGAGCGGTTTCGTGCGGCTGACATCGGAGGGACCAACCACGCACCAGGAAATTGTTCTCGATAATCAGGTTATTCCTGTTTCCGACGTCAAGGTCTACGTCAGACGGAATAACCCGCCAGGGAAGGGGCCGAAGGGGTTTTACGATCCTGATTCCATCATCCAACGAATCCTTAAGAATTCCGGAAAGTAAGATCGATTATTCCGCATCGCTTACGCCCTAGGGGTCGGAGGGCGGCACGAGCAGAAGGAGTTCGGCCACGCGAACGCGTGCTAGGCGCAGCTTGACCACGTCGTGGCGGAAACATTCATCGCGGCCCCGGCGCTCGATGCACTTCTGCGCCCAATCGTCCGTCGAATGGAGAAGATCCCGCAGCTTCACGTCAGCGAAGGCAATGGAATCTACAGGAAGCGAGCCGCCCGGAGTTTCTTGCGGAGGGTCCATCGGCTCACTTGTCCGAGGGCTCGGCGAAGGTGGCGGATCTGTTGCCAGAGTTTCATGCAGCATGGGGGCGCGGGCGTTTGTTTCCAGTCGGCGGAGTCCGCTTGCCGGCCAGCGAGGGGAGCACGGTCGGCGGCTGCGGCGGATTCATGATGTTCGCGATGCCTTGCGGGGGCGTGATCAGGTCAGCGTGCGCAGGGTCGAGCCCATACACGGTGACGAGGGTGTTGATCGCCGAGTCGCGATCGAGTTGGTCATTGGCGACGGCGATGAGGATCTCGGTGATTTGCTTCGCGCCCTTGTCGCCGATGGCCTCGATGCTACCGGGCTCAGGCGGTGGCTCGGGCGGCGTGTTGCTCGCAGCGAGAAGCTGCGTCGCATTCGGCCAGAGCTGCGCGGCGAGCAGTTCGATCGGCACCCGCGAATCGCCGGAAATTTGCTGTGCGCGGAGGACAGCCGCCGCATTGCGCTGGAGCACATCGGAGAGCCCGCCGCCATTGCGGCTGTATTTCGTCGCCACGTCGTCGGCGGCGACCAGTCCGTTGTTGAGCAGCGTGACGTCGTTGTTGACCTCGTAGCCGGCATCGGTGATGAGCCGCTCGCCGAAGTGCCAAGTGCATTGCCGGTAGCTGGGATGCGCCGGGATCTCGCGCATCGCAATCCCGTAGTCGAGCACCGCACGGCGCACGCGGCGCAGCATCCGATCCACCAGAATGCGCTGCCAGTGATTGATCTGCCGCTCATCGCCGCGCACCTCGACGCGCTGCGAAACGCCGCCGAGCATGGCCAGGTCCCACAGAAAGCCGTAGCTGAGCTTCAAGCTGATCGCCATCTTGCGGATGAGGATCTGCATGAACTGCATGAACGCACCGCTCGGCCGCGAGCTCGGCGTGAGGAAGTTCACGCTCTCGCCTTCTCCCATCCTTAGCCACTTACCCCACATCGCCTTTTGCGTCTTGGTGCCGGTGACCACGTCGTCCTCCCAGTCACCCGCCCCATTCCGTCCGGTCTTACTCGTGACAGTGCCGACGAACTGCGACTGATCCTTGATCGCGATGCGCTCGGCTTCGAGCGTCTCGCGCAGGTCGCGGCAGTCTTCGAGCAGGCGCAGGAGCGCCGTCACGCCGCGGTATTGGTCCACGCGGTCGGGGTCCCAGATGTGGACGAAGCGCTCCGGCTCGATCTCGACCGGCTTGACGTACTGGCCGTGCCGGGTCCGCTGAAACACGCGAATCGTGATCGGCTTGCCCGTGTCCTCGTCGATGGTGAAGCCGCCGATGTAAGTCTCCGTCTGCTGCGCGTCGATGGGCGAGCCAATACGGTCGGCCTCGATCGACTGGAGCTTGATGCCGTCGATTTCGAGGCGGATGACGAAGCCGTGATCGCCGTCCACCAGCATCGCGAGCAGCGCGAGTTGGACGAGCTTGATGAAGCGGTGGCGTCCGGTGATGTCACACGGATACGTGCCGTCCTCGTCGTGGTCGTCGCCGCACCATGCGTGAAAGTATTGATCGTAAGCCGCATCGATCTCCGGATCGCCGGTGTTCGATTTGCACTCGAGCTCGCCGACCACATAGACGACGACCTTGCCGAGCGCGCCGCCGATCCAATCGTGCGTGCAGAGGTCGCGCGCGTCCCACATCGCCTTGACGCGGTTCTTGTGCTTCTTCCAGCTCTCGCTCGCTGCGTTGCCGGCCTGCCCGCCGCTACCCCCGCGCTGCCAGGGCTTGTCGCCGTAGCTGGCAAACTGAATGGCGCCATTCGGCATCTGCAGCGCGGTGAGCGGGCCGGAAATTCCCGGCACGTAGCTGAGGGATTGCGTCGTGGTGCCGAACTGAACCGGTGCGATCTGCCTGGCGCTCATTGGCCGGAGAAGTCAGTGACCGCGACGACACCGCCACGGCGTTCCGTGGTCGGGGAGATCAGTCCGCGCTCGGCCATGACGCGGGTGCTCGCGCTCAGCATGGAGCTCAGCGATTGATCCTTGGCGTAGCTCTTCGCCCCGTTTCCCTGCTGCGCGAAGGGCGAAACGCCCTTCTTCAACAGGGCGTGAGCGGCACGGAGTTCGTCATTGTCGTAGCCGCGAAAGATTTCGAGCCATTCAGGTGAAGCCATCGAGGGGAGTGGTTTTTGACTCCCCGCCCGTGTCAACTGACCGAACCTTATATAAGGTTGAGGAACGCAGCGCCTCGACGATCATCCGAAGCACCGATTCGAATCCCTTACGCCTCGTTCCCCTAGAAGGTAGAACCAACCAACATGGACTCATCCGACTACTTCGAGACGAACAAGACGATGGCCGCACTCTTGCGTGAGGCGGAACAGGAAATTGTCGACGCCGGCGGCCCTCTGCCTGTCGATTTGCGCAACGTGCCGCGGGACCGCTGGGACGAATTCATCTCATTCCACGTCACGCTACCCGCGGCCGTCGGGGCGACGATCACCGAAGGTGAGGCGATCCCGCCCGACCAACTCGACGCCTACGAGGACGCCGTAGCGAAGTTTCACGGAGTCACCGAGCCCTACTACATAAACCTGAGCGAATCCCTGCGCGACTACGGCCGCGCGTGGAAATACGTGAAGGAGGCGGCGAAGTTCCTCACTGGCTTCCGGCTAGGTAAGGACGACGGGAAATGAGGACGCCGCGGACCGACGCCTGGCGCGTAAAACTCGCCGCCGCGCTATCCGAACGCGGCGCGAAGGCCGAGCTCGCCCGCTTCCTTTGCCGCGACGGCAACAGCATGGAGAGCCGCGTCGTCCAGATCGCTCGCGTGCTCAATCAAGGCATGACCCCCGAGCCAGAGTTCGTCCTCGCGACAATTGAATGGATGGACGCGACCGCGAAAGCGAAACCGCGACGGGTTAAGTCCGAATCCAAGAATCTCGACGGGAAATGATAGGCTTACTTATTCATAAGTAAGCCTTGTGTAAGGTTAGCGAGAGCGAATCCCTTACGCCTCATTCCCCTAGTAAGTGAGGAAAGGCGAGGCGAGCGTGGAAGCGCGAGGCGAGAGAGCGAATCCCTTACGCTTCATTCCCCTAGTAAGTGAGGAAAAGTGAGGCGAGCGAGAGAGCGCGAGGCGAATCCCTTACGCTTCATTCCCCTAGTAAGTAAGACGAGATTGATCGAAAGTTTCCCCACTTTTGAGCGTGACAAGTTACTAGCTTACCAGCTAGGATACGCACCTATGAAAAACCATTCCACCCTCTCCCGAATCGACAAGTATTGCGTGACTCCCGCTTGCGGCATCCGCAAGCGTGACATCCACACGGCGGACACTTTACGAGGGGCAATCGCCGATCGAATTGGAGGCGTAATTGTCCACCGTATCAACTTCCCGAAAACACTCGCGGGCAAAGCTTCCACGCCTCGCAAAGCGGCAAAGGTGCGCAACGTGACGATTGCCAAGGAAACCGCCTTTAGTGAGGCTGTAAAGG
>JBAVML010000641.1:0-5098 GCA_049690035.1 Chthoniobacteraceae bacterium
TCATCCGCCAAGTGCTGCGGGTCATCCGCGAGATCGACGTGCCGCCGGCGGAGGTGCTGAGCAAGTTCTTCGAACTCGAGCGGGCCGACGCCGACGACGTGCAGAAAAAGCTCGAGGAAATCCTGACGAAGAACCAGCAACAACCCGGCACTGCGCCCGGCGGGGCGGGCAACCGTGCGCCGTCCGCGCCCCGGATCGCGACCACGCCCGAGGGATTGCCGGTGCCGGCGGGCGCCCTCGGCGAGGCCGCGGCCACGACGATTGAGATCACCGCGGGCGGGCCGAACGAGGAGAACATCATCCTGGGCAAGATCAAGATCACCGCCGACAAGCGGACCAACCGCATTCACGTCGTCACCCGTCCGGCGAACATGCCTTTCGTCGAAAAGCTGATTCGCGAGTTTGATCAGGACGTGAAATTTGGCACCCCGATCTCGCGGCCGTTGAAATACGTCAAGGCGACCGACGTCCTCCAGGCCGCCGTGAAGGCCATCTCCGATCCGGGCGCGAAAGAAGAAGGCGGCGGGGCCGGTGCAAAGCCTGGTCAGACGCAGCAGGGCGGGAGACAGAGCGGCAGCAACGGCAGCCTTTTCGGGAACAACAGCCAGGGCGGACTGAACGGCAGTGCCGGCGGCGGTGGCGGCGGAGACTTCAATGTCTCCGAAGGACTCTCGACGGAATCCGTGGACACGACGCCGCAAGCCGTGACCGTGGGCAACACCCGTATCATCGCCGACCCACGCACGAATTCGATCATCATTGTGGGCAGCGAGGACGTGAAGCAGAAGCTCTTCAAGGTCATCGACGAACTCGACAAGCGCGCGCCGCAGGTGATGTTTCACGTTGTCATTGGCGAGCTGAATCTCAACGACAAGGAGCAGTTCGGCATCGAATACGTCATCCGCAACGCCGGCCTGGGTCTCAGCCCGATCGTGCTCAACTCCGGCGGCACAGGGACTGGCACCGGCACGGGAACTGGCACTGGAACCGGCACGGGCACAGGTACAACCACCGGCACCGATACGGGCACCGGCGGAGCGACAAATTTGGTGAACCTAAGCTCCGGGCGCGGAGTGCTGAATTTCAATAATCTGCTCAACCAGAATACGGTCACCGCTATCGCCGCAGCCGGCGGCAGCGGCCTCACCGGATTCGTCGCGGGCGGCAATACCCTCACCGCCATTGTCACGGCGCTGGAAAACACGAACCGCTTCCGCGTCGTCTCGCGGCCGAGCGTCTTCACGAGCAATTTGAAAAAGGCGATCATCGCCTCGGGCACGGAGATCGCGGTGCCGACGAATATCCAGAGTTCCGTCAATTCCGTCACCGCCGGCAACGCAGGCTTGGTGACCAACTCGAGCGTGCAATTCAAGCGCGTCGCCCTGCAGCTCGAGGTCGTGCCTTTGATCAATTCCGAGCGCGAGGTGGACCTCGATGTCTTGCAAAAAAACGACGAGGTCTCCGGCTCGACGCGCATCGACAATAACGACATCCCCACCATCTCGACCCGCTACGTGAAGACCCACGTCACCGTGCCCAACCAGGCTACCCTCGTCCTCGGAGGATTGATCAAGGCGAGCACCAATCGGGCGCGTTCGGGCATTCCACTGCTCAGCAGCATCCCGGTGATTGGCTACCTTTTCAGCAACACCACGAAGGAACGCATCCGCCAGGAGCTCGTCATCCTCATTCGCCCGGAAGTGAGTTGGACTCCGGAGGAAGACACCTCCACTCGCGAGAAGCATCAAGAGTTTTACAGCATGCCGCCGGACCTTGAGGCGACGGTGTACCCCACCACCACGCGCAGCCGCACCGATGCCGAGCCAAACATTCCGGTGAGGAAAGCTATCCCCGTCAGGCCGGCGGCGCGCACCACCTTCCGCGAAGCGCTGCGCTGATCCGCTCGTGACTTCCCGCAAAGCCCTGATCGACGTCCTGCGCGCCACCGGCGTCGCCGACGAAGAAGCCGCGCAGCTCGCCGCGATCCAGCCCGCCTCGGGCGAATCGTGGACCAGCGAGGTGCTCAACACCGGGAAGGTCGATGAATACAAGCTCGCGGCGGAACTCGCGAAACTCTTCCGCTCGCCCTTCGACAACATCGAGGCGACGCGCGTCGAGCGCAGCGTGCTGCAACTGCTCCCCAGTCGCTTCGTCTTCAAGCATCAGGTGCTGCCCTTCGCGGTGAGCGACACGACGGTGAAGCTCGCGACCTTCGACGTCTTCAACCCCGTCTCTCGCCGGCTCGCCCAGCAGCAGCTCACCGGGAAAAAACTCGAGTGGCATATCGTTCCGCGCAGCCAGCTCGTGCGCACGATCAAATCGCTCTACGGCGTCGGCGCCGAGACCTTCGAGGAGATCCTCCAGTCCACCCGGACCTACGACGACCAGAATCCGGAAGACATCGCGACGGACATCACCAGCGATGATCCGGAGGCCAGCGTCGTCAAGTTCGTCAACCAGGTCATCCGCGAAGCCATCGTCGAACGCGCCACCGATATTCACGTCGAGCCACTCGAAAATGATCTGCGCATCCGCTACCGCATCGACGGCATCCTGCATGAAGTCGCCGTGCCGCCGCAGCTCCGCGTGCTCCAGAGCGCGATCATCTCGCGCTTGAAAGTCATGGCGCACATGGACATCGCCGAGCGCCGCCTGCCGCAGGACGGACGCATCAATCTCAACACCTCCACCGGGTTTATCGACGTCCGCGTTTCCACCATCCCCACGGTGAATGGCGAATCGATCTCGCTGCGGTTGCTCTCGCGTTCCGAGTCGCTCGCCTTCGGGATCGACCGTCTCGACATGAGCGAGAAGCAGGTGAAAATCTGCAAGGCTCTGCTCACCCAACCGAACGGCATCATCCTCGTCACCGGTCCCACGGGCTCGGGAAAATCGACGACGCTCTACAGCTTCCTCACCTCGATCAACGCGGTGACCCGCCGAATCATCACCATCGAGGAGCCGGTGGAATATCGCCTGCCCGGTGTCTCCCAGATCGACGTGAAGAGCGACATCGGCCTCACCTTCGCCAATGGCCTCCGCGCCATCCTTCGTCAGGATCCGAACATCGTCATGGTCGGAGAAATTCGTGACTTCGAAACCGCGGAGATCGCCATCCGCGCAGCCATGACCGGCCATCTGGTCTTTTCCACGCTACATACGAACGACGCCGTGAGCGGCATCACCCGCCTGCTCGACATGGGCATCGAGCCGTTCCTGCTCGCCAGCGTCGTGCGCTGCTTCCTCGCCCAGCGCCTCGTGCGCACCATCTGTCCGGATTGCAAAGAAGAGACCGGCTACCCTGTGGACTACTTGCGCGAGATCGGCGCGCCATTCCCAGAGGACATGAAATTTTACCACGGCCGCGGCTGCGAACACTGCCGCCAGACCGGCTATCGTGGCCGCTCGGCGATCTACGAAATCGTCCCGGTGAATGAAAACCTCCGCCGCATGGTCATCCGCAAGGAAACCGGCAGCGCGATGAAAGCGCGCGCTGTGATGGACGGCATGGACACGCTCCGCCACGACGGCTGGCGCCGCGTGCTCCAAGGCCAGACCACCGTCGAGGAAGTGGTGCGGGTCACGCAGCAGGACGAGGCGATCTCGGAGACGGACTGAGTTCGACTAGCGGGTGACCCAGCGCCGAGCCTTCATTTCAAAACGCGGCAGCGATCCTGGCTCCACACGCCGCACTGGGATGCGCAACGAAAATGCCGACGCGAGCGCCGCTTCAGCTTTCGACGCTGCGGATTCGTCGGCGCTCTCGATCATGATCTCGATCTCCACAAGCGCGACACGCCGGATCACTTCGACGCGATACTCCGCAATCTCTGCCGCACGGTGGAGCACTGCATCGACGCCGCTTGGGTAGAGATTCACGCCACGCACGACGATCATGTCGTCCACCCGCCCAAGGATGCCACCGGCGAGCGCAAAGCCGGGTGCATCGGAAATGCGCCGCACCAGATCCCCGGTGCGATAGCGGAGCACCGGGCAGGCAGAGCGCCCGAGCGTGGTCAGCACAAGTTCGCCGGCTTCACCTTCGGCGATGGGTTGGCCCGTCTGCGGGTCGATGATCTCGGCAAAGTAAGAGTCCTCGATGATGCGCAATATGTCCTCGTGCTCCTGAAACGCCACCGGCCCGACCTCGGTCATCCCGTAGTGATCGACGACCCGCGCGCCATTCCAGATCGAGCTGATCTTCGCGCGGATCTCGGGCACACTCCCGCCCGCCTCGCCAGCCACCATCACGATCCGCACCGACGAATTCCGCAAGTCGATGCCTTCGCGCGCCGCGACTTCGCCGAGGTGCAGCGCGTAAGTCGGCGTGCAACAGAGGACGGTGGCACCGTGCTTCACGATGGCTCGAAGGCGCGCGGTCGTTCCCAAGCCACCGCCGGGAATGCAAAGAAATCCGAGCTTCGCCGCTGCATCGTAAGCGGTCCAAAATCCGAGAAATGGACCGAATGAGAATGCGAAATAGAGCCGATCACCCGGAACGATTTCCGCCGCCCGATAGATGTGCGCCCAATTGCCGAGCAGCCAATCCCAGCTCTCGGCGGTATCCAGGATGATGAGCGGCCGACCGGTCGTGCCGCTCGTCTGGCAGAAGCGCGTGTAGCTCGTGAGCGGATCGGAGAGGTTTGAACCAAACGGCGGATTCGCCGCCTGGTCCGCAACGAGTTCCGCCTTGGTCGTAAACGGTATCCGCGCGCAAAACTCTTCGAGGCTCGCAACGCTCGCCGTGATCCCCGCGGCCGCGAGCCGCGCAGATTGGAAGCGGTTCGCCGGCGTGATCGCCGCGACCAGCGCGCGCAGCCGCTCGAGTTGCTCAGACATCGGCGCGCAGCATGCGAGCGAACTACTTCGTCGCGGGCTCGCTCGCCACGACTACCGCCGGCTTCTTCACCGGCGCAGGTCCGGGTTTGAATTTGGTGACCAGCGCGCCACCCGAGACGGCGAGCAACATGCCGAGCCAGAAGGGCGCCGGAATCGAGCTCCAGCCATTCGGCGGCGGATTGAGCGTGAGCGAGATCAGCGCATTGAGCACCGGCGCACCGGAAAAAATGATGGTCATGATCACCGGCACATATTGACC
>JBAVML010000642.1:0-17204 GCA_049690035.1 Chthoniobacteraceae bacterium
AGGTCAAGGTGGACGGGGTGGAAGTATCCCCGATCCGCGTGGCGACCGCGAATCTTCCCAAGCCGGCGCAACTCGGGGCGACCGTCGATGGATACTCCTGCGTCGGCACCGAGGTCCGCGGCACCAAGGATCGCAAGCGAGTCGAATACTTCATCTACACGATGGATAGCCATCGCGATGCGTACGAAAAATGGGGTTACTCGCTCACGGTCATCCAGACGGGCATCCCGCCCGCGCTGACGGCTCGACTGCTCGTGACGGACAAGATCAAGGAACGGGGAGTAATGATGCCAGAGGCGCTCGACCCCGAGCTTTTGATGGAGAACTTCTCGCGTGAGGGACTGCAAATTTTCGTGGAGAAGCGCGAGGTCGAGCGGATGTAGCGCAGCGGAGTTGCCTTCCGCGGGAGCGAGCCGACATTGGGTTACACTTTTGGTTTCTCCATGAAAACACTCCCGATGTTCCTCAACGGCGCGTGGGTCGAGGCGGTCGATGGCGGCACGCGCCAAATCCTCAACCCCGCC
This sequence comes from Chthoniobacteraceae bacterium, assembly GCA_049690035.1. Classification (GTDB taxonomy): domain Bacteria; phylum Verrucomicrobiota; class Verrucomicrobiia; order Chthoniobacterales; family Chthoniobacteraceae; genus Chthoniobacter. Next base: position 525 of record JBAVML010000642.1, read on the forward strand.
AGCAACGAAGTGATCGCCGAGGCGGCCGATGGCAATGAACGCGATGCGGAAGTCGCGATCGGGCACGCGCGAAAGGCCTTCGACGAAGGACCGTGGCCGCAGATGCGGGCACCGGAGCGGGCGAGCTACCTTTTCAAACTTGCCGATCTCATCGAGCGACACGGTGACGAACTTGCGCTGCTCGAAACGCGCAACAACGGGAAGCCGCTTCGCGAGGCGAAGTTCGACGTCGCGGACGCCGCAGGCTGTTTTCGCTATTATGCGGGTTTGATCACGAAGCCGCTGGGGCAAACCTACGAGGTTGGTGATCCCACGATTCAATCGATAGTAGTGCGCGAGCCGATCGGTGTTTGCGGCCAGATCATCCCGTGGAACTATCCGTTGCTCATGGCGGCATGGAAACTCGCGCCTGGTTTGGCGGCGGGAAATTGCTGCATCCTCAAGGCGGCTGAGGCCACGCCCCTTACCGCGGTGAAGCTCTTCGAACTCATCGCCGAAGCGGGCTTTCCACAGGGTGCGGCGCAGCTCCTTCTTGGTCCGGGCCCGACGGTTGGGCAGGCGCTGGCTGCGAGCATGCGGGTGGACAAGATCGCGTTTACGGGTGGCACCGCGACGGGGCGTAAGATTATGACGGCCGCGACCGGGAACATCAAAAAGGTCACGCTCGAACTCGGCGGCAAGAGTCCGAACATCATCTTCGCCGATGCGGATTTCGACGTGGCGATTGAGTTTGCGATGTTCGGCATTTTCGCGGGGCAGGGCGAAGTGTGCAGCGCGGGATCGCGGCTGCTGCTGGAGCGCAGCGTAGCCGATCGCTTCCTCCCGCGCCTCGCGGAGGCTACAAACAAGATCATCGTCGGCGACGGACTCGATCCGAAGACCGAGATGGGGCCGTTGGTCACTCCGGAGCATACGGCCCGCGTGCTCGCCTACATCGAAGCAGGGAAGGCCGAAGGCGCGGTGCTACTTTGCGGCGGCACTCGTCTCGGCGGTGAGTTGGCGAAAGGCAACTTCGTTGCGCCAACGATCTTTGTGAACACCCGGCCGGACATGAAGATCGTGCGCGAAGAGATCTTCGGGCCGGTATTGGTCGTGCAACTCTTCGATAGCGAGGAGGACGCGATCCATCTCGCGAACGACACGGTCTATGGACTAGCCGGCAGCGTCTTCACCGGCGATCAAGGCAAGGGTTTGCGCGTGCTGCGGAAGCTGCGCGCGGGAATCACGTGGCTGAATACCTATCACCCGACCTTCAACGAAGCCCCGTGGGGCGGCTACAAGCAGAGCGGAATCGGTCGTGAGCTAGGCACCTTCGGCCTCGATGCCTATCTCGAAACCAAACAGATCAACATCAATCTTGTTCCCCAGAGGCTGAATTGGTTCAGTGGCGCCTAATTGCCAAATGGACCACATGGTCGAACTCAGAAACGTCACCAAGCGCTTCAGCGGCTTCACCGCTGTCACCGACATCAACCTCTCGATCGAAGCCGGTGAGTTTCTGACTCTTCTCGGACCTTCCGGTTGCGGCAAGACCACGATCTTGCGGATGATCTCGGGCTTCGAAATCCCAACGGAAGGAAGCGTCTGGCTGAACGGTCAGGACGTCACCCATCTTCCGCCTTACAAGCGCAACGTCAATCAAGTCTTCCAAAGTTACGCGCTCTTTCCGCACCTGACCGTGGAGGAAAACATTGGCTTTGGCCTGAAGATGCAAAAGCTGCCGAAGCCGGAGATCGTCCAGCGGGTGAAGGAAGCAACGGAACTCGTCTCGCTCGGAGGAATGGAGCAGCGCAAGCCCAGCCAGCTCTCGGGCGGGCAACGCCAGCGCGTCGCTCTCGCCCGCGCGATTGTCTGCCGGCCAAAGGTCCTGCTGCTCGATGAGCCACTTTCCGCCCTCGACGCCAAGCTGCGGCATCTCATGCAGGTGGAACTCAAGCGGCTGCAGAAGAAACTAGGCATCACCTTCGTCTTCGTCACTCACGATCAGGAGGAAGCGCTTACCATGTCGGATCGCATCGCCGTGGTGAACAAGGGCCGAATCGAGCAACTCGGAGAATCCACCGACATCTATCACTCGCCGCAGACTACTTTTGTGGCGAACTTCATCGGTCAGGCGAACATCCTGGAAGCGAAGCTCGTGGCCGATGAGGGCAACTTCACGCGGCTGCGACTGGTCGGTGATGTCGAAGTCCTTGTCCCGAGTGAAAGCCGGCTCGATACGATGACCGACCTGCTCGTCTCCATTCGACCCGAGAAAGTGCATCTGCAGAAGGAGAAGCCATCCGGCACCAACGTGTTCGAGGCAACGGTCGAGGACGAACTATTCAAGGGCGCTACCGATCAACTTGAACTCAAGACCGAGGGCGGCCTCGAGCTTACCGTCGTCGTCGCGAACGAAAGTGCGACGCAGGAGTGCTTTCACAAGGGCGAGACGCTCTGGTGCAGCCTGCACCCGAGCGACATCGTGGTGGTCAGGGCGGAGTGAGCGCCGCGCGCCGTGCGCGCCGATAGGCGATGAGCAGACCTGCCATGATGGATGGCCAGCGCCACGGGCGAGTGAAGTTGCGTCGGAGCAGAATGCTTTTGCCAACGATCGCGTCGCGCAAATACCAGCGGCGCCATTTCGGCGTCACGTGCCGCAGATAGAAGACCCAAAGCGAAACGTAGCGATCGGCCTCGCTCCAGGGATTGCATGGATCATCGAGGCGCAGTCCGCCCATCGCCGCGCGAGTGTGGCGGACGGAGGCTTCGGGATCGAAGACGATCTTCATCCCCGCCGCGCGCATGCGCAGCGCGAGGTCGTAGTCATCGCCGTAGGAGTTTCCGGCAAAGATCGGATCGAGCCCGCCGATTTTCTCCCATGCGCTGCGGCGGATGGCACAGTTGCAGGTGGCGAGGTGAAAGACTTCCCGGCGCTGAGTCGTGGCGCGGTAGAAGAAACACGCTTCCTCGAAGGCGCTGTCGAACGGTCCCTGCTCGGTGTCGCTCGACCGATAGTGGGGCGGCGAAAGTTCCTGCCCGCAGATCGCGTCGAGCTGCGGGTCGGCGAAATTGCGCGCGATGATTTCGAGATAACGCGGCGAGTCGATGCGCACGTCGTCGTCGATGAAGACGAGCACTTCGCCGCTCGCGATCTTGGCGCCGTCATTCCGCGAAGCGACGACGCCCGGCGCGTGCGGCAGCACGGTGAGCTGATGCGGCGAGCTGCGAAATTCCGCGAACACTGTCGCCGCAGTGACTGGTTGATTTTGATCGATCACCACCACCTCGGCCTTCACGCCCTCCTGTCGCGCCAGGTCGCCGAGCACGAGGCGCAACGACTCGTCGCGACGCCAGGTGGCGAGGATCACGCTGACGGTCGGGAGAGAAGGCATCGCGCGAGTGGCTAGCAATGCGCGCGCCTCGTGCCGAGCTTTTGCTCACACCGGAATCGCAGCCTTCGCCCCATCCGCTCCGATGTGGACCATCACTGCGACGGTGCTGAAGACATTCTCCCGCGTTCGCGCATTCACGCACCAGACTGCCACGACGCAGGAGGTGGTGCCGATGCGCTGCACACGGCTGTAAACTTTGAGGATGTCGCCATTCGCGACCGGTGTGGTGAAGTCGAACGCGTCGAAGCGGCGGGTAACGAACGATGCTTGCGGAAAGGTGAGCGAGGCGGCGTTGAAGGCCATGTCGTCGGCCCACTGCATCATGTAGCCGCCGAAGACGGTGCCGCGTTGGTTGAGGAATTCAGGCCGGATGAGCAGCGTCTTTTCGTGGGTGGGAAACGCGCCGGGTTCGGCGTTCCAAGGGCTGGTTTCGAGCGCGGCGAGCTCGTTGATCCGCACGATGTGGCGCCCGCCTTCAAACTCCGCGCCCAGCCAGGTGCGCACGATTTCGAGCGCGAGTTCGAGCGGCACCATGCGCTCGCCGATGGCGATCACGTTGGCGTCGTTGTGCTGTCGCGCGAGCCGCGCCGAGTCGATGCTCCAGCAGAGCGCGCAGCGGATGCCGTGGACTTTATTCGCCGCCATCTGTTCGCCGTTGCCCGAGCCGCCGAGCACGATGCCGCGCTCGCATTCGCCACGGGCCACGGCTTCCGCCGCGGGCGCGATGAAGCGCGGATAATCGACCGGCTCCGTGGAGTGCGTGCCGAAGTCGCGCACTTCGTGACCTTCCGCCGCGAGCATCTCGATGAGACGGCTCTTGTAGGCGAATCCAGCGTGATCGGAGGCGATGGCGAGGCGCATTATTTCAAAGGGGCTTCGGTGACCCGGGAGCGCGTTTTCTGGAAGAGCGCGAGTGCGGCGCCGCGCACGATCAGCACATCGGTCGGCTCCGTGGCGATGGCTGCGCAAGTCCACGAGCCGGTCGAATCCTGAAGTTCGCTGTCGAGCATTTCGCCCGGCCCGAATTCGCGAGCCGGCTGTCCATCTTGCTGCACCCGAATGTTTCCGCGCTGCACGGCAATAAAGCTCCGCGCGTGCGTGCCCACTGTGAAGAGCGATTCGTCCTTGCGATAATGCACCGGTTGCAGCGGCTCCTCGGGCGGCGGCACGAGCAGGCTGACATCGCGCGGGAAGAAAAGCTCGAACGTCCAATCGACCATCACCCGGAGTTTGCGCGAGAGGCCGGGAAGTTTCGCGAGGTAGATGGTGCGCCACATGAACCACGCGATGAAGCCGCTGAAACGGTAACCGAACATTTCGGCGACGGCAGCGCGTTCTCCCACCGTCGCGAGCTGGCCGAGGTTTTTGTGGGTGAAAGGCCGGGGCGCTTCACCGCGCAGCACGCGAGCGACATTGTGCGCGAGCTGCACGCCTTGACGCAGCGCGAACTGTGCGGTCGGCGGCGAAAAATCGCCGCTCCACGGAACCGCCGCGCAGTCGCCAGCGGCCCAGAGATTCGTCTGTCCCGTGACGCGCATCGCGGGCTCGGTGGGAAGACGGCCTTTGACCAGAGCCACGCCGAGTTGCTTGCAGAGATCGACGATCACCGGGTGCGTCGAATTTCCAACCGTGGAGATGACCGTGTGCGTCTCGATCGTCGTGCCATTGCTGAGCACCGCTTCATCGACATCCACCTCGACGACGCGCGTGTTGAGGATCATCTCCATCCCGCGCCGCTCGAGCACTCGCTGCGCGTAGTCGCCGAGTTCCTCGCCGATCTCCGCGAGCAAATGGGCGCGGCTGTGGACGAGGATCATGCGGATCTTTTCGCCGCGGAGATTCGAGTAGAGCGGCTGCACGTTATGCAGGAAGTCGAGGAGCTGGCCTGCGGTCTCCACGCCGGTGTAGCCGCCGCCGACCACCACGAAGGTGAGCAGCTTGCGACGCGCGACCGGGTCGTCGGTGAGGTTCGCTTCTTCGAGTCGATTGATCACCGCCGAGCGCAGCCGCAGCGCGTGCGCGACGGTCTTCATTGGCAGGCCGTGCTGCGCCATGCCGGGCACCTGACTGAAATCGACGATGCTGCCCATCGCGAGCACGAGGTGCTCGAACTCGATCGTGTGATCCGGAGTGAAGCGGCCCGCATCGAGGCTCACCGTTTTTTTCTGCCAATCGACGGCGCGCACCGTGCCACGCAGGACATTCACGCCGCGGCAGAAATCGCGGAGCGGATTCACCACATCGAACGGCGAGAGCGATGAGCCGGCGACTTCCGGCAACATCGGCTGAAAAGTGAGCACGTTGTCTTCCGAGACGATGGCCACTCGCGCCTCGCATCCGTGCCCGAGTTCACGCACCAGCGTGCGCGCGCAATACGCACCGGCAAAGCCTCCGCCGACAATGACGATTTCGAATTTCATGGAGCGACGTTACGAAGCTGGGCGGTGCGTCGCGAGCGGAGGTTGCTAGTGTGCGGCGATGGCGGCCGGCGGCTCGATGCCCGGTTTCGGGAGTGCGTCGTTTGCTTTCGCACCGCGCTCCTTAAACCACATGATGACGACGTAGAACACGGGCGTGAGGAAGAGCCCGAACGCGGTGACGCCGAGCATGCCGAAGAACACGGCGGTGCCGAGCGCCTGGCGCATTTCGTAGCCGGCGCCGCTGCTCAGCACGAGCGGGAGCACGCCGAGGATGAAGGCGAACGAAGTCATCAGGATCGGGCGCAGTCGGAGTTTGCATGCTTCCACCGCGGCTTTGAAGCGGTCCACGCCGTCGCGGTCCTGGATCTGTTTCGCAAATTCCACGATGAGGATCGCGTTCTTGCAGGCGAGACCGACGAGCACGACGAAGCCGATCTGCGTGAAGATGTTGTTGTCCATGTCGCGCAGCCACACGCCGCCGATCGCGCTGAGCAGGCACATCGGCACGATGAGGATGATCGAGAGCGGCAGCAGCCAGCTTTCATAGAGCGCGGCGAGGACGAGGAAGACCATGAGCACGCAGAGTGGGAAGATGTAGAGCGCGCTATTGCCGGCGAGCTTCTGCTGGAGCGCCATCTCGGTCCACTCGGTGGTGAAGCTGGTCGGCAGCGTCTCCTTCGCGATCGACTCGATCGTCTGCATCGCCTGGCCGGTGCTGAATCCCGGCGCGGGCGCGCCATTGAGATCGGCCGCGGGCCACATGTTGTAATGCACGACTTTGTCCGCGCCGTTGGTCTGTTGCACGGTGGCGACGGAGCCGAGCGGGACCATGCCGCCGTTGAGGTTGCGCGTCTTGAGCAGGCGGATGGATTCGGGCGTGAGCCGGAACTTCGCGTCGGCCTGCGCGGTGACGCGGTAGGTGCGGCCGAAGAGCGTGATGTCATTGATGTAGCTCGAGCCGAGATAGGTCTGGAGCGTGCCGAAGATGTTGCTCAGCGGCAGGTTCATCGACTTCGCCTTCACGCGATCCACGTCGAGCCAGAGCTGCGGCACATCGGCGCGGAAGGTGGTGATGTTGCCGGCGAGCGTCGGGTTCTGATTCGCCTTCATCATCATGCCGAAGGCCTGCGCCTGGAGCTGATCGAGCCCCGCGCCGCCGCGGTCCTGGATGTAAAGGCGGTAGCCGCCGGCATTGCCGACGCCCGCCACGGGCGGCGGCGGAAAGACGCCGGTGAACGCCTCGGGAATTTCCGCGCGGAAGCGGCCGTTGAGGCGTCCGATCAGCGCGGGCATTTGATCCGCGGCGCCTTTGCGTTCGGCGAATTCCTTGAACGGCAGGAACACCGCGCCGGTGTTGGATTGGTTGCCGCCGAAGAGGTTCATGCCCGCGATCTCCATCGTGTCGAGCACGCCGGGTTCTTCGCGCGCGATCTTCGCCATCTTGCTCACCACCGCCTGCGTGCGATCGAGCGACGCGCCATCGGGGAGCTGGCAGAAGCACGCCGCGTAGCCGCGATCCTGCGTCGGAATGAAGCCGCTCGGCACGGCCTTGAAACCGAGCAGCGTGAGACCGAGCAGACCGACGTAAACGAGCAGCACGATCGCGGCGAGACGCGTGAGGCGGCTGACCGTTTTTCCGTAGCTCGCGCCTGCCCAGCCGAAAGCTTTGTTGAAGCCGCGGAAGAACCAGCCGAGTGAGCCGTCGATCAGCCGTTGCAGCGCATCTTTCCTCGCGCCTTTCGGCTGAAGAAGGATCGCGCCGAGCGCGGGCGAAAGCGTGAGCGAGTTCAGCGCGGAGATCGCGGTGGAGACGGCGATGGTCAGCGCGAACTGCCGGAAGAATTGGCCGGTGATGCCGGTCATGAACGCCGTCGGCACGAACACCGCGCCGAGCACCAGCGCCACGGCGACGACCGCGCCGCTTACCTCGTCCATGGCCTTGCGCGCCGCATCGCGCGGGCTCAGGCCGTTGGCGATGTGATGCTCGATGGCCTCGATCACCACGATCGCGTCATCGACCACGATGCCGATCGCGAGCACGAGACCGAAGAGCGAGATGTTGTTCAGCGAGAAGCCGAAGAGCGACATCGCGGCGAACGTGCCGACCAGCGACACCGGCACGGCGATGAGCGGGATGAGCGTTGCACGCCAGTTTTGCAGGAAGATGAGCACCACGAGCACGACGAGCGCGATCGCTTCGAAGAGCGTCTTTTCGACTTCGTGAATCGACTCGCGCACCGAGGTCGTCGGGTCGTACTGGATCTCGTAATCGAGACCGGCGGGAAAGCGCGTTTTCAGGTCTTTCATCTTTGCGCGCACCATATCGGACGTTTCGAGCGCGTTGGTTCCGGGAAGTTGGAAAATGCCGATCGCCGTGGCGGGCTTGCCGCCGAGCAGGCTGTTCACAGTGTAATCCTTGGCCGCAAGTTCCACGCGTGCCACGTCGCGCACGCGCGTGATTTGCCCGTTCGTGCCCGTCTTCACCACGATGTCGCCGAATGCCGCGGGATCGTCGAGCCGGCCTTGCGTGTTGATCGTGTATTGAAATGCGGTCGCGTCCTGCGGCGTTGGCGGCGCGCCGACCACGCCTGCGGCGACCTGCACGTTTTGCTCGGCGATGGCTCCAGTCACGTCCTGCGCGGTGAGTCCGCGCGCGGCGATTTTTTCGGGATCGAGCCATACGCGCATCGCATACTCGCGTGCGCCGAAGACCATCACGTCGCCGACGCCGGGGAGCCGCGCGAGTTCGTCGCGAATCTGGAGCAGCGCGTAGTTGCTGGTGAAGAGCGAGTCGAGTGAACCGTCCGGCGAAACGAGATGCACGACCATGGTGATGTCGGGCGATTGCTTCTTCGTCGTCACGCCGATGCGCTGCACATCCTGCGGCAGCGTCGGCACGGCGATGGCCACGCGATTTTGCACGAGCACCTGCGCGGAGTTGATGTCGGTGCCGAGCTTGAAGGTGACGTTGAGCGTCATGATGCCGTCGCTCGTGTTCGACGACGACATGTAGAGCATGTTTTCCACGCCGTTGATCTGCTGCTCGATCGGCGTGGCCACGGTCTCCGCGACCGTTTTCGCATTCGCGCCGGGATAGGCCGCGGTGACCTGAATCGTCGGCGGCGCGATGTCGGGATACTGCGCGATCGGCAGCGTCCAAAGCGCGAGCGCCCCGACGAGCGTGATGACGATGCTGATGACGCCGGCGAAGATGGGCCGGTCGATGAAGAAGTGGGCGAAGTTCATTTTCCGCTCACTTGTTCTCTTCGGACTTGGCCGCCGGTGGCGGCGAAGAAGCGGGCTCATCCGCGGGCTTGGCGGGCTCGGCTTTCGGCTCCGGCATTGGGACCACAGGCATACCGGGCTGGAGAATTTGCAGGCGCGTGGAGACGACCTTGTCGCCGTCGTTCAGACCGCTCTTCACGATGCGCAAGCCTTCGAAGGTCGTGGCGGTGACGATGTTCCGACGTTCAATCGTGTTGTCTGCTTTCACGACGAACACGTATTTCACCCCCTGCTGCGAACTGATGACCTTATCCTCTATCAGCACCGCTCGATATTTGCCCGCGCCCGGCACGCGCATGCGGACGAAGAAGCCCGGCGCGAGCAGCGGATTCCAGCTTTTGAAAACGCCGCGCGCACGCTGGGTGCCGGTCGTGGGGTCGAGCTTGTTGTCCACGAAGTCGATGTAACCCTCGTGCGGAAATCCCGTCTCGTTGGCGAGTTCGATGTAGGCCGGGATTTGTTCGTCGCGGGCGGACCGGCGTTTCCCCTCATCGCGCAGCTTCAGGTACTTGAGGATGCTGTTTTCGTCGGCATCGACATAGACGTAGATCGGGTCAATGGAGACGACGGTGGTGAGGATGCCCTCAGCGCCCATGCTTGATTGGACGAGGTTTCCGACGGTCACGCGCTCGTTGCTTACCCGCCCGGTGATCGGCGATTTGATCTTGGTAAAATCAAGGTTCAGCGCCGCGGCATCCTTCGCCGCCTGCGCCGACCGCACGCTCGCTTCGGCCTGCTGATTCGCCGCCGCTTTCTGATCAAATTCCTCGGGCGATGTGACTTTTTTCTGCCGCAAATCTTCCGCCCGTCGGAAGTCAATCTGCGCGAGTTTCAACTGCGCCTGGGCTTGCTCAAGATTCGCCGAAGCGCGGTCGAGGTCGGCTTGATATGGACGCGGATCGATGACGAACAGCAGATCACCGGCGTTGACGATTGCGCCGGCCTTGAAGGCGACCTCGGTGATGTAGCCGGTGACGCGCGGGCGGATTTCGACTGACTCGACGGCTTCAATCCGGCCGGTGAATTCGTCCCACTCGGTCACTTCTTTTTCGATCGCAGTGACGACATTGACCGGCAGCGGGCCTTGCTTCTGGGCGGGCGCCTGCTTTTTACAGCCCGAGAAAATAGTGCCGAGAGCGAGGAGCGAGTGACAGAGCGTGCGCAGGAGGTGGTGCCGGATCGGCGAAGCGGAAATCATGATGGATTGGAAAGTGAGCGGAGATCTTCCTCGCTCAAGGTGATGCGGCCCGCAGCAATGTTTTCCTCGAGATGAGCGGAATTTGTGGTGCCAGGAATGACGATGACGTTCGGCGCGCGGTGGAGCATCCAGGCGAGAGCGACTTGAGCGGGCGTCGCGGCGTGGCGTTCGGCGACGGCTTTGAGCGTGTCGCTGGTCGCCAGTGGTGCGCCCGCCTTCATCGGATTCGCGCCGAGGGGGGCGAAGGGGAGGAAGGCGATCGCGTGCGCGGTGCAGTAGTCGAGGATGGCGCTCGCGTCCCGCTCGGCGACGTTCATGCGGTTTTGCACCGAAGCAATCGGGACGATGGCACGCGCGGCTTCGATCTGCTCAGTGGTGACATTCGAGAGCCCGAGGTGGCGGATCTTGCCTGCGTCACGGAGTCGCGCGAGTTCGCCGATGGAGTCAGCGAAGGGCACCGCGGGATCGGGGCGGTGCAATTGATAGAGGTCGATGCGTTCGAGCTTTAGGCGCCGGAGGCTCGCCTCGCAGCCGCGGCGCAGGTTTTCCGGGCGGCCGTCGGGATAAATCTTGTCGGGCGACTCTTTCGTCACACCGCCTTTGGTGGCGATCACGAGGTCGTCGCGATAGGGATGCAACGCGGAGGCGATGAGCTCTTCATTGCAGCCGGGACCATAGGCTTCGGCGGTGTCGATGAAGTTCACGCCGAGTTCGACAGCACGCCGGAGCAGTTGCTCGCCGGCGGGCCAATCGGAATACGGACCGAAGTTTCCCGGCTGGCCGCAAAGCCGCATCGCGCCGTAGCCGAGGCGATTCACCGGCAGATCGCCGCCGAGGAGAAAAGTCGTGGGGTTCATCAGGAGAGGGAGATCACGACCTTGCCGAAATGGGCTCCGCTGCGGAGATGCGCGTATGCTTCGCGCGCCTCGTCGAAGGCAAAGGTGCGGTCGATGATCGGTCGGATTCGGTGCGCGGTGAGGAAGGCGTTGAGCGCTTCGAAATCGGCGCGCGAGCCGACGTAGATGCCGTCGAGGCGAACGTTCCGCGCGACGATTGGGAAGAGGCTGGCATCCGGCGCGCCGAAGCCCGTGAGGACACCGATGAGCGCGATCTGCCCGGAGGCCGTGACGCTATTCATCGACTTTCCAAGCGTGCCTGGGCCACCAACTTCGACGACGTGATCGACGCCGCGCTTTTCCGTGAGGCGCCAGACTTCAGCATCCCAATCGGGCGTGGTCTTGTAGTTCACCGTCGCCCAAGCTCCGAGTTGGCGCGCGCGCGCGAGTTTCTCATCACTGCTCGAAGTCACGACGACCCGTGCTCCTGCGGCGGTGGCGAGTTGCAGCGCGAAGACGGAAACGCCGCCGGTCCCGAGCACGAGCACGGTTTCGCCCGTTTTCAGATCACCACGGGAAAAGAGCGCCTGCCACGCCGTGACCGCCGCACACGGAAGGGCCGCTCCTTCTTCAAACGACAAATGCTCGGGCAGAGAAATGAGCGCGTGCTCGGGCAAGGTGACGAACTCGCAGAGCATGCCCGGCGCGGAGCCGCCGAGCGCCGACTTGTGATACCGCAATTCGAAGGGGCCATTCACCCAGTCGCGAAAGAAGATGCCGGCCACACGATCGCCAATGCGAATACGCGTGACGCCGGCGCCGACGCCGATCACTTCGCCCGCGCCGTCGGAGCAGGGGACGAAGGGCGGTGGCAGATTGCCCGGCCGCTGAGCGTCGAGCGTGGTGAGGTCGCGGTAGTTGAGCGACACCGCGCGAACCCGCACCAGCACTTCGCCGGCGGCGGGTTCGGGTTGCGGCGATTCGCTCAGCGCGAGGTCTCGCTGACCTTCGCGTTCGACAATCGTCCACGACTTCATGCGCTGGACTACGCCTTGCCGCCGTAGGTCACGTAATCGTCGAGGTCGAGCAGGTCGGCCCAGGTCTTGATGTCGGTACGATGCGGGCCGGCGCCTTGGAGCAGCTCGTTGAAAAACTCCTGCGAGTCCGCGTCGGGCACGCGTTTGCCTTGCTCGTCGGACCATGCTTCGATCTCGGCCGCCGTGTGTTTGTTGCGCTGGTTGGCTTTGATCCACTCGAGGATTTCGCCGTCGCCTTTGCCTTTCGCGAGTTCGGCTCGCAGCGGTTCGGCGTCGATGCCGAGGAAGCCGAGGATGCGTTGATCGAGCGGGCAGTTGAAGTGATACTCGCCGCCCTTGCCGGCGATCTCGGCGCGGCCTTTGTCGAGCATGCGAGGGAGCAGCACGTAGCCGCCGAGGCGGGCGCGGGTGCTGCGCGGTGGGCGTTGGGTGAGGTCAGTGGTGGGAATACTCATGGTGCGATTTTGGCGGTGGGTTGTTTAGATGCGGACGATGAGTTCGTCGGCAGGGAAGCGGACCTTTGCGGCGACCGCATATTTGTCGCTCGCGCCGCGGTAGCCCGCGGCGCAAGCGACGACGGTCTTGTAGCCTTGGGTGAGGCCAAGCACCTCGTCGTATTTTGCGGGGTCGATGCCTTCCATCGGGCAGGTATCGACGCCGAGCAGTGCGGCGGAGGTCATAAAATTGCCGAGGGCGATGTAGGCCTGCCGCGTCGCCCATTCGTGCTGCCAGGCGCTGCGCGGGCCGGTCACGATATCACCGACGAGCATGCCCTTGAGTTGCGCGAGCGTGTCCACGGGAACGCCGCGCACTTCGGCGATGCGGGCGAGATAGTGATCCACGTCGACCTCGTTCACCGTCTCCTTGGCGGCGAAGACCACAAAATGCGAAGCGTCCACGGTTTGCCGCTGGCCCCACGAGACCGGGACGAGTTTTTCGCGAGTGGCGGGATCACTGACGATCACGAAGCGGTAGGGCTGAAAGCCGTAGCTCGTCGGCGTAAGGATGAGCGCCTGCTCGAGCGCGGCCCAGTCCGTAGCGGAGATTTTCTTCGCGGGATCGAAGACTTTGGTCGCGTAGCGCCAGTTCAGTTGCGCGAGCAGCGCGTCGGTCGAGATGTGGTTGGTCATGGTGTGTGTTGGTGGTGTGTGAAATTCAACGGGCGCCGAGCGCCACGAGATGCTCCTTGGTGCGCACGTAGATTTTGCCGTCGAGGATCGCGGGCGAAGCGGCGAGGTATTCGCCGAGATCGATTTTGCCGATGATGCTCGGCTTGTCCGTGGCCTTCGCATCGAGGATGACGAGCGTGCCGGCGGTGGTGCCGATGAAGATGCGCCCGCCCGAGATGGTGGGCGATGCGTAGTAATCGCCGGGCACGCTGAGGCGTTCCTTGGTGTAGAGCAGCTTGCCCGTGGCCGCTTCGTAAAGCGTCGTGAAGCCGCCGTCCTTCACCATGAAGAGCTTGCCGTCGTAGAAGAGCGGTGAAGCGACGTAGGGCGCGCCTTTTTCGTTGCTCCACAGGACGTGCGTCTCGGTGATGTCACCGCGGCCGCCGGGCTTGATGCCGAGCACGATATTCTTGCCGCGCTTCATCCAGTCGATGTTGCCCTGCCATTCGGCGCGCTCCCAGAAGCCGTCCTTGTTCTTGTCGTTCACGTCGAAGAAATCCTTGAACGGCGTCGGCGCCATTTCCTCGCGCGAGATTTTGCCGTCGCTGTCCTTGTCCATCATCTTCAGCAGGCCGTCGAATTCCGGCATCGGCTCATCGACGCTGCCGCCGGGACTCCAGGTGGCGATGTAGAGATTGCCATCGCCTCCGATGGTCGGCGTGGTGCAGGGATAGGCGGAAAGTCCGCGCACGATCCAGCGCTCCTCGCCAGTCTTGAGGTCGTAGCCTTTGCACCGCGTATCGGCGAGCACCACGAGCGCGCCGTCCCACACGACGGGCGTGCCGAAGCTCACGCGGAATTCCTTGCGCGACTGCTTCCACAGCGATGCGCCGGTCTTCACGTCAAAGGCATACAGGCCGCTACCCGGACCGTCTTCATCGCGCGCCAAATAGACGATGCCGTCATGAATGATCGGCGAGGTGCCGGAGCCAAAGCCGTCCTTGGTCTGCGGGAGCGGTAGCTTCACTTCCCACAGCGCCTTGCCATCGAGATCGAAAGCCTGCAGCCCGTACGAGCCGAAGTAACTGACGACGCGCTCGCCGTCCGTCGCGCAGGTCGAGGCCGCGGGCGAGCCGAGCTTTTCCATGAAAGGCTCGACCTTTTCCGGCTTCAGATCGTGCCGCCAGACGACGCTGCCATCGCTGCGCTTCAGCGCGAAGGTGGTGAGCTTTTCACCGTCGAATCCCGTGAGGAAAATACGGTCGCCGACGATGACGGGCGACGATGAGCCGGACGGAATCGATGCACGCCAGAGGAGGTTACTCGTGCCATCGAGTTCCGCGGGTAATTGCTCGCCGACTGCGGTGGACGAACCCGCGGGACCGCGGAATTGAGGCCACAGCGATTCGGCGCGTGCAGACAGGATGAGGGCAGCAAGGATGACGGTGGTTCGGAGCATAGTGAGGATAAGGTGGAAAATGCGGCCGGCCCGTTACCAGGGCACCGCTTTGCGCGAATTGAAGAAGCCGCCGGTGGGACCGTCGGCCGGCAGTGTGGCCAGCCACACCGGCGTATCCGCGCCGCTCTCCACAGTGCCGGGGGCGTCGGCGCCGCCCATGTCCGTCTTCACCCAACCGGGGCAGGCGGAATTCACCTTGATCGCAGTGCCGCGCAGTTCGTGCGCGAAGTGAATCGTGACCGAATTGAGGGCGGCTTTCGACGAGTCGTAGGCGAGGAATTTGAAGTCGCCGAAGGGGCCCGCGGGATCGGATTGCAGCGTGAGCGAGCCGAGCGAACTCGAGATGTTGACGATGCGGCCGGCGTCACTCTTTTTCAGCAGCGGTACCATCGCCTGCGTGACGGTGATCACGCCGAAGAAATTCGTATCGAAAACGTCGTGTAGGATGTCGTGGGGAAGATTGCTCGGCGTGAAACTCTTCTCCTCCATGATGCCCGCGTTATTCACGAGAATGTCGAGCCGGCCGTATTCCTGCTCGATGAAATCAGCGGCGCGATCCACGGAAGGTTCGTGCGTGACGTCGATGATCACCGAGTGCGCGTCGATGCCTTCGGTCTTCAAGTAGTCCGCCGCGATGAGTCCGCGCTTCTTGTCACGCGAGCCGATGAGGACGGTCGTGCCGAGTTTGCCGAGTTGCCGGCTAATTTCAAAACCGATGCCTTTGTTGCCGCCGGTGATGAGGGCGATTCTTTTGGGTGTGCTCATGGGACTGATTATTTGGACAGGTGGATTTTAAAGCGAGCCCGGTCAGCGTCGGGCGCGCGGGAGCGAAGCGGTCGGCCGGAGCTCGATCGGCACCACGGTGACGAAGACCTTTTCCGTCTGACGCAGCAGCATCATCGGTGAAGGCACGCCGATCTCTGCGGCCACGAGCTGCCGATGCAGATCGTCGATGCTCGCGATCGGCTGGCCTTTGAAACCGACAATGGTATCGCCGCTGCGGATACCGGCGTGGGCCGCAGGACTGCGTGGCTCGACTTCGGCGACGAGCACGCCGCGGTCGCGCGGGAGCTTGTGAAACCGGACCACGCGCGGGTGCAGCGGCACGTTCTGACCGGCGATGCCGATGGTGCTGCGGCGGATGCGGCCTTCCTTAATCAACCAGCCGGCGACGAGCTGCGCGGTGTTGCTCGCAATGGCAAAGCAAATGCCCTGCGCTGGCAGAATGACCGCGGTGTTCACGCCGATGACTTCGCCTGCGCTGTTCACCAGCGGGCCGCCGGAGTTGCCGGGGTTCAGCGCGGCGTCCGTCTGGATGATGTCGTCGAGCAAGCGCCCGGAATCCGCGCGCATCGAGCGCCCGAGCGCGCTGACGATGCCGGCAGTGACGGTCTGCTGGAAGCCATATGGCGAGCCGACGGCGACGGCGATCTGGCCGACGCGGATCTTTCCGGAGTCTGCGAAGCGCACGTGCTGGAGATTCGCCGCGTCGATGCGCAGGATCGCGAGGTCGGTGTCGGGATCTTCGCCGACGAGCTGCGCCGCGAAGGTGCGCGCGTCGTGCAGCGTCACTTCGAAATGCTCGCCGCCGTGGACGACGTGACTGTTCGTGAGGATGAATCCGTCACGCGCGATGACGAATCCGGAGCCACTGCCCGCGCCGCGTTTGCCCGCGACCTGGATGTTCACCACGCTCGATGCGACGCGATTCACGACGGCCGAGATGGTGCGCGAATAACCGTCGAGCAGTTCGTCATCAGCGAAATCCTGCGCGACTGGTGTGGGCTCGATGTTTGCGCCGGCTTTATTCAAGGCCGGACATAACTCCGGCCGGCTGCGGCGCCTGAATTGTGGATTGATGTTCATGGTCGAAAGTACTGACGCACATTCGTCAAACGCGTGGGGTCGCAGAATGGGTAGCGCACGCGCCCTCGCGTGCTGCGACCGGCGCCCCCGCCGGTC
>JBAVML010000643.1:0-1832 GCA_049690035.1 Chthoniobacteraceae bacterium
CAACAAGGGCTTCCTCGCGTTGTCGATCGCGGAGATCGCGCAGGCCGACAACAAGCTCAAGGCAGTCGTCAAGACGCTGGCGGCAATGGTCGTGCAGGGGCTGCTGATGAAGGCCATGTTCGCGGGCGCGTTCAGCTCGATGAGCAAGAGCATCCGCGCGCTGGTGCGCGACACCGGCTCGCTCCAGGCCGCGCTCGACCGGCTCAAGACCATTCAGGCGCTTCAACGCTCGTTCGCGCCGTTCGTCGGCGGCATCAAGGCCGCGAAGCTCAAGGTTGCCGAACTCGTCAATTTCGCCGCGCGCAACAATCTCAAGCTCGAAGGCGTGGCTCAAGCCGAGCGCTCGCTGCAGGATCTCACGCATGGTGCCTTCGCGGGCGAGGAAGCACTCCAGCTTCTCGCCGATGCGGGCGCGGCCACGGGCAACACACTCGAGGATGCGGCCGATGGCGTGGGACGGTTCATCGCGGACTTGCGCGAGGGCAAGCCGATCGACGATGCGGCCGAGGGCCTGCGCTCGATGGGGCTGCTCAGCGAGGGCGCGGCGCGGCACCTTGTCGAGCTGGCTCAGGGCGGCGCGACAACCACGGAAGTCCTCGATGCGCTCAAGGCGACGCTCGCCGAAAGCAAGGGCGCGCTGGCGGGGATGCAGGGCGAGCTCAAGGCGGTCGAGGATCGCTACAACTCGGCCGCACAAGCGCTCAAACAGAAGTTTGGCGCACCGTTCACGGAAGCGGAGATTCGCAATACGAAGAACTGGGCCGACGTGATGACTGCGCTCGCGCCGGCCGTCGAGCGGCTCGCGCCGTTCCTCGAAAAGATCACCGGCGGCTTTGCCACGGCGGCCTCGGCTACGGCGAAATGGATGGCCGAAAACGAGACGCTCGTGGCTATCCTCGAAGCGCTCGTCAAGGTCGGGGTCGTCGTCGTGGGCGCGATCAGCGCCATCTCAGCGATCGGGCTGGCGGCATGGGCGCTCGGGGCCATCGGCGCCGTGGACGGACTGGCGGCTTCGCTGATTGCATTCACTGGCGCATCCGGCCTTGCGGCGACGGGCATTGGCGCGCTCGGCATGGCCGCGAAGGTGGCACTCGGCGCGACGGGCCTTGGCCTGTTGCTGATGGTCGGCGTCCAGCTCTACGGGGTGTATCAGAACTTCGCCAACGCAGCGGAGAACGCGGCCAATGCGCTCGCGGAACAGCGCAAGGCGCACGATGAAGTCACGGCGGCGATGGAGAAGCAGATTCGCACCGCGCGCAATCTGCAGGAGGCGCACGAAGCTTCCGCGAAAGCGGCCAAGCAGACGGCGGACGCCTTCAAGGAATTGCAGGCCGCGCAGGCGGAGCAGGCAAAGGAGCACAGGGCCGTTACGAACCCGGTGAGCCTCGCCGGCATCAAGCACACCCTGGGCAACTGGATGAGCGGCAAGAGTTGGGACGACACGAGCGAGATCGACAACAAGGTTTCGGAGCTCGCCGACAACCTCAAGGGCAAGATCAAGAACCAAAAGGACGCCAAGGCGAAGGAGGCGGGAATGGGCAAGGGCGGCGGCCCGCAGGTGGATGCGGTGCGGCGTGCGGCGATGGATCGCGAAGTCGATATGGCGAAGGCTACGATTTCCGGCAACCGCGAGCGTGTAGTCCGCCTCGAAAACCTCGGCGATTTCGCGAACCACTACGAGCAGGCGCGCAAGATCTACGGCGACAAAGGCGGCAAGGATGCGGCGATGAAGATGACGGACGCCGACATTATCAACAAGGCTGCCGCGCCGGCAGTGGACAGTCTCGCGCGCCTCGGCCTCGGCGGCGAAGTGGGTGGCGGCGGGGACATCC